>CAADGU010000298.1 GCA_900696625.1 uncultured Chloroflexota bacterium | reverse complement strand
GGAAATGAGGCTTTGGTGGATATGATCCATAGCTATCCTCGGCAACCTCGCTCCGGTGGAGAAGCGTCCCATTGGACACTACATTTGAACAGAAATGAGTGGGAGGTAACGGATATAGATTACTACTTTTTCTGGGATTGACCCCTTCCTGCTGCGGCGTGGCTTTGCTGAATTGCTGCCCTTGCTCCGGCGCGGTCTTTCTGGGTTGGTGTGGTCGGTGTTCCACGCCGTGCTACATTCGTTTGCCAGCCACCAGCCCGTTTTTGGTCGTTTGATGCTTCGCTTCTGCGTAGTATTGTTCGCTGGCGTACCCCAACGGCCGTGAAATATATGGGGTTCAGCACGGCCGTACACAGCAAATGTGGTGCGAGAGGAGAATGGGGAGGTACGGCCGTGTTTTTTTGTGATGGGGTGGGGGCACGGCCGTAGAATTCCCGTATTCACGTTGAGCAAGACGGAAGCGGCGTGGGCCGTGATATGTGTGGGATTCTGCTGCGGCAGGGTCTTCCTGGATTGCTATGGTCAGTATCACCACCGTGCCACATTCGTTTGTTTGCCGCCAGAACGTTTACGGCCGTTAGGTAGCGAATTCATGCGGCTCATTCGTTTGTTGCTCTCATTTGATGGAGGGTACGGCCGTATGCCCCATCACCCCACACCTTATTACCTTATCAGCGGGCTTACGGCCGTAGCTCCCAACGGCCTTGCTTTTTTGTGGGGTTGGTACGGCCGTTGCCCTTAATATGCTATACTGTGGCTATCTTTTCAGGCATACAGGTGAAGGAATGACGACAATTGAACTGCCTCATAAATTACTCAATCCTTTGGCACAACTGGCTACCCGGCAAGGCGCTTCGGTTGAATCGCTGCTAGAAGATGTCATTGCCGATTATCTGCGTGAGCAGCGGCATGAACAACTGTTACAAGAGATGGAGCGATTTCGGGCACAACATGACCAGTTAAAGGAGCAGTATACCGGGCAATTTATAGGGATGGTGGACGGCCGTGTCCTTGACTATGATCTTGACGGGGGTGTTCTTTACCAACGATTGTGCCAGCAATATGGAGATTTACCGGTGCTTATTGTCCAGGTTACCAATACACCTGACCAAGAATTTACCAGATTACAGCGCCATCTTGTCCAATGAAACTTGCCTATAACACCAGCCATTTTCCGCCAATACCTGTTCTGCGTATCCGCTTGTATTCTTCCGTGACCGATCAGTTTGTCGGCCCATTCCAGGCCGTAGTTGATTCCGGTTCGGATGCCACTTTAGTTCCTCTAACACACTTACAAGCGATTGGCGCAGAAGAAACAGCGCCTGGTTGGATGATAGGCATAACTGGTCATCGGCAGCCCGTCTCCCTCTACTTCATTGATGTTTATCTTGGCGAACAGGCATTTCCCGGTATTCGCGTTATTGCCGACAAAACGGCGCAAGAAATCATTTTAGGCCGGGATGTACTAAACAAACTCCCTCTGTTCCTTGATGGGCCACAGCAGGAAACCACACTGCTGGATGATACCATCGTGAAGCGTTTGCGTTCTCGTTGAGTGAAAGCCACCAACGAAACGGCCGTGTTTTTTGTGTGCTGGGGTGGGGGCACGGCCGTAAGGAAGGACGCGGATTTTCAGGATGGCCGGATTAACAAAATCCGCCCATCCTGAAAATCCGTTGTTATATTTCCGCCAGCAGCGCCCGTACCCGCGCCAGTTGGTAGGCGTTTTGCATGGTGGCGAAGGCGGCTTCGCTTTGTTGCAGCAGTTCGCGGGTGCGCTGGCGGTCGGTGGCTTCACCCCGCGCCAGATGCGCTTCCGCCCACTGCCGGGTCAGGTCTGCCTGGAACCAGCGCGCGCCAATGGTCTCGGCGTTTTGCACGGCCGTGGCAAAATAGGCAAACGCCTCTTCCCATCGCTGCGCACAAACGGCAATCAACGCCCTGGCCTGGTTTAACTGCCCCTGTTCGTGAAAAGAGTCGCCGCCGCTGCTTAACGCCTCTGCCTGGCGCAGCAGGGTGGCTGCTTCTTCATGGCGGCCCTGGTAGGCGTAGACAATGGCTAATTCTGCGCGGGGGGCCATCGGGCCGGTACCCAGCCCCCGGTCGCCAATTTCGACCGCTTCCAACAGCGTCGCTTCCGCTTCATCCAGCCGGTTCATTTCGCGCAAAATGAATCCTAAATCGTTGTTGAGGCCGGCTAACTGCTGCAAATCACCCCGTTGGCGGAAGTCGGTCTGGCATTTTTGCATCAGGTCAACGGCCGTCTGCTGATCGCCGGTCTGGTAGGCGAGCCAGGCAGCCAACATATCCACCAGCGGCATTTTGTAATGGGAAGGGGGCATCGTCTGTACCAATTCGCGCATTTCCGCCAGCAAAGTCTGGGCGGTGACCACCTCGCCATTGGTCAGGGCGTCGCTCAGAGCTATCACCCGCTCGTCCAATTTCCACAGGGCCGCGCCGGCGCGCTGCCCCAGTTCCACGGCGCGGCGGTTATGGTAACGCGCCTGTTCCAGGTCATTGCTATGTTTAAGCTGCCCGCTCAGATTGGTGTGGGCGCGCATGGCGATAGCCAGCAGGTCGGCCGGTTCGGCCAGGGCGATGGCCTGTTTCAGGGCGGTGATGCGTTCGGCGATGGTTAGCCCCGGCAGCACACCCATCGTCGCCAGGGTGTCGGCCTGCACGTCTATCAGATTGAGCTTTTCGGCCAGGGCCATGGCTTGCTGGCAGAGCGCCAGGGCTTCATCGGGCAGGCCGTTGAAAAAGCAGGCGCGCCCGGTTTCGTGCAGCAGCACGGCCGTGCCCGGCGTCTCACTATCAGGCGGCAAACCGGCCATGCCTTCGCGGCAGAGGGCCAGGCCACGCGGGGTGTCGCCCACATGCCAGGCGGCGCGGGCGGCGCGGGCATACAGCCGGGCCACATGGTCGTGGTGGGCCTGTGCCCGGCAGAAGGGAATGGCTTGCAGCCACGTTTCGATGGCCTCTTCATACCGATTTTGGGCAAACAGCGCCTCGCCCAGATGGGCCAGCAAATCTCCCTTTTCGGCATCGCTTTCGTGCAGTTCCAGGGCGGCGTGATAGTGCCGTTCGGCTTGTTGATTGGTATGCACGGCCAGTGCCCGGTGGCCGGCTTTGGTGTAGTAATGGCGGGCGTTGGCAATGTCGCCCGCTTCGGCGTAATGGTAGGCCAGCGCCTCGTAGTCGTCGGGGTAGCGTTGGGCCAGGGCAGCGGCGGCACGGCCGTGCAGACGGCGGCGGCGGATGACGCTCATGCTTTCGCGCAAGGCGGTAACGGTGAGGGCGTGGGCAAAGACAAACGTTTCCTCACCGGCGCGGACGCGAGTGTAGCGGTCGGGTTTGCGTTCGCTGATGAGTTGGGCGCGCACGGCCGTTTCCAACGCATCTATCAACGTTTCCTCCGCCATCTCGCTGGCCTGTTGCAGTACGCCAAAATCAAATTCACGGCCAATGATGGCCGCCCAGCGCAGCGCCTCCTGCGCCGCGTCTGGCAGACGGCTGACGCGAGCCTGAATGGCGCCGCGCACACTTTGGGGCAACTGCATCTCGGCCATATTCGGCCGCTGCCAGCGCCCATCCTGGCGATACAATTTCCCTTCTGCCACCAGCGCCTTGCACAATTCTTCAATAAAAAACTGATTGCCGTCGGTCTCGCGGTAAATGGCTTCCAGGAAATCGTCGGAAATGGTCTCCTGGAACATGACATTTAACAGGGTGCGGGTCTGTTCGCGGTCAAAGCGGTTGAGTTTGAGGCGCAAGACTAATTGTTCGCGCGTCAGGTCATAGACAATATCATCCAGGCAGCAGGCGGCGTCTAGCTCCACGTCGCGGTAGGTCATCACGATGAGGATGGGCAGTTTGCTGGCGCGGCAGCGGCGCGCCAGATAGGTGAGCAGGTCAAGCGTGCCGCTGTCGGCCCAATGCACATCCTCGACGATGAGCAGCAGGGGGGCGCGTTCGGCCAGGCTGCCCCAGAGGGTGACGGCGCTTTCAAAGAGGCGTTGCTGGTCGGCCTGGGCGTCGTAGGAGGGGTTGGGCGGCAGGTCGGGGTAGAGCAGGCGCAAATCGGGGGCCAGGGTGATGAGGTCGGCCAGGATGGGATCGGGCAGCGGGGGTACACCTGTACTGAGCGTAGCCGAAGTAGCCGTGCCGGTTTGGCCGGTGGCGCGGCGGCGGGCCGGCTGGGTCAGCGCCGCGCGCAGCATGGCGGCGATGGGCGCATAGGGGGCGTGGCCGCCGGCGTAACATTCACCGGCCAGCACCATCGCGCCGGAGACTTCGGCCAGTGTGCGAATCTCGCGCATCAGCGGCGTTTTACCCACGCCCGGTTCGCCGCTGATGAGCAGTACGTGCCGGTCGCCGGGGTCATGGGTGGCCTGTTTCCAGAGTGTCTTTGCCTCGGCCAGTTCCTTTTCGCGCCCCACCAGCCGCCCCTGGGCCAGCCGTTCCAGGGGTGAGGGGGGTGGCTCGGCGGCGCTGACGGCCGTTGGCGATAACAACGCCTGCCGGATGTGGGTCAATTTTTGGCGGACGATGGCGGCTGACGCCGGGCGGTCGTCCGGGTTCTTTTGCAGCAGTTTCATGATCAACACATCCAGGGCGGGCGGCAGGTCGCTCTTATGGTTGCTGGGGGGGATGGGTGGTGCGTAGAGATGCTGCGAAATGACGGCCAACGGTTCGTCGGCGTTGAAGGGAAGCTGCCCGGTGACGAGTTCATAGAGCATGACGCCAAAGGCATAGAGGTCGGTACGGCCGTCAATGGCCTGCCCCAACGCCTGTTCCGGGGGTAAATAGAAGACGGTGCCGATGAAGGCGCCCTCGACGGTGAGGCGGCTGGCAACGGAACGGGCCAGGCCAAAGTCAGTTAGTTTGGCCGTGCCGTCGTGGGTGATAATGACGTTTTCCGGCTTCAGGTCGCGGTGGATGACGCCGTTGGTATGGGCGTGTTCCAGAGCGGTGCTGATTTGGATGGCAATTTGCAGGGTTTCGGACAGGTTTTGCGGGCGGCGGTCGTAGAGTGACTCACCTTCCAGCATTTCCATGATGATGTAGGACGCGCCTTCAAATTCGCCGGCGTCGTAGATGGTGATGATGTTGGGGTGATTGAGCCGGGCGGCGGCCTGCGCCTCGTGCAGCAGGCGGGCGCGGCCTTCGGTGCCCAACGTACCGGCGGAGAGCAGTTTTACGGCCACGCTGCGGTTGAGCAAGGTGTCCTGGGCGCGGTAGACAACGCCCATGCCGCCCCGGCCGATTTCGGCTTCTAGATGATAGCGGTTGTTTAAGAGTGTGTTGATCATCTACCTTAATAATAACCTTAGGAGATTGGGAGATTAGGAGATTGGCAGATTTAATCTCCTGATCTCCCAATCTCTACTAATTCGCTTGAATTGTTGCCTTATCCCGCCAGGTTGTCAATGGCAAGTCGTTTGATGAGGAGGATGGTGACGTCGTCGAACGGTTCGGTGCCGCCGACGAAGTTGTGGAAGGTTTGTTCGAGCGTTTCGATGAGGGTCACGGCCGTAGCGCGGCGTTCAGCGGCGACGATCTGGTGCAGCCGGGCGCGGCCAAATTCTTGCTGCTGGCTGTTGAGGGCGTCGGTGACGCCATCGGTGTAGAGCAGGAGGAAGTCATCGGGATGCAGCCGGATGGTGCGCTGCTCGTAGCGCATGGTCTCGCTGACGCCCAGGACGGGGCCGGTGGGGGCGAGCGATTGCCATTGGTCGGCGGCGGCCTGGTAAAACAGGGGCGGGTCGTGCCCGGCGTTGACGTAGGTCAGGTCGCCGGTGGCCGGTTCGAGCAGGCCGTAGAAGAGGGTGACAAACATGCCGTTGGCGGCGTCGGCGCAGATGAGGCGGTTGGCCTGGCTGATGCCGTCGGCGGGGGCGGCCTGGGCCAGGCTGGCGCGCAGAATGCTGCGGCTGAGGGCCATGAAGAGGGCGGCGGCCATGCCTTTGTCGGAGACGTCGGCGATGAGCAGGCCGAGTTGATCGCCGGCGGGCAGGAAGTCATAGAAGTCGCCGGCAACCTGGCGGGCGGGCTGCCAGCGGGCGATGAACTGCCAGCCGGGAAGCCGGGGCGCATATTGCGGCAGCAAACTGCGTTGCAGGTCGCGGGCCATTTGCAGTTCCCGTTCCAGGCGGCCTTTTTCGATGGCGAGTTGGTAGAGGCGGGCGTTGTCAATGGCGATGGCGGCGCTGGCGGCGACGGCCGTTAATAATTCCAAATCTGCCTTTGTAAAAATACCCGCTTGCAGCCGGTTGTCCACGTAGAGGACGCCGATGAGTTTGTCCCGAAATTGCAGGGGCACGCAGAGGATGGAGCGCAGTCCCAGGCTCATCACGCTCTGGCGCATACTGAGGCGATCATCGCTTTGGGCGTCGCTGGTGAGCAGGGGTTGGCCTTCTTCGGCCACGCGGGTCACCAGGCCGCGCGAGATGTGGAATTGGGGGGTGTCTATTGTTTGCTGCTCAATGCCGCGGGCGGCGTGGAAGTGCAGTTTACCATCGCCTTCTTTCAGCATGACAAAACCGCGTTCGGCGCGGGTGACGGCAATGACCTCATCCATGACCCGGTTGAGGACTTCGTCCAGGTCAAGCGAGGAGTTGAAGGTCTGGGACAGGCGGTAGAGAAGCGCCAGCCGTTCGGTGGAGAGTTGGCTTTGGTCTGTCATATGGGAATTGTACCACTATCTTTTTTTGTTGTGGCGGATAATTATTATAGAGCGCTCGATGATGATGAAGGACATGTACATGGAAGACCGATTAGCAATATCTCGCTTAAAACAAGGTGACTTGAACGGTTTGGAGACGTTGGTGAAGCGGTATCAGGCTACGGCCGTACACGCCGCCTACCTGATCTTGGTTGACCGCGCCCTGGCGGAGGATGTGGCCCAGACGGCCTTTGTGAAAGCCGCCGAACGCATCCAGCAATTTGATGAGACGCGCCCCTTTGCGCCCTGGTTTTACCGGATGGTGGTGAATGACGCCCTGAAGCTGGCCGGTAAACAGCAGCGTGTGGTTTCGCTGGAAGAACAACTAGACACACCGGCGGCAAAGGTGGCCGAGTGGCTGGTTGATCCGGCGCAGCGCCCGGAGCAGCTTGTGGAACAGATGGAGACGCGCCGTCTCATCCTCCAGGCAATTCAGAGTTTACCGCCCGAACAACGCGCCGTGATCGTCATGCGCTACTTCCTCAACATGAGCGAAGTGGGCATGTCGGCCAAAATGGGCCGCCCGCTCAGCACCATCAAATGGTGGCTGCGTGATGCGCGGCAGCGCCTGCATCGCCTGATGGAAAGTTACGGTTAAAAAAGGAGTTTGATATGAACGACAAAGAGATTCGTTCCATTTTGCAGGAGGCGCTGGAAGAGGAAATCCCTTCCGGGCAGGTCAACTTGTGGACGGCCGTGAAAGCCGACCTTGTGGCGGGAAAACGACATACGTTTCAACAAGGAGACACAATGAACACAATCAATACAAGACGACCGCGCCGTTTACAGCGCACGGCCGTTGCCCTCATGATCGTCGTGGCGCTGCTGGCGCTGGCGGCGCTGACGCCCCAGGGACGCACGTTGGCGCAAGATGTCTGGCAGTTTTTCAACCGCGCCGAAAGTGACACGATGCCGGTCTCACCCGCTCTGGTGGTGACGCAGTCAGATGCGGCGGTACCGACGGCGCCGCCACCGGCGCCATTGATCAGCATTGCGGAAGCGTCTGCGCAGGCCGGTTTCCCGGTGGCCGCGCTGCCGGCGGCGCAGTCTGATTTTGTGCTGCAAGGGGCGCGGGTGTACGGCGGCGCTGTGCATGTGGAGTACACGGCGGGGGATGGTGATGGCTACCTGATCATCTCCCAATCACGTAATGGGTATTTGCAGTTCGATTGGGATCAGGTTCCGGCAGGGGCGGCTGTGCCGGTGCAGATTGGCGAACTGCCTGGTGAGTTTGTGGCCGGTACGTTTGTGGTCTATGCCGGTGATTCATCGGCCACATGGAATGCTGATGCGCCGATTTTGCGCCTGCGTTGGGTGCAGGATGGGGTCTGGATGCAGATACAGTGGTACGAAGATAACCGCAGCAGTAGTGACCCGGCGGATTTGGTGGCGCTGGCGGAGAGTATGGTAATCGGTGATCGGTGATCGGTAATCGGTAATCGGTGAGTGAATGGGTAAGACCCTAAGGGTTTCCGAAAACCCTTAGGGTCTTATGCGTTCTATGAATTCTTGCAGGGTGGTGAAGTGGGAGCCTTTCCAGTAAATCTGGTCGCAATCCTGGCAGAGGCGGAAGTCGTGGAAGTAGAGGCGGGTTTTGGGTTGCAGGCGGTGTTCGATTTCGCTTTTGGGGACGGGTTGCAGACGGCCGTTGCAATTCAAACAGCGCGTCCAGGGTTGGATGTGGTCGTGGAGGTGGTAGCGGTGGAGTACGGCCGTGACCTGTTCTGCGGTGTTGGTGGTGCGCAGGCAGTAGCCATGCGTGATGAGGCTGCGCATGAGCAGGCCCCGGTCGCGGCTGAGCATGACGCGGTTTTCGTCGTGGGCGATTTGGGCCAGTTCGCTGTCATCCAGATGGGCGCGGGGGTAGAGGGTGTCGAAGCCGAGCAGGCGCAGCAGGCGGGCCAGTTTGCCCAGGTGATTATCCAGGATGAAACGGGGCGGATAGGCCAGCGACGGCCGTAAAGCGGGCAATAGGGAGATGTCCAATTTGTGGAAGACGGGGTAGACGCTGACGTGATCGTGGGGGTGGACGACGGCCGTGAAATCCACCGGCTGGCTGTTGATGAGGATGAGTTCTACTTCGGTGTGCGGGATGCGCAGCGCCTCGACGAGGTGTTTGACGGTTTGTGGTTCGGTGAAGGGGTAGGCCAGGCTGCGCTGCCGCATTTCCGGCGGCAGAAAGTCGTTTAATTCCCCGTAAAAACGAAAGGTAGCTTCGGCCATAGATGACTTCATCTTTGAGAAGGCGTGACTAACGTCACCCGACTGGACCCAATCCAGCCTTCCTGCCCGCTGCTGAGGCGGATTTTATACCAGGTGTTTCCCTGGCTCGCTGCCAGAATATCGTATAGTTCTCCGTCTGGCGCAACCCCTATGATATCAGCATTGGTATTTGGTTCAGCGCGCACGTTGGAGTTGCCAACGACCTCCAGTTGTTGAGGGGTGTTGGCGTTGCGTGGAGGCGTTACGGCCGTTGCCCCTTGCGCGGCAAGTGATACTGTTCCTCCAGGCTCCAGCCAAACTGCCGGGCGCAAACACGCAGCAAATTGGCAAAGTGGGGGGCGACCGCGCCTTCGTGCAGCAGACTGAGCTGCTGCGTCTGCCCCAGCGCGGCGTAATAGTCGCGCACGGCTTTGTGATTCGGTTTGAGGTTGAGGGTTTGCATGGTCATCCGGGATATGCGTCCTCCTGCGCTAATATCTGGCGTACCATGATGCGCCCAGGGCGGTTGAGTTGTAAGACGAGGATGGTGACGCGGGCAACGGCCGTGAGCGGCATAATTGCGCCCGATTCAACTAAAAAATGCTCATGCCATTGTTGGGTGCGCGGGTTGAACAAAGCGATTAACTGGCCAGTTTCGGGGTCATAGGCGG
>CAADGU010000297.1 GCA_900696625.1 uncultured Chloroflexota bacterium | reverse complement strand
TACGGCCGTCTCGTTCATCAATTTCGCCTGGGCCAGATTGAGGCCATGCTCACCTGGCTGGATAGTTGCGAGCAGACATTAAGAATCGTTGAATCGGCTGTCTAAAAACCTGTAACACGATTTGGCAAATCGTGTTACCTGGCAAGGAGAAAAAGATGCCTTACAAAAGGTTGTTCCTCATTCTATTTCTGCTTTGTTGGCTCGCCGGATGCAGTTTGCCTGGGGCTACCACGTCAGGGGCAACGGAGGCTGTCACTCTCACCGTCTTTGCCGCTTCTTCGCTGACCGACGCCTTTACCGAGCTAGGTCAGGTGTTTGAAGGGCAGCATCCCGGCGTTACTGTGCAGTTCAATTTTAGCGCATCGTCTGATCTGGCTACTCAACTGGCCGAAGGCGCGCCGGGTGACGTATTCGCCTCGGCCAATACCAGACAGATGGAAAACGCGGCGGTGGCTGGCCGCATTGCCAGTGAGCCGGTGAATTTCTTGACCAACCGTCTGGTGTTGATTGTGCCGGCCGATAATCCGGCGGGCATGGAAACACTGGCCGATTTAGCCAATGCGGGCGTCAAGTTTGTCACCGCCGCGCCCGATGTGCCCATTCGCGGATTTACAGACCAGATGCTAGACAAGGCCGCGGCTGACCCGGCTTATGGCTTAGAATTTAAGACGGCCGTACTCACCAACCTCGTCTCCGAAGAAGCCAATGTACGCCAACTGGCCGCCAAAGTAGTCCTGGGCGAAGCCGATGCTGGCGTAGTCTACAAATCGGATGTGACGCCGGACATTACCGACCAGGTAAAGGTGATAGAAATCCCCCAGGTGCTGAACGTCGTCGCCGTTTATCCCATCGCCGCCATCACTGATTCCGCCAGCCCGGAAACGGCGCGAGCCTTCATTGAGTTTGTGTTGAGTGAGAGAGGCCAGGCTGTGCTGGCAAAGTGGGGGTTTGGGCCACGTCCCAGCAATGATGAAAGCTGATTTGCCGTTTTTCCGTCGTTTTCATTGGCCAGACGGCCGTCTCGTCATTGCCGGTATGGCGGCGGTGATGTTTTTCTTCCTGACCGTGCCCTTGCTGGCGATGGCGCTGCGGGCATTGCGGGATTTGAGCGGTATGGAGGCGTTGTACGGCCGTTCTGTTGGCAATGCCGTCACCCTTAGCCTGTTTACCACCCTCATTTCCGTCAGCATTGTTCTCACCTTTGGCACACCGCTGGCATATGTGCTCGCGCGGTATCATTTTCGCGGCAAGCGGGTGATCAACATCTTTGTGGAACTGCCCATCATCTTGCCGCCGGTGGTCGCCGGTTTTGGGCTGTTGATGGCTTTTGGGCGGCGCGGGCTATTTGGGCCAACGCTGCAATTGGTTGGGGTGTCATTGCCGTTTACGACAACGGCCGTGATCATGGCCCAGATCTTCGTCGCCGCCCCCTTTTTCATCCGCACCGTGCAGGTTCGCTTCAGCGCCATTCCCCGTGACCTGATGGAAGCGGCCAGTATAGATGGCGCATCCACCGGCGAAATTTTCCGGCACATTGCCTTGCCGTTAAGCACCCCGGCCATGTTAGCCGGGTTGGTGCTTTGTTGGGCGCGGGCCTTAGGGGAATTTGGGGCGACCATTCTCTTCGCCGGGAGTCTGCAAGGCCGCACCCAAACCATGCCCTTGCTGGTGTATGGGGCGCTGGAACGCAACTTGAATGACGCCTTATGGAGTAGTCTGCTCCTGATTGGCATGGCCTTGTTCGCCCTGCTGCTCGTTCATTGGATAGCCCGCCAGGTAGAAATTGACCCCCTGATAGAAACTGAAGGGGAATGACCCCGACAGGTGGAGAAAGTTGTCACCGAATGTGTGACTAAACAATCCCCCGCCGCACGGCTTCGGCAGCGGCCTGGGCGCGGGTTTGCACGTTGAGGGTTTCAAAAATAGGGCGCAGTTTACGTTTGACAGTGGTCTGGCTCATAAACAGCGCCTCGCCAATTTCGGCATTGCTGGCCCCCTTTACCAACAGGCGCAGGATGGCTATCTCATCTTCGTCCAGAGTGGACGGCCGTTGCGGTTCACTCTGTTCGGTCAGGGCATGGCGAATCACCTGGTCTGTTACCTGCGAACTCAGCACCTTTTCGCCGCGATGCACGGCGCGAATGGCGCTCACCAATTGGTCATCGGAGACGCTTTTTAGCACGTAACCACACGCCCCAGAGCGCAGCGCCGTCATCACATACTCATCATCGTCAAACGAGGTGAGCATGAGCACGCGGGCAGCCGGCTGCTGGCGCAAAATAGCCGCCAGCACATCCAGCCCCGACTCTCCCGGCATCCGAATATCGAGCAAGATCACATCCGGGTGCGTTGTCTGCGCCAAACGCAAACCATCCGCGCCATTGTCTGCCTCGCCCACCAGGGTAAATTCGTGATAATTGGAGAGCAGGCTGCTAATGCCCTGGCGGACAATGGGATGGTCGTCAATGATAATGATGCGAATGGGGGTCATAGTGGTAATTGAGTAATTGAGTAATTTGGTAATTGGGACGAACAATTACCCAATTACTCAATTACATTTTTACTTCGGTGTTTTCCAGGATGGGCACAGTTAGTGTGACCCTTGTTCCCTGTCCGGGGGCGGTATCAATCAACAGGCTGCCGCCCAGGCTTTCGGCGCGTTCTTGCATGCCCAGCAGCCCCAGGTGACCGCTGTTGTGGCGCTGCACGGCCGTCAGGTCAAAACCACGGCCGTTATCCAGTACCGCCAGCCGCAAACAATCCGGTTCAAAGACCAGCGCCACCTCCGTCCGGCCAG
This sequence comes from uncultured Chloroflexota bacterium, assembly GCA_900696625.1. Lineage (GTDB taxonomy): Bacteria > Chloroflexota > Anaerolineae > Promineifilales > Promineifilaceae > CAADGU01. The sequence goes on along the minus strand of CAADGU010000297.1, from coordinate 3,943 downwards.
TCTGGGCATGGACCGAGGCATTTTGCAGCGCCTCTTGCATCAGCCTGTAAATGCTGATTTCCATGCGCGAGGGCAACCGCAGCGGTTCGCCCTGCACCGTGACCACACAGGGGATGCCGGTATATTGCTCAAAGCGTTCGGCGTAACGACGCACCGCCGGGGCCAACCCCAGCGCATCCAACGTCGGCGGGCGCAAATCATGGATGATGTTTTTAATCTCCGCCTCCACCCGGTGTAGGATGTTTTGCACCGTTTCCAGCGAATTTTCGGCCAGCGCCAGGTCGCCGTTGCCCAGCCGTTTGTGCGCCGATTTCAGTTCCAGCAGCGCCCCAATCAAGAGTTGGTTGGTGCCATCGTGCATATCTTGGGCAATGCGCTGCCGCTCCCGCTCCTGCACATCCACCGTTTCTGAGAGCAATGTCTGTAACTGCGTCGCCTTTACCGCCAGCGTCTCTTTGGCCTTTTCCAACTGGCGGGTGCGGCGCTGTACCTTTTGCTCCAACGCTTCATTGGTGGCCTGTAACTGCTCATACAACTGGGCATTGCGAATGACTATCGCCACCTGCGCGGCATAGGTTAGCAGCAGTTGTTCGTGGTCATCTTCATAGGGTTTGGGCCGGTTCGCCAGCCCGATCATGCCAATCGGTTCATCCTGGAGGCGCAGCGGCACACCGAGGAAGGTGCCCACCGGCGGATGGCCGGCTGGCTGACCCACCCGGTTTGGTTCGGCGGCGGCGTCTATGGAACGCACCGCCCGGTTTTCCAGCACGGAGCGGGCAAAGATGTTGGGGCGCAGGGGGATGAGGTGGTTGTGATGGTAAAAGCTACTGCTGGGGTTGAAGCCTTGAATAGCGACGACATCGAGGGCTTTGCCGTGTACGGCCGTCAGCCCAATAAAACCAAATTGCGACCCCGTCAATTCCAGGCAGTGGCGCAGCGCCGTATCCAGCACCGACTCTAAACTGCGCAGCGCCGACAACTCCACCGCCATCTGGTAGAGCGCCTGTAACCGTTGCAGCTGCGCACCATTTACTTGAGTCATTCCGCCACTGACGGCCGTGCTTTTTTGTGTGGGGGTACGGCCGTTACCTGCTCAACGCTACCCGCCCCGCTTCGGCAAAAACCGGCTCCTGGGCGGCCAGATCAAGCATCTGGCGGGCCTGTTCCTTCTGCTGGCTTTGCAGATACAGCAGCCCAATAGTAAAGTAGGCGGCCGGCAGCCGTAAACCGCCATCAATCGCTTTTTTGTAGGAAGTGATCGCGTCGGCGATCTGGCCGCGGGCTTCAAAATCCATGCCCTGCCCCAGCGCCGCATCCCGTTCCAGCTTGCTCAAGCCATTCTCGGCCGAAACATCACTGTCGTCCTCGTCGCGGAAGATTTCTTCGGCCAATTGTTCCTGCGCCGTCCGCCGCGCCAGGCTAATGGGATCGGCCGCCTTGATTTCTGGTTGGCCTTGTTGGCTGCGTTCCGCTTCAAAGATGGCGGCCATCTGGCGCACCGTTTCCGTCAGGCTGTCCGCTTCCGCCTGCGCTTCCTCAGAAATTTGCGTTTCAGCGGCCGCGGCCACTTCCTCTTCTTCCTCGCGGAAAGCGGCTTCCCCATGTTGGATCAGTTCCAACGCCTTCAACACATCGTCGTTGCCGGGGTCTAGCCGCAGGGCAGCCTGAGCCATTTGCATCGCCTTTTTCGATTCACCCTGCATCTGCAAAATGCGGGCAATGGCCAGATATTCACGCACGGCGTCACGCACCTTGTTTTGCCGCTGGAATACCATCGCCAGCCGCCGGTGCGCGCCCAACAAATTGGGGTCCAGGCGAATGGCGCGCTGCCAGTTACCGATGGCTTCATCGAGTTTACGCTGCTTGAGCAAAATTTCGCCGATAGCCATGTAGGTGCGGCCGGCTTCACTCAGCTGCCCTTGCCGTTCTTGAATGTCGGCCACCTTTTTCAAATAGGTAATATCGCCCTGAGAATAACGGGCGGCTAATTTGAAACATTCTAGCGCCCGGTCTAGCTGTTTCAACCCCAAACAGGCCTCACCCAGTCCGGCATAGGGGGCCGGCTCCTGCGGAAATTCGGCAATGGCTACCCGAAATGCGCCGAATGCCTCCTGCCAACGTTGGGCGCTGTTATAGGCCAAACCGGTTCTCATTGCTTTTTGATATTTGGTGCGATCTTTTGCCATAACTACTAAGCCATTTCTGAATAATGGGCACTGAATGCCAGATTGTATTAACGACATAGTGGAAGTTGGGGTAGACTCATTCTACTTCCTTCACACTGGCTGCCCCCCTGAGCGCAGACATAACCATATACGATGGCTGCCAGCTTCGCAAGCGGAATTGTACTAATTCCTTAGGGATGAATGCAAACAACGGCCGTTCCTGCGCTGCCAACCAACCAATAACGGGTGATGTACGGCCGTTGGTAGTCATAATGTACTATGCTTTTCCTTTGAACTTTCACAGCTTCTTGATTGATAAGGTCTATCTTAATGATATTATGTAACCATCCAGAACAAAGTTATTCGGTATGTTCTGTCTTTGATCCAAAATGGCAGGCGCAACATTGAGGTAATAAGGAAAAGAGCAATCATGACATCATTCTACCAGTGGCTAACACACCAAAAAGAACGAGATGATATTGTGGGGGATTTCGCCTTTACTATGGGGCAACTTGAGGAGCCACAAGCCAATCGTAAAAAAATAAGCGGCCATATGTTATGGGCTACCTGGTTGATTGACCACCGGGCCACTGATGACGTGATTGAAGCGTTTAACAGAGCCTGGCGCGAATATCAGGAACATGTGGGGTTGGCAGTTTAACTCTGCATCCCCAAACAATAAATTCACGGAACAGCGCGGCATTTTAGCCGCGTTGTTTTTTATTCTGTGCTGCGGGGGCGGTATTGCAGAGCTTCGGCCAGGTGCGCCGGTTCAATGGCAGGCGCACTGCCCAGATCGGCAATGGTGCGGGCCACTTTCAGTACCCGATGATACGCGCGGGCGCTGAGGCTCATTTGGGACATGGCGCTTTTCATCAGCCGTTTGCCCGTTTCATCAACCTGGCAAATGTCGCGCACTTCGCTTGGCCCCATCTCCGCATTGCAGTGTAGGCCATAACCTTGCAATCGCTCTGCTTGAATTTGCCGGGCGTTTTCCACCCGTTCCCGAATGACGGCGGAAGGTTCGCCGCGATGGAGGCTGGTAAGCTTTTCAAAAGGGACGCGGGGCACATCCACATGCAGGTCAATACGATCCATGAGAGGGCCAGAGATGCGCTTCTGGTAGCGGGTGATCATGGCGTTGGAACAGGTGCAGGCATGGGTGGGGTCGCCAAAATAGCCGCAGGGGCAGGGGTTTTGGGCGGCAATGAGCATGAAGTTAGCGGGGTAGGTGACGGTGCCGGAAGCGCGAGAGATGGAGACTTCACGCGGCAGCCCTTCGAGCGGCTGGCGCAGCACTTCAATCAGCCGCTCGCCAAATTCGGGCAGTTCGTCCAGAAAAAGGACGCCGCGGTGGGCCAGGGAGATTTCGCCGGGGCGAGGCCAGGCGCCGCCGCCCACCAGACCGGCATAGCTGATGGTGTGGTGGGGGGCGCGAAACGGCCGTTCCCGGATCAACGGCGTATCGGCCGGCAGCAAACCGGCCACGCTGTAAATCTTAGTTACTTCCAACGCCTCATCCACCGACATGCGTGGCAGGATGCCGGGCAATGATTTGGAGATAAGCGTTTTGCCCGCGCCCGGCGGCCCACTCATCAGGCAGTTGTGCCCACCCGCTGCCGCAATTTCCATGGCCCGCTTCACATGCTCTTGCCCCATAATGTCGGCAAAGTCGGCCGCATAGAGCGGGTCGCCGCCAAAGACTTCCTTCAGGTCTACGGAAAAGGGCTGAATGGGGCGCAGCCCGGTGAGATGCCCCACCAATTCTTGCAAATTCT
>CAADGU010000296.1 GCA_900696625.1 uncultured Chloroflexota bacterium | reverse complement strand
GGCTCAACTCTCGATACGCCAACGTCCAGGCCACGGCCGTGAACGCATGAACCATCCCCTTTAACAGCGCCACCAACAGGGAGAGCAGCAGATTTGTGGCCGCCGCCACAAAACCGAGGGGGGAGGTAATGCCGGCCGCCAGGGGCACGGCCGTGAGCGCCAGCACCGGCAGCGTCAGCAGGCTAAACAACCAGCCCAGCACGTAACTTAACCCATACAGCAGCACCGCCAGCGCCAATAATTCACCAAAATGTTGGCGGATGACCTGGCGCGTATGCCGCAGCGCTTCGCGCACACCATGCCCCAAGATGGCCGCATCGCGGAAGGCCAGCGTGCGATACCAGACCAGGACAATGGTCAGCGGGGGGATGCAGCAGCCCAACGCCAACACACACAGCCAGCCCAGTGCATAGATGGTGATGACCGTACTCGTTTCTGTCTGCGTTTGCAGCGTCAGGTAGGCAATGACGGCCGTATCCGCCAGCGCCACCATCATCATCAACAGCAGCAGCAAAAATATGGGTAAAAAGACAGCGGCATCAATGGCCGCAAAACGGGGTAAATAGCCTATCCCAAATCGCACCGAACGGCCCAGGTGGGACGGCCGTGCCTCCGCCTCCTCATACGCTGCGCCAATAATCGCCCCCTCCGCCACCGTCACAATTACCCAAAACAGCACCACGTAAACAAACAGCGCCAGCGACCCTACCAGTACATACCCCCACATCTGTGACGGGGTCAGGTTGATGGCCGGCAGTTGGAAACTGCCACTTTGCAGCATGTCCAACCAATAAGCCAGATTCAACCATTGGTCGGGTACGGCCGTACGCAGGAACGGCCGTGCTAACCCCACCACCAACCCATTAATCCCCATCAGCAGGCCCATCAGCCACAAAAACTTGCGCCGCCACACCAATGTGAACGATTGTGAAAACAGCCCGCCGATGTCTATCACAGATGCCATCCGAAAAAGTGAGTAGTGGGCAGTGAGCAGTAAGCAGATAACCGCTCACTGCTTACCGCTCACTGCTTACTTCTTTCTTTATTTACTGCTCACTACTCACTGCCTTCCCCGTCCACTCCTGGTACGCCAGCGTAAACGCCGCCGACTGCCAGGTGGTCAGTACCGAAGCCAACGCCGCGCCCAGGATACCCAGGCACAAAGCCCCGCCTGTCAACAGGAAAATTTCGGCCGCACCAGGTGTGCTGCCACCAGAGGCCATGGCCATCATAGGCACAATCAGGATCAACGCTAAAGGCGCCAAAACCACCGCCACCACCATACCAAAGCCGATGCTGATCACAAAAAATAGCAGGGAAAGCAGCAGCACTTCCACAAAGTTGCTGCGGAACACCTGCCAGCCATGCGACAGACTGGCAATGGCGCCTAAACCGCGCAGCATGATGCCCCGGTAAGCAAAAGCATTGATGAATTGCAGCAAGATGCCCAACAAAACCAGCCCACAAATCAGACCACAAAAACAGAAGAATAGTAGACCAAATGTGGCCGCCAGGGCCTCGCCCGCTGCCGATGGTTCATCGGCAAATGAAGCGAACGTGATGCCGGAACCGGCCAGGAGCGTAATCGCCCCCACCACACTGACCGCGACGATGAGGAAGATGGGCAGGTAGAGCAGGAGATTCATGCCCACCAGAGTCAAAATGCGGGATAACCCGGCGCTGAACGCTTCGCCCAATGTCACCCGTTCGCCGTTGTCAATGCGAGACACGGCCGTGATCAACCCCCCTTTCGCCGCCAGACTGAGCAGCCACAGGGCCAACCCGATCAATAAAAAGAAACAGCCCAATCCCACCAACAGCGCCATCCCCTGCATCATCCGCTCAATACTTTCCGGGCTCATTTCCGATGAATTGGTCTGGTAACTGCTGGTATTGCTGCTAATGCGCGTCAGCGCGGCCAGAAAACCAAGCACCCACAGGAACTTGTTGTTCCAGGTAATCCGCCAACTGCGGCTAAGAATTTGTCCGTAATCCATGAGTCGCCTCCTTGTTCCGGTAATCGGTAAACGGTTATCGGTAAACAGTAATTGGTTAAATAAAACTGCCGGTCAATACGCAGTACGGCCGTGTCCCGTTGTAATCGTAACCCGTAAACCGTAACCCGTAAACCGTAACCCGTAAACCGTAATCCAAACCGATTACCGATTACGGATTACCGATTACGGCTCATTCCCACTCAATCGTGCCCGGCGGTTTAGAGGTAATGTCATAGACCACCCGGTTTACGCCCGGCACCTCGTTGACTATGCGACGGCTGACGCGGGCCAGCAGATCATACGGCAGGCGCGCCCAATCGGCCGTCATAAAATCATCCGTGGTCACAGCCCGCAGCGCAATCACCTCCTGATAGGTACGGCCGTCGCCCATCACCCCCACACTCTTCACCGGCAGCAGCACGGCAAATGACTGCTGCGTGCCCCACTTAAGCATATCCACCTGGCGCAGCTCCTCCACAAAAATCGCATCCGCCTGCCGCAGCCGCTCCAGCCGCTCCCAGGTAATCTCGCCCAGGCAGCGGATGGCCAGCCCCGGCCCCGGAAACGGCTGCCGCCACACCAGACTCTCCGGCAGCCCCAAGGCCACACCCAACTGCCGCACTTCGTCCTTAAACAACAGGCGCAGCGGCTCCACCAGTTCAAAATCCATATCATCCGGCAGGCCACCCACATTGTGGTGTGTTTTGATCACGTGCGCATCCTTTTTATCCTTGCCCGCGCTTTCAATCACATCCGGGTAAATGGTGCCCTGCGCCAGAAAATCAATCTGCCCCAGTTTTTGCGCTTCCCGTTCAAAAATGCGCACAAACTTTTCGCCGATGATCTTGCGCTTCTGCTCCGGATCGGTAATACCATCCAGCGCCTCCAAATACTCTTCAACGGCATTCACCGCCACCAGGTGCATCCCCTGTTCCCGCTCAAACGTCTCCACCACTTGCACCGCCTCCCCCTGGCGCAGCAGGCCATGATCCACAAAAATACAAGTCAACTGGTCGCCCACCGCCCGGTGAATGAGCGCCGCCGCCACCGCCGAATCTACGCCGCCGCTAAGACCGAGGACGACACGGCCGTCGCCCACCTGCGCCCGAATCACCTCCACCTGCTCCTCAATAAAACTGGCAGGCGTCCAATCCGGTGTGCAGCCACAAATCTCCACCACAAAATTGCGCAGCAACGTACTGCCCTGCGGCGTGTGCGCGACCTCCGGGTGAAACTGGACGGCATAATACCGCCGCGCCACATCCGCCGCCGCCGCCATCGGTGAATTGTCAGAATGGGCCAACGGCCGAAAACCGGGCGGCAACTGTTCTACCTTGTCGCCATGGCTCATCCAGACCTGGCTGAGATTGGCGGTGTCCTCACCGCCAATCGCCCAATCTCTAAACAACGGATTTTCGGGCACATCCACCTGCAAATCCGCCGGCCCATATTCCCGCTTCTGGCTGGCGGCCACTTTGCCGCCCAGGTTATAGGCCAAGAGCTGCATCCCGTAGCAGATGCCCAGGACGGGCAGGCCGCTTTCCAGCACATAGCGGGGCAGCGTGGGCGCACCCGCCTCATACACACTGTTCGGGCTGCCGCTGAGGATGAACCCTTTCGGATTCAGCGCCAACACTTTTTCCGCCGGCGTCGTCCAGGAAACCAGTTCACTATACACCTTCGCCTCGCGTACCCGCCGGGCAATCAACTGCGAATACTGCGAACCAAAATCGAGAATCACTACGGTATCGTGTGCCATATTTCTCCGTGATGCGTGATGCGTGATGCGTGACTCTTGTTTCACGCATCACGCATCACGCCAAAATGATCTTCCCTTCACTCATATCCACAATGGTCGCCGCCGCATAAATGGGCACCCCCCAGGATGTTAAGGCTTCACGGCCACCTTCAAATGTCTTTTCTACCACCGTGGCAATGCCCACCAATTCCGCGCCCGCGCTTTGCACAATGCGGCACAGAGCGTCAATGGTGCGCCCCGTCGCCAAAAAGTCATCCACAATCAGAATGCGATCTCCGGCCTGGATAAACTCCGGCGAGACCATCAGCGAGACTTCATTGCCTTTGGTATGGCTGGGGGCAGTTTCAATGAATACCGGCTCCATCATGGTGATGGGTTTGTGTTTGCGGGCATAGACCACCGGGATATTACCCAGCGCCTTGCCCACCATCGCAGCAGGAATCAACCCACTGACTTCGGCGGTCAGAATGCGCGACGGCCGTACCCCGGCAAACTGCCGCGCCATCTCTTCCCCCACCGCCTCCATCAACAGCGCATCAATCTGATGGTTCAAAAAGCTGTCAATTTTGAGAATGCCCCGCCCTAAATTTTTCCCTTCTGCCAGAATACGTTGCCTTAACAAATCCATGAGACCTCGGTGATTGATGGCTGGTGGCTGGTTGCCAACTACTAGCCACCAGCGACCAGCCCCTATCTTAATAAACATTGCCAATCGGCCAATATCCTATATCATCCTGACCGATGCCTTGCCACACAACGGCAATTATCCGTTAAGGTGGACAGGCAAGGCAACAATAAAAACGTTAACCGCATTTGAGATTTCTTTCACAAACGGCTTGACCTGCCCTTTTGAGTATCCTATAATCTCATCAATGCGTTCAAAAAAAATTGAAAGTTGTGAACGAGGTGGTTTAATTATGGTTAAAGATGCAATTCATGAGGGGTTAACGGCCGTAGAGGAACAACTGCGCCACATTGTGAACAGTGACGTGGACTTGCTAACCGATGCCGGGCTGCACATTATCACATCTGGCGGCAAACGGCTGCGCCCTCAACTTGGTATACTCGCTTACCTGGCCGTTGGCGGCCAAAATTTAATGGAAGTTGTGCCCATGGCCGCCGCCGTGGAAATGGTTCACACCGCCACCCTCGTTCACGATGACATTAACGATCACAGTCTCACCCGGCGCGGCAAAATCACCGTTCATGCCAAATGGGGGCGCACCTTTGCCTTGCTGGCCGGTGACTATCTGTTTACCAAAGTATACGAATTGATGGCCCCCTACGGCCCGGACTACAACGTGATCATGGCTGACGCCTGCATCAAGCTGGTGGAGGGGGAAACGCTGCAAGCGGCTGCTGCCAAAGCGGGCGTGATGGATCGCGAAACGTACAAAACCATCATCAGCCGCAAGACGGCCAGCCTGTTTGAAGCGGCCGCCCGCATGGGCGCCATGCTCGGTGGTGGCGATGAGAAGAGCATCGAAGCATTGGCCGCCTACGCCTACAGCCTGGGGTTGACCTTCCAGATTGTGGATGACATCCTGGATATCGTGGGAGACCCGGAGGAGATGGGCAAACCTGCTGGCCTGGACCTGGCGCAGAATCGTGGGGTGATGATGGCCCAAAACGGCGGCCATTCCGAGGTGGCAGATGCAGATGTGGCTGTAGCCGAACTGCCCGATGACCCCATTGCCCGGATGATGGCCCAACTACGCGAATCAGGCGCGGTAGAAATTGCCCGGCTGCAAGCGGAAGAGACGGGCGCCCGCGCCCGCGCTGCCCTGGCAGAATTACCCGATTCTGAAGTCCGGGACGAAATGTTGGAGCTGATAGAACTCGTACTAGAACGTAACCGGTAACCCGATGGGCGGCCCGACGGCCGTCTGATCCCCCCCACAAATTCAAACCTGGAAACGACAAATAGTGCAGGCCTGGAACACATGTCCCAGGCCTGCTACCGTCTGCCCATTACCACCGATTCGTAAAAAACATTCGCCCGGCAAAGTCACGGCCGTTATAATTTGCCCCACTCTCAATATTCCCCATTCTTTATGGGTGTTTGTCCTTTATACAGGCATCCACTTAATAGGAGGTCACACAAGATGAGAAAAGTTAGGCTTTTGGTTCTGGTCCTGGCTTTGTTTTTGGCAATACTAGCCACAACCAGCTACTCAGCCCGTGCTGCCACCCAATCAAGTGGCGGCAGCCACTTTGTAAGTATCCCCACAACAGCCCAGGCCGATTTTTCCCGGCTTCAACTTTCCCCCACCATTTCTCTCGATTATGGTTCATTCCTCTGGTTGGAACTGAACGATATAGACCTGGCCACTCTGGCAGCCAGCGGGCTTCCCTTCACGGCCGTGCCCGAAGCCGGGCAGGTGCAAATTGTTGGCTATCGTTTTGACCCGATGAGCGAAGGCGAACCGGACATAGCCCCGGCCATGCGCGCCGACTCCAGCCAGGCAGGTTTCCACGTGATTCAATTTAACGGGCCAGTACGCAGTGAGTGGCTGCGGGTATTGGAAGCCAACGGGCTGCCTATGCTGCAATACTACCCGCATAATGCCTATCTCACCTGGGGTTCGGCGGCAGCTATTGCCAGCACCGCCAATTTATCCTTTGTGCGCTGGCAAGGCGCCGTTCACCCCGCCTACAAGGTAGACCCGAACCTGGATGGGTTCAACGGCCGTATCCAAAATGTAGACATCATGTTCTACAACGATGGCGACATTGACGCCACGCTCAGCGCCCTGAAATCGCTGGGCGCTACCGTCTTGCAGCATTATCCCGCCCAACCGGACAAAGCCTTCTACGATGCCATCGTTGAAATAGACGCCAACGTCTTAACCTCTGTCGCCCAACTGAACACCGTCCTCTGGCTCGGCTATCTTGGCCCTGCCCCCATTCTGGATGACGAAATGTCCAGCCAGATTGTGGCCGGGAATCATCCCGGCGGCGTTCCCATCACCGGCTACAACGCCCATCTGTCCGCTCTGGGCGTGGATGGCACAGGCGTCACCTGGGCCATCATTGACACGGGTGTGGATTATGCCCATCCTGACCTCAACAGCCGCATCGGCGGCGGGTACGATTATCCCGGCGCGCCAGTTGGCGCCGGCCCTGGCGACGATTGTTCAGGCGGTGGGCATGGCACCCATGTTGCCGGTATTGTGGGTGGTGACGCCACTGCCGGTTTTCAGGATGCTAACGGCTTCCTGTATGGCCTGGGCATCGCCCCTGGCGTCACGTTCTTTGCCTCTAACTCATTGTGTGCCCCCAGTTGGCCTCCGGCTGGTGGCTGGCAAGAACATAGCAAACGGGCCGTGCTTGGCGGAGCAGTCGGCGGCAATAACTCCTGGACAACCGGTGAAGGTACCAACCATGGCTACCAGGCTTCCGAACGAACCCATGACATCATGGTACGCGATGGCAACTTTGACACCGTCAACGTAGCCGAACCGTTCATCGAAGTCTTCTCAGCCGGGAACTCCGGCCCTGGCACCGGTACCCTGACAGCGCCAAAAGAAGCAAAGAATCTGATCGTCACTGCCAGCAGTCTGAACTTCCGCGAAGGCAATATCAATAACATCTCCAGCTTTAGTAGTCGGGGGCCGGCCGTAGACGGCCGTTGGGTACCCACCATTGCCGCCCCCGGTTCAACGATTGCCTCCTCCAGGCGGTTGGCTGGCGGCGCTCAATGTGCTACCCCCATCAGCGGCACCAATAACCATTACGCTTTCTGTTCTGGCACCAGTATGGCCTCGCCACATGCCGCCGGCGCTGTTGTGCTGTTCACCGAATGGTGGCGCAACTGGAACAGCGGCGCTGACCCCAGCCCGGCTATGGCTAAAGCCATGATCGTCAATGGCGCCGTAGATATGGGCACGGCCGACATTCCCAACATTAACGAAGGTTGGGGGCGCATCAACATCACCAATATCATCAGCCCCAGTGTCTTGTTTGTCTACCGTGACCAGGTTGATATGTTCACGGCTACCGGGCAGCAGCTTGTGTTAAACCTGGGTGTGGCCGACCCCACCAAACCGGTGCGCATCACCCTGGCCTGGTCAGACGCCCCTGGCGCAGTTGGCGCAAACCCCGCCCTGGTTAATAACTTAAATCTGACTGTCGTCAATAACAGCAATACCTACCGGGGCAACGTCTTTTCCGGCGGCTGGTCAACCACCGGCGGCAGCTACGACAATATCAACAACCTGGAAAACGTCTATATCCAAAACCCTGGCGGCGACCTGACCATCACCATTGACGCCGCCAACATTGCCGGGGATGGTGTTCCCTATAACGGCCAGCCCACCGATCAGGATTTTGCCCTTATTTGCCAAAACTGTGCTGGCGGCGCTGACTTCACCCTCTCGGTAACACCACCGACGCAGTCCGTCTGCACCGGCCCCGATGTGCTGTACAACGTCAATGTTGGCTCCATCTTGGGCTTCACCGACGATGTTACCCTGAGTGCAAGCGGGCACCCGGCTGGAACAACAGCCGACTTCAGCGTAAACCCGGTCACCCCTCCTGGCAGCAGTGTGCTAACCATCGGCAACACCGGCGCGGCTGCCGGTGGCAGCTACGCCATCAGCGTTGTTGGGGTGGCGCCCACCAGCACCCATACCACCACCGTCCAACTTAACCTGTTTGATGGTGCGCCGGGCGCACCGTCCCTGCTCACGCCTGCCGACGGCGCTACCAACATCCCCATCACCCCAGACTTCACCTGGAATGCCGTCAGT
>CAADGU010000295.1 GCA_900696625.1 uncultured Chloroflexota bacterium | reverse complement strand
GCGCAGCCGGCATGTTAGCCATTGATTATGGCATTCATGGCCCCTCTACCACCATTACCTCTGCCTGCGCTTCGGCCAGCGACGCCATCGGCCATGCCTTCCGCGCCATTCGCTCCGGTGATATTGACGCCGCCCTGACCGGCGGCAGCGAATCCATTATGGCTACGGTGGCCATAGCCGGTTTTGAACGGGCCGGCGCAACTTCTGTGAAAAGCAGCGCCACGCCGCAGCCCTTTGACAAAAATCGGGATGGCCTGGTGGTGGGCGAAGGCGCGGCTATGCTGGTGCTGGAAAGCCTGGAAAATGCCCTGGCGCGGGGCGCTAACATCCTGGCCGAAATTGTGGGCTACGGCCAGACCACGGACGCTTTTCACATCACCGCCCCTTCGGAAGGCGGTTCCGGGGCGGCGCGGGCCATGCGTGTTGCCCTGAAGGAAGCGGGTTTGCGGCCGGAGGACGTGGATTACGTTAGCGCCCATGGTACGGCCACAGAATTAAACGACAGCAACGAAACGGCCGCAATCAAAGCCGCCCTCGGTGAACATGCCTACAGCATTGGCGTCAGTTCCACCAAATCTATGACCGGGCACTGCATGGGCGGCACAGGGGCCATGGAAAGTGTTTTCTGTGTGCAGGCCATTCGTGACCAGATGATTCCGCCCACTATCAATTATGAAACGCCAGATCCCGCCTGCGACCTGGATTATGTGCCCAATGTGGCCCGGCCTGCCAGGGTGAACGTGTGCATGAACAATGCCTTTGGGTTTGGCGGGCACAATGCGGTGTTGTTATTCAAGAAGTATGACCATGAATGAGGTTCTGGATAATCTGGGGCTGTTAGAGCAAAAGCTGGCTGTGCAATTTCGGGATTATTCCCTGCTGACGCGCGCCCTCACCCACAGCTCGTTCTGGAATGAGAGACCGGAAGCGGTCTTAGAGGACAATGAGCGGCTGGAGTTTTTGGGGGATGCAGTGCTGGATTTTGTGGTCGGCGCGTATTTGTACCACCATTTCCCGGAGATGAACGAGGGGGAGTTAACCAGCTTGCGGGCGGCGCTGGTGCAGGCCAGGGCGCTGGCAGCCTTTGCCCGCGAGTTGGACCTGGGCAGTTTTTTGCGCCTGGGTTATGGCGAGGCCGAAAACGGCGGGCGGGAACGCATTCCCATTTTATGCGCCACCTTTGAGGCAGTGATTGGCGCGGTCTATCTGGACCAGGGATTGGCCCCCGTGGAGCGGATTGTGGCCGGGTTTATTGGCCCGGCGCTGGTAGAAATCCTGGCTTCTTCTTCACACAAAGACGCCAAAAGTGAGTTCCAGGTGTGGGCGCAGGCGCGTTACAACATCACGCCGCGTTATGATGTGGTGGAAACCAGCGGGCCAGATCATGCCAAGGTGTTTACGGTGGCGGTGCGTGTGGGCGAGGAAGTGTGGGGGCAGGGCGACGGCCGTAGCAAACAAAGCGCCGCGCAGGCAGCGGCCGTTCAGGCCATGGTCCGGGTGAAGGAACTGGATGAGTCCGAAGAATAAGCTGCGTCTGTTGATCACGGGGGGTGGTAGTTATCTGGGGCAGCATCTCACGCCCCTGGCAACGGCCGTACACGACACCCTTTATACCTATTTCCAACACGACCCCCTCAACCGCGGGCAGCACGAACGGCTGGATTTACGGGACGAAACGGCCGTGTTGCGGTTGGTGACTGACTTCCATCCCGATGTCATCATCCACACCGCCGGCAGCAACCGGGGCGCAGACATGGAAGCGGTGATCCGGTTGGGGGCCAGGCATATCACCCAGGCGGCGCAACAGGTGAATGCCCGGCTCATCCACCTCTCCACCGATGTGGTGTTCCGGGGAGACGCGCCGCCGTATATGGAAACGGCCGTGCCCAGCCCTGTCAACGCTTACGGCCGTGCCAAAGCCGACGCCGAAGCCATCGTCCAGACCTATCCCCACCACGTCATCATCCGCACCTCCCTCATCTATGGCCTGACGCTCATGGATCACAGCACCGCCTGGACGGCCGGGGCCTTACGCGCCGGGCAGTCCGTGACCCTGTTTAATGATCAGATTCGCAATCCGGTGTGGGTGGAAACACTCAGCCACGCCTGCCTGGAACTGGCGCAGCACCCATTCACCGGCATTCTCAACGTCGCCGGTCGCCAGGTGATGAGCCGCGCCGATTTTGGCTTGAAGATGCTTGATTATTGGGACATTGCGGAACGTGGCTCGTTGACCATTGGCCCCACCGATTCCAATAATTGGTCGCTGAATTGCGAATTGGATTTGCGGCTGGCAACGGCCGTGTTACGCACTCCTTTACCCGGTGTAGACGAGGTGCTGCACGCGAGACGTTAGCCAATTCCTGCCGCACTCTGAAAGGCCAGCTTAACCCCTGCTCATATACTCTTTTTCCGCTTCATCCCCCCTTGACTTTGCGCTTGGGAATATGCTAGACTGCCCCGCAGTGTAAGGAAGAGGAAGACTTGGGTGAGCGTTACACCCCACCATCAAAAAAATCTGGGAAGAAAGGGTTTAATATATGAGCGATATGCAAGATCCATTTGAGGAGATGGACGTAGTTGGTGTTCTGCTTGCAGAGGGTTTAGAACAAGGGTATCTGACATATGATCAAATAATGGAAGCGCTGCCGGAAGTAGAAGACAACCTGCAATTGCTGGAAACGATCATGGAAGAAGCACAAGCGGCGGGGGTGCCCATTTACGAAAGTGAAGATGAAATAGATGCGCCGCCAATGTCCTTAAATGGGGCCGGGGCTGAAGAGCTGGACGACGACATTTTAGAGAGTTTTAGTTTTGTCGCCGGTGAGATGAGTGAAACGTCTCATTCTGCGCCGTTATTTGATCTGAGTAATGTGCCCATTGATGACTCGGTGGGACTGTATTTCCGCGAGATGGGGCAGCAAGGGTTGCTTTCCGCCGAAGAGGAAGTGCAGTTGGCCATGGAGATCGAAGCGGGCCGGGCGGCTGATCGTAAACTGCACAAAGAAACGGACACCCTCAGTGATGATGAAATTGACCACCTGGTGAACATTTGCGAGGTGGGTGATGCGGCGCGCGCCCACCTGATTCGCGCCAATACCCGCCTGGTGGTAAGCATTGCCAAAAAATACCGGGGACGTGGCCTGCAATTTTTGGATTTGATTCAAGAAGGCAACGTTGGCTTGATGAAAGCGGTGGAAAAATATGATTATCGTCGCGGCAACCGGTTCAGCACCTATGCCACGTGGTGGATTCGGCAGGCCGTCACGCGGGCATTAGCCAATCACGGCCGTACCATCCGCATCCCGGCCCATCTGGGTGGCCGTATCAGCAAACTGTACCAAATTGCCCAAGAGTTGGAACAGGAGTACGGCCGTCAGCCCACCGCCGAAGAGATCGCCGAACACATGGAACTACCCGCCGACCGGGTGCGCTGGATGCTGCGCACCAGCCGCCAACCCGTCCACCTGGAACGTCCCGTCGGCGATGAATCCGACGCCGAACTGGGCGACTTCATCGAAGACGTAGACGCGCCGCCACCGGCCGAGACCGTCGCTTCCAAAATGCTGACCGAAGAGTTGGGCGAGATTTTGGATCAACTGACGCCGCGCGAAGCCCGCATTCTGCGCCTGCGTTATGGTTTGCAAGATGGTGAATCCCGCACCCTCAAAGAAGTGGGGGAGATGTTTGGCCTCTCCCGCGAACGCATCCGCCAGCTTGAAAAAGAGGCGCTGCGCAAACTGCGCCACCCCAACTTTGCCGGGCACCTACGCCAGTATTTGAACTAACTCTAGACATCGGATTTTTTGAAAAATCCCGATGTCTCCAAGATGTACCTTCAGACCCGAAGGGTTTCCAAAACCCTTCGGGTCTTTTTTTGAGTATAATCCTCCCTCATGGCAATTCTTAGTGCAAACCATATCGGCCAGTCGTTTGGCGATTTTGACGTATTCAGCGGCGTCAGCGGCAGCATTCCCCATGAGGGCAAAGTGGGGCTGGTTGGCCCCAACGGCGTGGGCAAAACCACGCTCTTGCTCATCCTCGCCGGATTGAGCCAGCCGACAGCAGGCGCCGTTCACATTGCCAGGGGCACACGCCTGGGTTATCTGCCGCAGGAAGCGTCACAAGCCTTTGCCGGGCATGACAACACGGTATACGAAGAACTGCTCACCGTCTTTGCCGCCTTGCGCGCCGACGAAACCCGGCTGCGCCAGATGGAGCAGCAAATGGCCGATGGCGACCATTCGCCCGATTTACTGGCCGAATACAGCCAGCTGCAGGTGCAGTTTGAGGTGGCCGGGGGATATGAGTACGAGTTGCGCCTCAAACAAGTGCTGACCGGCCTGGGATTTGAACAGGCGGAGTGGCAAATGCCGTTGGCGCACCTGAGCGGCGGGCAGAAAACACGGCTGCTGTTGGGGCGGCTGCTGCTGGAACAGCCGGATTTGCTTATCATGGACGAGCCAACGAACCATCTGGATGTGCAGGCGGTGGAGTGGCTGGAAGGGACGCTGAAATTGTGGCCCGGCGCGCTGCTCATTGTCAGCCATGACCGCTATTTCCTGGATAACGTGGTCAATACCATCTGGGAGATGAGCCGCACCGGAATGCAGCATTATCGTGGCAATTACTCGGCCTATGTGCAGCAGCGCCAGGCGCGCTGGGAAAAGCAGTTGCAAAATTACGCCGATTTCCGCCAGCACATTGAGAAGGAAATGGATTACATCCGGCGCAACATGGCCGGGCAGCGCACACAAATGGCGCAAGGCAAACTGAGCCGGTTGGCGCGGGAGGTGGCGGCGTACCGCGCCGGCGGGCTGGCGGCGATTGGCGCATTGCAGAGCAAGGGGTGGCTGCAACTGACCCATGAACTGGATTTAAGCCGCGTTGCCATGTCGGTGACGGAGTTGCAGCAACAGATAGGTGAATTGGAGGCCCCCCAACGGCCGTCGCACCTCCATATGCGCCTGAAACCGAGCCATCGCAGCGGGGAACTGGTCTTACGCACCAAAGGGTTGGCGGTAGGCTACCCCGGCAACGTGTTGTTTGAAGCAGAGGATATTGAACTACACCGGCAAGAGATAGCGGCGCTCATTGGGCCGAATGGGTCGGGAAAGTCTACCTTTTTGAAGACGATTTTGGAGCAATTGCCGCCATTAGCCGGGGAGATCAAGCTGGGGGCCAGCCTGAGTCTGGCTTATTTTGCCCAGGCGCACGAGACGCTGCACCCGGAAAACACAGTGTTGGATGAACTGCTGAACCGGGAAAACATCCCCATCAGCGAGGCGCGGAATTATCTGGCGCTTTTTTTGTTCCGGGGGGATGACGTGTATAAACGGGTGAGTATGCTCAGCGGCGGCGAGCGCGGGCGGCTGTCGTTGGCGCTGCTGGCGCGGGAGCAGGCGAATTTTTTGCTGTTAGATGAGCCTACCAACCACCTGGATATTCCGGCGCAGGAGACGCTGCAAGAGGCAATGGCGCAGTATGGCGGCACCATCTTGATGGTGTCGCATGACCGGTATCTGGTGGACAGGCTGGCGACGCAGGTGTGGGAAGTAGTAGACGGCCGTCTCTGTGTCACTCCCGGTAATTATCAGGCCTATCTGGCGGCCCGGCAGCAAGAAAAAGAGGCGGCAAAAGAAGCCACCCAGAGTGCGCGGCCGGTTCAGCCCACGGCCGAAACGCCGCAAAACGAAACGGCCCTCAGCAAAAATGAGCAGCGCCGCCTGGTGGAAATGGTGACGATGCTGGAGCGCCACATTGAAATGGCGGAAAAGGAATTGCAGCGAACGGTCGTCGCCTTACAGCAGGCGACAGAAGAGCAATCTTTTGATAAGATACAAAGCTTGAGCGCCGCTTATGCTGAAGCAGAGAATAATTTGAACACGTTGCTGGCGCAGTGGGAGAAGTTGCATGAGTAAGGAGAAGGACAGTAAACTGGACAGTAAACTGGACAGCAAGTTGCAAAACGCTACTCATTATGACGGCAAGGTGATCATTGGCCTGACAGGGAACATTGCCACCGGCAAATCGGCGGTGATGGATCTGGCGCGAGATGGCGGCGCATTCACGATTGACGCCGACAGAATTGTGCATGAGTTGATGGACCGTGACTCGAAATTGCAGGAAGCGATTGCAGCTGAGTTTAGTACCAGGGTACGCCGGGCCGACGGCCGTATTGACCGTGACCTTCTGGGGCAAATTGTCTTCTCCGATCCAGATCAGTTGGCTTTGCTCGAATCTATCGTCCATCCGGCGGTGCGCCGGGAAGTGGACAAACGCATTTTAGGAAGCGAAGCCAGTTATGTGATGATTGAGGCGATAAAGCTGTTGGAAGGGGATATGCCCAACGCCTGCCACCAGATATGGGTGACACGCTGCGACCGGCAAAAACAGTTGGAGCGGCTGCGGGTTTGCCGGGGCATGGAGACCTCGGTCGCCGCCAATCGCATCAAAACCCAGGGTGCGCAAGAAGAGAAGGTGGCCTTTGCCGATGTGGTCATTGATACCAATGGCCTGATGAAAGAGACTAAAGAGCAGTTTGAAATGGCCTGGGGACGCCTGCCCGCGCCCGGTCAGGCTGAAGCCAAACCGCGCCTAAACCTGGCGCCTGAACCCTTGAAACGGCAGCAAACCAAAGCAGAGGCGACGGCCGTGCCCCCCGAACCCACCACGACCGAATCAGAAACCGCTGACATGTCTGACCTGACCCCGCTGGAAATGGGCGAAGCGCCGGAAGATTTGCAGGTGCGTCGGGCGCGGCCGAATGACATTCCTTCTATTTTGCTGCTCATTCAGCAATCCAGTGGTGGCGCGATCAAAATGAAACGGTCTGATGTGCTGATGGCGTTGAGCGAGCGCGGCTATTTTATCGGCCAGGTGGGTTCAGAAATCAGTACGGTAGTCGGCTGGAAAATTGACAGCCAGGTGGGGCGGGTGGAAGAGATTTATATTCATCCGCCGGAGATGATCGGAGTGACGGGTACGGCCGTGATCCAGGAAATTCAAAAGTCTGCCTACGGCCATATGTGCCAGATCATCGCTGCCTTCATCCCCAACGGCGCCCCCGATGATTTGCGTCGCCTCTTTCTGGCACATGGTTATGCGCCTATGGAGCGCAGCGAAATGGCAAACAATTGGAAAGAGGCGATTGAGGAATCCCAACCAGAAGATAGCAGCTATCTGGTGAAAGTTTTGTTGGACACGCGGCTGAAATAGAGGTGATGCGTGATGCGTGATGCGTGAGAAATTCACGCATCACGCATCACTTGTAGGTATAAAAATGAATAATCTAAAAGCCTTGATTTTGAAACACCCCAACCTTTCCGCCTGGTTTGTACTGGCGTTGGGCATGGTGCTGCTGCTGGTGTATGAGGCGCGAGATGTAGGGTTACAGGCCAGCCAATGGTTCTGGTTGGTGGTCATTACGGTTCTGGTAGCCGGCGCCTGCATCTGGATCATTAGCTGGGGCGATGACGACGAGCCGGTCGTTGAAGAAAAACCGGCGGAAGAAGCGTGATATTCCCGTAGGGGCGGGGCAGTTGAGTACAACGTTGGCTTGTAAAACCAAACATATCCCAACTGCCTCGCCCCTACCCATCCTGTTTTATGCCCCTCTCCCCTTTCATGCCGGAAAAACCGGCAGTCCCTTTAGATAAGGTACAGGCCATGCGCAGCGGCTTGACGCCGTTCTTCACCGTTTTGCATACGGGGTTGGATGAGCCATTCCGAGGCGCGGTGCAGTTTCACGGCCGTTTCCTGCAAGATTCGGCCGACTGTTTTGAAGACATCCGCGCCCTTTTTGCCGTGTACGGTTTTACGCCCTATGTGCGCCGAGAGGCGGACGGCCGTATCGTCATCACCGCTGAACCGGGTGTCTTCCGCGCCACCCCCTCAGACTGGCGCATCAATGCCTTGCTCTTTGTGCTGACTGTTTTTTCAACTATGTTTACCGGGGCGCTGTTTTTTGAAGCAGAGACGTTGGAACAAGGGTTGCAAATCTGGCGTGGTTGGCCTTACTGTCTGAGCATCATGCTCATTCTGGGGGCGCACGAAATGGGTCACTATCTGGCGGCGCGGTATCATAAAACGGCCGTGACCCTGCCCTACTTCATCCCCTTCATCCCCCCCATTGGTACCATGGGCGCTGTCATCCGCCTCAAAGCGCCGCTGCCCAACAAGCGTGTGCTGCTCGATGTGGGCGCGGCCGGCCCCCTGGCCGGTTTGCTCTTTGCCATTCCCATCCTCTTTTATGGCCTGTATACATCAGAAATTGGCGTCGTAGTTAATGGTGTGCCCATTGAAGGCAATTCCATCCTCTATTACCTGGCAAAATACATTACCTTCGGCCAGTTTTTACCTAACGCCACCTACGACGTCTATTTGAATCAGGTCGCCTGGGCCGGTTGGGTGGGGCTGCTGGTGACGGCGCTTAACCTGATGCCCGTGGGGCAGCTCGATGGCGGGCACATTACATATGCCCTGTTTGGCGAGAAATCGAGTAAATTTTATCTGCCGGTCATGGTCATGCTGGCGTTGTTAGCCATTATTTCCTTGTTAAGTGGGGGTGTTTTTACCTGGGTGGTATGGATTATCTTGCTTTATTTCTTTGGCCGCCTGCACGCGGAACCATTGGACGACGTGACGCCGCTGGACCCGCCGCGCCGGGCGGTTGCCATTTTCAGCATGGTGATGTTTCTATTGGTTTTTGTACCCTTGCCATTTTATGTCATTAGCTAAAAGTGTGCAGACCTATCAGGTTTACCAAACCTGACAGGTCTACGGTCTACCAAATTTTGGACTGTTTGCAAAAAAAATGTTATGCTACGGTTCTGGTTTATAGTTTTTTAGGCAAGTTTGCAGCATGGCCGCAGACAAGCGCAAAATGGAGATTTTGGTAAGTTGAACAAGAAAATTTATGTCGGTAATTTGTCGTTTCAGGCCACAGAGGATGAGGTTCGTGACTTGTTTGCGGAATTTGGTTCTGTGGAGTCAGTGGCCATGATCAATGATCGGGATACCGGTCGGTTTCGTGGTTTCTGCTTTGTGGAGATGGAAGGAGATGCGGCAGATCAGGCGATTGCAGCCCTCAATGGAAAAGAAGTAGACGGCCGTGAACTGCGCGTCAATGAAGCCAGACCACGTGAAGAACGCAGTGGTGGCAGCGGCGGCTATCGCGGCGGCAGCGGCGGTAATCGCGGCGGCAGCGGTGGTTATCGTGGTGGCAGCGGTGGCAGCGGTGGTAATCGTGGTGGCAGTGGTGGTTATCGCGGCGGCGGTGATTCCCGCAATAAGGGTGGTAGCGGCCGGCGGGATGATTACCGTCGGCGCGACGACTCTGGTGGCGACCGCTGGTAAATAACTGCGGTGGAAGTGCAATTTGCT
Source organism: uncultured Chloroflexota bacterium (assembly GCA_900696625.1). Classification (GTDB taxonomy): domain Bacteria; phylum Chloroflexota; class Anaerolineae; order Promineifilales; family Promineifilaceae; genus CAADGU01. The sequence goes on along the minus strand of CAADGU010000295.1, from coordinate 13,619 downwards.
GTTGCCAAAATAAGCAAATATGCCACCAGCGAAAGTGGTGATACGCTGGAAATGATAGAAAGGCCGTCCGGCGGCCTTTCTTTCGTTTTGGCAGATGGACAGCGCAGCGGTCTCTCAGCTAAACTTATTAGCAATATCGTTGCCCGCAAAGCCATCCAACTGCTCAGCGAGGGGGTGCGAGATGGAGCCGCAGCGCGAGCCGCTCACGATTATTTGTATGCGCAGCGGAGCGGTAAAGTCAGTGCCACTCTCAACATTCTCTCCATTGATCTGGTCAGCAAAACATTTGTCATCTCGCGCAACAATGCGGCGCCGGTGTTGGTGTATACCCAGGCCGATGGGCACATTTTGCTGGATCAACCGTCCAAAAGCGTAGGGGTTAATCGTAATACCAAGCCGGTGATCACAGAATTACCGCTTCTGGTGGGCACGATTATTGTGGTATTTACAGATGGGCTGCGCCATGCCGGCGATTGGAGCGGGCAGAGCGGGTATGATCCGGAGGCTTCATTCAGGGAAATGGTTGCAGCCGGGATTACATCGCCACGAACCATTGCCGATTCATTGATGGCAGGGGCATTGGCGAAGGACAACGGCCGTCCTAAAGACGATATTAGTGTGCTGGTGACGGCCGTGCTGCCCCCCGTGCATAACACTAAAATACGACGGATGGATGTGCATTTGCCTCTCTAGCAATCGTATGGATACGCCGCCTCCCCCACTTGAGCCTGACAGTAAGCCCTTACAAAGCAAGCCCTTGCGTGTAGCCGTCGTTGGCCCTTGTTCCGCCGGAAAAAGCACCCTTGCCAAAACCCTCAAATCGCTCGGTATTGATACGCGCCAACCGGCCCAAGAACATTCCTATGTACTCGATATGTGGCGGCGTGTCAGCCGGCCCGATATTCTCATTTATCTGGATGTGGATTATGTCAACGCAACACGCCGACGGCCGCACTTGGGAGGCGGCCTGCCCCGCCTGCAAATGCAGCAAGATCGCCTGATTCATGCCCGCCAGCATTGTGATTTTTACCTGGACACCAGCGCCCTCTCCCCGGACGAGGTTCAAGAGAAGGTCGTGTCGTTTTTAAGAGAGAGATGGGGAGATTGAGGGATTGTCAATTTCCCATTCCCCTACCCAAACAACCGTCCTGTGCGATGCCCTTCGCTTTTTTTTGCTTTGATGGCTTCATGTAATTTTACGGCCGGGCCATAGTCTGCCTGCAAACGGAGCGTTTGTTGGTTCACTTTTTCAGCTTCGTCTATGTTTTCTTGTTGCCAGTAAATGAGGCTAATTTTGTGCCATAACCGCACATTTTGATTGTCGAAATGGATGGCTTCTTTGTAAATAGACAACGCTTCGGCCAACCGGTGCTGTTCAAAATAATAATCGGCTAATCGGGCGTGCATACGCAGCCGTTGCGGCACGTTGTCGGCGGCTTTGGCGGCTTCGTTATACCAGTGAACGATCTGTTCGGCGTCGCCTTGGTGCTTCCAGTAGACTATTTCCGCTTTGGCCAGTTGATAGCTATAGGGGTCAACTTCTTGTAAATAATCTAAAACCAGACGGGCATCTTCGTCACGGCCGTGTCCCGCATAAATCATCGCCTCAATCACGTTGATCTCTAAAATATCTGGCGCCAGTTCTTGCGCCTGTTCCAGCCACTTCATGCTCTCCGCCAAACCGGCCGGCGCATAGCTGCCATCGCTCTCTTGCGCGGCCACCAGCAGCGTATAGGCCACCCCCGCACAGGCATATGGCTTAGAATTTCCCGACTGAAACGCCCGCAGCGCCGAAGACAACAGCTTCACATCGCCATCATATTCATCCAGCCGTTCCAAACCAACCATATAAGCCTGGCGTCCCTGTTCGGTTGCTTCCGACAACTGGGGCCACTCCATTTTTTCTAAAGCTGGGAGAAGTTTTTCAAGTAATTGTGCGCTCATGGGTTGAGTTTACCAAAGGCAGGGTAAAAACAAAAGACCCCCATGTGGGGGTCTTTGTTTTTTAGAAATCCATGCCGCCCATGCCGCCGGGCGCGCCGCCGGGCATTGGTCTTTCCGGCTCTGGAATGTCGGTGATCAACGCCTCGGTGGTTAACACCATGGCGGCGATACTGGCCGCGTTTTCCAACGCGCCACGGGTCACTTTGGCCGGATCAATGATGCCTGCTTTCACCATGTTGATGTATTCGCCGGTCATCACATCATAGCCGATATTGCTATCATTCAGCCGTTCTTGTTCACGACGCACGTTCTGAATGATGACATCCCCATTTTGCCCCGCATTTTCAGCAATTTTGCGCATGGGTGCTTCTAGGGCGCGGCGCAGAATGCCCACGCCAGTGGCCTGATCGCCTTCAGGTGCGGACACGCTGTCCAGAGCGGGCAGGGCGTTTAACAGAGCTACACCACCACCAGGTACAATGCCTTCTTCCACGGCCGCGCGGGTGGCGCTCAGGGCATCTTCCACGCGGTGTTTCTTCTCTTTCAGTTCCACCTCAGTGGCTGCGCCTACACGGATGATAGCCACACCACCGGCCAGTTTGGCCAGACGTTCTTGCAGCTTTTCGCGGTCATAATCGCTGGTGCTGCGATCAATTTCTACTTTGATCTGTTCCACGCGGGCTTTGATTTGCCCTTCGTCGCCGGCGCCATCCACAACGGTGGTGTCATCTTTACTAGAGACAATTTTGGCCGCGCGGCCCAGATCAGCAATTTGCACACTCTCGAGTTTGCGGCCCATTTCTTCGGTAATGACCTGACCACCGGTGAGAACGGCAATATCTTGCAGCATCGCTTTGCGGCGGTCACCAAACCCAGGTGCTTTAATCGCCAGGGCGTTGACCATGCCGCGCAGTTTGTTCAGAACCAGGGTTGCCAGCGCTTCGCCATCTACATCTTCAGCAATGACCACCAGGTTTTTCTTGCCAATCTGGAGCATTTTTTCCAACACGGGCACGATGTCTTGGGCGGAGCTGATTTTCTTGTCGTGAATGAGGATGTAGGCGTCCTGAATGACGGCTTCCATTGTGTCGGCGTCCGTCACAAAATAGGGGCTGATGTAGCCGCGATCAAACTGCATACCTTCAACGTATTCGGTTTCAAATTCCAGGCTGCGGGATTCTTCAACGGTGACGACGCCATCTTTGCCCACTTTGTCCATGACGGTGGCGATGAGGTCGCCAATTTCACGGTCTTGGGCGGAGATGGAGGCCACAGAGGCGATTTCTTCTTTGCTATCAATGGTGATCGCCATGCTGCGGATTTTTTCCGCCAGGGCATGGGTGCCAGCTTCAATGCCCCGCTTCAGGAGCATGGGGTTGGCGCCGGCGGCAATGTTCTTCAGCCCTTCGTTGATGATGTTCTGGGCCAGAACGGTGGCGGTCGTGGTGCCGTCACCGGCGATGTCGTTGGTTTTGGTGGCTGCTTCTTTCAGCAGTTGGGCGCCCATATTTTCAAAGGGGTCTTCCAATTCAATTTCTTTGGCGACGGTGACGCCATCGTGGGTGATGGTGGGGGCGCCAAATTTTTTGTCCAGAGCGACGTTGCGCCCTTTGGGACCGAGGGTGGTGGCTACGGCCGTAGCCAGGGTATCAATGCCTTTTTTTAGCTTGCGCCGGGCATCTTCGGAAAATGCAACTTGTTTGGCCATGTTTTAGTTTCTCCTTCGCAGTTAGCTCTCGACAATGGCGAGAACATCAGATTCTTTGAGAATGAGTAATTTCTTCCCGTCAATTTTGACTTCGGTACCGCCATATTTGGCGTAGAGGACACGGTCGCCGACGCTAACGTCCATGGCGATGCGCTCGCCATCATCATCACGGCGGCCAGGGCCAACAGCGATGACTTCACCTTCTTGCGGCTTTTCAGCCGCGGTTTCCGGCAACACAAGGCCGGAAGCTGTCGTCTGTTCGCGCTCTTTGGGTTCCACGACTAAACGATCACCCAGGGGCTTAAGATTCATGCAGCAATTCTCCTTTTGTTAACTTGTTTAGGAATTCTATCGAGGTATTAGCACTCTTGCTTGGAGAGTGCCAAAATTACGCTGGAATTTTAGCACAGAATGGGGGGATGTCAAGCTATTTTTAGCAATCAAAGTATTGGAGTGCCAGAAGCGCCAGAATGATAATCTGCTTGAGGTAAAAATGCAACAGGTTGAGTAGCACCTAGTGCCAGGCCAGGCAAAGGGCATTGAGCCATGGATGACCAAAATGGTTTTGCCCTGTGTCTGGCACTTCTTACTGGCTGCCCTCTAAAACGGCGCGGCGGCAGTCGAGCAGGTATTGTTGCGCCAGTTCGCCATAAAACTGGTTCTTTTCGGTGACGGCTTGCAGCAGGGGGATAGCCTGGGGGCAATTTTGCAGGCCGGCGCGAATGTAGGCATCAGCCAGCAGATAGAAGAAACGGGCGTTGGTCTCGGTGGGTGCGCCGTAGAGGGTGGTGGCTTTGGTGAATTCTTCAATCGCCAGGTCAAATTTGTTGTTGCGCATATAGGCTTCACCCAGACGGCCGTGTGCCCGCGCTACATTGGGGTTCAATTGCACCGATTTCAGGGCGTTTTCCTCCGCCTGTATGTCATCGCCCAATTGCAAATACATATAAGCCAGGCCGTCATAGGCGGCGGCGTTATTGGGGTCTACCTTCAGGGCGTCTTTGAACCAGATAATTGCTTCCGGTATCCGGCTGTTAGCAAAGGAGTTATACGCCATCTCAATGTAAAGATCGGAAAAATTGGGGTTGGACTGTAAACCTAGTTGAAACTGCTCGCGCGCTGCTGTATAGAAGGCTTGCATGGTAAAGACTTGCCCCATGAAGTAACGAGCCAGGGCATTATTGGGGTCTAGGGTGATGGCGGTTTCCGCCTGAATCTGGGCATCCTGGTATAGCTCTGGTTTGCGCTGGGCTATCAGGCCGCCCGCGGCATAAGCATAGGCGGTAGAGAGCGCCGTGGGGTCGGCGGGATTCAGGCCAATGGCGCGTTCGGCGGCGGTCACAGCCTGGGCGTATTCCAGATTGGCGCCGTTGGGGTCACCCGCATCCAGCAGCCGGTAACCATTGGCTATGTAAGCGGCGGCTACGGCCGTCCACACTCGTGGATTATCAGGCGCTAAAACAATAGCCTCTTCACTGCGCGCCAGTGCCTCTTCGATACAGTTGATGGTCTCGCCGCTGGCGCTCACTTCCATAGAAGGGCAACTGTAATCTACCAGCAATTCGATGTAACGGATATAGATTTCTGGTTTGGTAGCATCCAGGCGTAACGCCTGGCGATAGTAGCCGATGGCTTCTTCTGTGCCGCCATCGCGCTGGCTGATTTCGGCCAGCAAGGCAAACTCGGTCGCCGAGCGGGTAGGTTCAGGTGTCACCGTGGGGATGATCACATCGCGCACTTCATCCGCATTTTGAATGACAAACAGGGTCACGCCGATGCCAAAAATGACAAACAAGAACAGCAGGCACGATGGCCCGCGGCGGGGATAACGGGGAGGAGTCCTTTTAATTACCATTGGTTCTAAAAAGCCGACGGAGTACGTCGGCTCAAGTTCGGGGCAATGGTAGCATCAGGCAAGGAGGGGGACAAGGCAGGTTAGGGGTTCTCTCATGGTGTTCGGCTGCTCAAGGATTTACGTGAACACGTAAATCCTTGAGTACCTACCGGTGATGCCAGCGCCACCAGAGGCCGGCGGGGTAGCCGAGCATTTTGGCGATGTCGCCGACCAGACGGATGATGGGAATGAGGGCGATGGCGCGCAGGCGGGAAGGGGGACGCCAGCCCCAGGTGTTTTGCCAGAGGCGTTGGGTGGGGCGGCGGCAGTATACGGCCGTGCCCCCCATCAACAATAACCATCCCCACACTTTCTCGCGCCAGATCAGGCGCAAAATGAGGGGCAGGGCGACCAGGTAGGTGGCGTAGCGGATGAGGTGGCGCAAAGGCCACAGGTTGGCTTTGCCGTCGCCGCGGCTGTAGCGGTAGTATTGTTTGAAGAAGGCGGTGAGGCTGGGGCGGGGGCGGAAGTAGGCCACGGCCGTGTCCACAAAAACAAAGTCGCCCACCTGCTCTTTGAGGGCAAAGTCAAAAACCAGGTCTTCGCTATAATCGAGCCACTCCGGGTAGCCACCGGCGGTTTCCCAGACGCTTTTGAGGAAGGCAACGGAACGGCTGGAAGGCAGAAAAGTGGCGGGGTCAATGTCGCGACGGGTGGGCAGTACCGTGGCCCCCATGACGACTTCAAAGTCGGTGTAGGGGTCAGCTTCAAACCAACCGGCGGTCACGGCCGTTTCCCCTTGTTCAATAGGCGCGACAATGTCTTCTAGCCAGCAGGGGGAGAGTACCACGCCGGCGTCGGTGGCGGCGATGATGGGGCCGGCGGCGGCAGCAATGGCCCGGTTGCGCCCCTGGCTGATGTTGGCGCCGGGGGCGACGAAGACAGTCAGCGGCAGCCAGCGCTTGTATTCGGCCAGGATTTCCAGGGTATTATCGGTGGAGCCGCCATCACAGATGATGACTTCATCGGGGCGGCGGCTTTGCTGGATGAGGGAATCGAGCAACGGCCGTATGCCTTCCCCTTCATTTTTTACCGTGACGATGACGGAAACGCCCAGAGATGCTCCCGGCTCAGTCCGGCGTATATCAGTTGTATAGGGTTCGTTGTCTACCTTTACCAATGTTCACTTCTCCAATCAAAACGTCATGTTATAATCGCCTGTTTATATTGCCGTAACGCTTATGATTACCCTGTTTAACCCCATGTGCGGAGTGGGGTTGCTTAACGGGGATTGGGAGATTAAGAGATTGAATCTCTCAATCTCCCAATCTCTTAATCTCTTTGACACTTACTATGTACACCAAAGACCTGTCCATTATTGTGCCAGTTTTTAATGAGGTGGAAAATGTACGGCCGTTACTCGATGAAATAACGACGGCGTTAGCGACGGAGCCGCTGGATTATGAAGTGGTGTTTGTGGATGATGGCAGCACGGACGGCAGCGCCGACCTGCTGCGCCAGTTGGCATCCGAAAATCCGCGGGTGGTCGTCATCCAATTCCGGCGCAATCATGGGCAGACGGCGGCGTTTGCGGCGGGTTTTGATTATGCTCACGGCCGTACCATTCTCACCATTGACGCCGACCGGCAAAATGACCCGGCCGATATTCCCAAACTGATGGCGAAGTTGAACGAGGGGTATGACGTGGTGAATGGCTGGCGACAGAACCGGCACGATGCGTTTTTGATGCGTAAGCTGCCTTCTTATATTGCCAACCGGCTGATTGCCCGCGCCTCCGATGTGCAGTTGCATGATCGCGGCTGTTCGCTGCGCCTCTTTCGGGCGGAGGTGACGCAGGATTTGCATTTGTATGGGGAGATGCACCGCTTTATCCCGGAGATGGTGAATTTTGCCGGGTACAGCATGGCGGAGGTGCCGGTGAACCATCGCCCGCGTGTGGCGGGGGAATCCAAATATGGTATCAGCCGCACTTTTCGCGTCCTGGTGGATTTGATCACGATCATTTTTTTGCGCAAATATAGCGACCGGCCCATGCACCTGTTTGGTTATTTGGGGATGGGTTGTGGGGCAGCGGGTGGATTGATCCTGACGTATCTGGCACTGGTGAAGATATGGGGTGGTGTGGTTGGTGGTTGGGATGGCTTTCATGGCACACAGATTGGGGAACGGCCGTTGCTCTCTTTAGGTATCTTGTTAACCACCCTGGGCGTGCAATTCCTGGTGCTGGGCCTGATGGCGGAAATGATGGTGCGCACCTACTTTGAGACGCAAAACAAGTCGGTTTATCGGGTACGGGCGGTTTACGGCCGTGAGGAGAGCCAGGTGTAGCTCATGCTGCATCCCGTTTTTTCTGCTTGTTGGTGACAAAGCTATACAAGATAGGGTTCCATTCAATACTGGAAATATGGAACATCTCATACCGTATCTTGACCCATGCTGTTTGTTCTTCATGGGCATCATTAAGGAAATGAACGAGGCGATAGGTGGCCCAATCACCCCGGATGCCTAGCAAGCGCACTCTTGAGCGGATGAGTTTTGGTTTTTCAAATTTTGGGAAAGGGCCGGTATCAAAAGCGCCCGGTGATTCTTCGGAAATGTAGGTGAAGCCAAACTTTTCCAATTCTGCCATTAACAACGTGCGGTACGAACGCTCATGCCGATATAACCAAATGGTTATGGGCATAAAGATAAGGGCAACTAACCACCAGTAAGCATGGAACCAGGCCAGCATGGTATAAATATCCCATACTAATGAAATATGGTTGGTAGAAATGGACGACGGTGAGACGCCGCGTCACCACCAGGATTGAATTCAAATTTCATCTATCTTGATCAATCTGGTGAAAATAAAATAGGTGAGCATTCCTGCGACAACGGCCGTAACAGCAGAGAAGAGATATATAGCAAAATCACTGCCCACACCGAAATCTTGAGCAAAATTAACGATGACCGATGAGGATCTAATCATTGCGCCTACAAAAGCAGTCGCTAATATGGCCAAAAGGTTGGCTAATAGTTTGTTTTTCTTCTCATTTGCCATAGGTGTTTATCTCCGGTTTGTATGGAACGGTCAAATACCCCGAATGATGTTTGTGGTTACTACCTTCATCATGGTGGCATTATAACAAAAATAGACACGGCCGTACCCCCTACGGCCGTGTATCAGCCGATAAAATTAGCTCATCCAGACCATAACCCATCTCCAGCAACTCTTTGAGAGTTTGCACAAAACGGGCCACCGGCGCGCCATCGGTCACATCATGGTCAAACAACACTGTCAGGCTGAGAAATTCGCGGATTTCAATGGCCTCGCCCACCACTCCCGGCTTGCGGGCAATGCTGCCCACCGCCACAATCAGCGGATGAATGCCCAACGGGATGCCCCAGGCGCTGCCATTGTCTTTGCCCACATTCCCGGCGGATGTGACCACCACGGTGCCCATCGTTTTTTTCGCCAGAAAGGGGTTACGCGCCAGCCGCCGCCACACAATCAGGTGGCGCAGGAATGGGGGCAGCATGGCAAACAAACGGGTAGCCCAGGCCCGGCGTCCCCCACCAATCTGCACGTCATCTTTTGCCAGCGGCGCTTCCTGGGCGGCGCGGATTTCGTTGTGGATGGTCTGGACGCTTTTTTCGTTTGTTTTGCGGATGATGGTGGGCATGGGCAGGGTTTGGGTACGGCCGTCGTCGCGCGTTACCGTTCTTTCCACCAACACAGAAATGTCCACATCATCAAAGAGAATCAGCCGCCGTTGCCCCTGGCGTAGGGCATGGACATGTTTGTGTTCACTCACCGCCTGCCCCACACAGGCCATCACCCAGGCGGTGAAGGAAAGGCTTTGCCCGGTTGCCGCCTTGATCTGGCGCAGATAGCTGCGCCCCTCGGTGACATCAATCTCTAGCAGCAAGGGGATATGGTGCTTTTTACGGCCGTGTTCCAGCACATCAATCGTCGGGTTGCGAAACGCCGGGAATTTACGCTCCTGGTATGTGCCGATGTCATCCATGACAACTATTGCAAGGGAGATGGTAGTGGGGGTACAGCCTACGCTGATTTTTACGGTGATGTCCACGCCACTTGTACATTGTAGGCTTGAAACGCCTGATCTCTCGTAATAAGAAGCATCCCTTCTTGCAAAGCCTGGGCAATCATCAGCCGGTCAAACGGATCATTGTGATAGTAAGGCAATGCGTGAAGCATATCAAGATGCTCCGGTGCGATGGCTAAAAGATCAATTGCATTCGCCCAAACATGTTCGCTGATTAAGACACTCGGTGGCATGGGCACTGTCAATCTACCGAGACTGGATTTGATCGTAATTTCCCAAATGCTACCCACACTAAGATACCGCTCGTTGGCCGGGTTCTCAATCAATTGTCGGGCATAGCTGCTCAACTGAGAATCACCAACAATAAACCACAAGAAGGTATGGGTATCCAGTAGAATCTTCAAGGCATATACTCTTCTAAACCTTCGATGGGTTCATCAAACTCTGGCCCTATTTGAACCAGCCCCCGCGCACTGCCAAAAACGGGTCGGGGCGGACGTGGCAGAGCCATTAGTTTGAATGCGGAGCCATCAGAACCGATAATCACCACTTCCTGACCGCGTGCTACTTTGCTGAGAAGTTTATCTAACTGCGTACCTGCCTGTTTAACCGGAATTTGTATCATGGGTGTCCTCCAGATGGCAGTATTATAACAAAAAAGAGACGGCCGTAGGGGTACGGCCGTCTCTTCGGATTACGGATTACGAATAACGGAATACGCCCTACTGCAACCCCGCCATAATCTCCGCCAACGCCTGGGCCGACGGCCGTATCTTTTCCGCATCCAGCAGCGCCAACGGCGTATCTGTCAGGCGGCTCACTTCGGCCAGCGACGGCCGTTCCGGATCATAATAAATCAACCCCGTAATAAACTCCTGCTGCTCCTGCGCCCATTGCAGCCGGTGCAGCGCCCCCAGCTTATCCGTGGGGTCATAATCCTCTTCCAGCTTACGCAGTTGAATGTGTGAACCGTCGTGCATCTCCACCACGCGCATTTCACCCGGATCATACTCGGCAATCTCAATCTCCTCGGCCGGCGGCACCCAGCCAAAGTCATGCAGCGGCGCTTCATGGTCTTTGCCATACCCATAACTCTTGGTCGAGGTGTCATGGTTATTAAAGGCCACGCAGGGGCTGATGATGTCCAGCACGGCCGTGCCCCGATGACTGAGCGCCGCCTTCAACAATTCCCGCACCTGCTTCGCATCCCCCGAAAACGAGCGGGCCACAAAACCACACCCGGCAATCACCGCCTCCATGCAAATGTCAATCGGCGGCAGTTCATTCACCCCGGCATACTTCAACGCCTGCCCCTCATCGGCCGTCGCCGAAAACTGCCCCTTGGTCAGCCCATACACCCCATTATTCTCCACAATGTACACCAGGCGCACATTACGCCGTAGCAAATGTTTGAACTGTCCCAGGCCAATGCTGGCCGTATCCCCATCCCCACTCACGCCAATCCCCCGCAACTGATGGTTCGCCAGCAGCGCACCCGTAGCCAGACTGGGCATACGGCCGTGCAGCCCATTCAAACCATGCGACTGTCCCAAAAAGTAAGCCGGCGACTTACTCGAACAGCCAATCCCGCTCAACTTAATAATCTCATGCGGCTTCACGCTCAACTCAAACGCCACCTGAATCACCTGACTGGCAATCGAATTATGCCCACACCCCTGGCACAACGTCGTCGGACTGCCGTTATAATCCACCTTCGCCAGCCCAATTAAATTTGTATGTGGTTCTCGTCTCGTACCCATCTTTTTGTCCTTTGAAGTGAGCAGTGAGCAGTAAGCACGATTCACTGCTCACTGCCCACTGCTCACTGCTTACTGATCGCCTCCACCACCCACCGCGCCGTCAACGGCATCCCATCCAGATACGCCAGCGAAATCAGCCGCGTCGCCAGTTCCGGCGCTTCCGTCTGCAAAATGGCGTGCATCTGCCCATCGCGGTTCATCTCAATCACATACACCTGTTTATAGCGGCGGATAAAGTCGCGCACCGCCTCATTGACCGGCAACGCCCGCAGCCGCATAAAGCTCGTCTTCACGCCATCCGCCGCCAGCCGATCCCGCGCTTCTTCAATGGCATACCGGGTGGTGCCATAGGCAATAATGCCAATCTCCGCCTCCTCCACTTCGTCAATCACCGGGCCGGGAACCATGTCACGCGCCGTGTCAAATTTGCGCCGCAGCCGTTCCATATTTTCGTGCCAGTCAGACGGCCGTTCGCTATAAGTCGCCCTGGCATTATGCCCCGTGCCCCGCGCAAACCAGGCGCTACGCCAGTTCTCATCCCCCGGCAGTGTGCGGTAGCCCACGCCATCCCCGTCCACATCCACATACCGCCCCCAATCCAACGGAATCTCATCGCCACGCAGCACCTTGCCCCGCTGAATCGGTTCCGCCGGATAGTCAAACGGCTCTGACATCCAATTGTTCATGCCCAAATCCAGATCGCTCAGCACAAACACCGGCGTCTGCAATTGGTCGGCCAGATTATGCGCCGTCGTGCCAAATTCAAAACATTCCTTAATCGTCGAAGGGAACAAAATCACATTCTTCGTGTCCCCATGCCCCAGGTAATAGACAAAGGTCACATCCCCCTGCCCCGTGCGCGTGGGCAGCCCGGTGCTGGGGCCAACCCGCTGAATATCCCAAATCACCGCCGGAATCTCGGCAAAATAGCCCAGCCCGGCAAACTCCGCCATCAACGAAATGCCAGGGCCGGAGGTAGCCGTCATGGCTCGCGCCCCGGCCCAGCCCGCGCCCAACAACATGCCAATGGCCGCCAGTTCATCCTCCGCCTGCACCACCACATAATGGTGTTCGCCCGTTTCTGGGTCACGACGAAGCTGCGGCAGGTATTCATTCAGGGCATCAATCAGGCTGGTGGACGGGGTGATGGGATACCAGGCGGCAAAGGTGACGCCGCCAAATACCGACCCCAACCCGGCGGCTTCATTACCGGTCATCAAAATCAGCCCTTCCGTTTCATTCATTGGTTCCACGCTGTAAGGGTCGCTTTTAAGGATTTGTTCGGCCGTCCACGCATGAGCCGCCTTGACTACATTCAGGTTCAGGTCAATTAGCTTGCGCTTCCCGCTGAAGTGGAAGCTCAACGCCTCTTCGATTTTCTCCAGGGGAATGCCCAACAGTTGTGCGGCCGCGCCTACATAGACCATGTTTGCCACATAATCTTTTTGTTTGCCCGTCGTACCCGTCTCCTTTACAAACTGGTTGACGGGGATGGCGTACATGGTCACATCGTCCCGCTGCGGTATATTGCGCCAATCGGCATTGACAAGACACACCCCACCGGGCGGCAGGTTCTTAATGTCTTCGGCAACGGTGGCCTGATTGAAAGCGAGCAAAATCTCCGAGGTATGCCGCCGGGCGATATAGCCATCTTTGCTGACGCGAATGTGATACCAGGTGGGCAATCCCTGAATGTTGCTGGGGAAGATGTTTTTGCCATTGACGGGAATGCCCATTTTGAAGAGCGCCCGCAAAATGGTCAGGTTAGCCGTCTGGCTGCCGGTGCCGTTGGCAGTGGCGGCTACCAGTGAAAAGTCATTGATGATGGACGGCCGTGTGACCGCCACCATATTTTGAGGCATCAGTTCTACAAGCCCCATGAGCTTATTCTCCTTGTGCTGTGTCATGCGCTGCTCTGGTTAGGGAATTGTCCATCACAGCGAATGGAAAATGAGATAGAAAAAGCGACGGATGACCGTCGCCCTTTGTGCGGAAGTATTCCACAAACCAATGTCAGTTGCAACAAAAAAGGGGCAGGGCAATAGCGTCACCCGACAGGTCTCCTGAGACCTGTCGGGTGTACGGGTTGGGCCTCAGTTGGCGTGGAAAAAGGCTTGTATCTCTGCCAGGGATTCCGCATCCAGCGCCAGGTCGGCCAGTTCCAGGTTTTTCTCGGCGTCAAGCTGGCGAATCTGCTGCGTTAAATCATATGGCAGTTCACCAAACCGCCGCCGCAAGATATACAGTAAAAGTTCTTCACGACCTTCTTCACGACCTTCTTCACGACCTTCTTCACGACCTTC
>CAADGU010000294.1 GCA_900696625.1 uncultured Chloroflexota bacterium | reverse complement strand
GATTCTTCGGCGGTACGGCCAAGCGGTTTTTCACACAGGATATGTTTGCCCGCCTCCGCGGCGGCAATACACGGTTCGGCGTGGGCATCATTGGGGCCGCCGTTGTCAAACAACTGCACGTCAGGGTCGTTAACCTGTTCGCGCCAGTCGGTGGTGTATTTGCTGTAGCCATAACGCCGGGCGGCTTCGCGCACGGCCGTTTCGCTGCGCCCACTCACCGATACCATCTTGGGGATGGCCGGGGGTGGGTACATCATGTAAGGAATGGTCTTGAAGGCGTTGGAATGGGCCTTGCCCATAAAGGCATAACCCAACATGCCCACGCCCACTTCGGGAATATCGCCGGAGGCTGCCGCTCCGGCCATGCTGGTAAAGGATTGATCGCTCATAAAAACCTCCTGCGGAGGTAATTGGGTAATTGAGTAATTGAGTAATTACCCAATTACCTAATTACTCCTTAGCAAACGCCGCATCAAAGGCCACCGCCGACGGCGCAAAGTCTAGCTTTTTCACATAGGCGCAGGACTCGGTCGCGCCATGCTCACGGTCCATGCGCGCGTCTTCCCACTCAACGGACAGGGGGCCGGTGTAGCCAATATCATTCAGCGCCCGGATGATCTCCTCGAAATCAATGGAGCCGCGCCCCACCGAGCGGAAATCCCAGAAGCGGCGGGCATCGCCAAAGTTCAGATGGCCGCCAAAGACGCCCGCTTCCATCGGTCGGGGCGACCAGTAGACGTCCTTCATGTGCGCGTGGAAGATGCGGTCGGCAAATTTGCGGATGAAGGCCACGTAATCTACGCCCTGGTAGCCAAAGTGGCTGGGGTCATAGTTGAAGCCAAAAGCGGGGTGATTGTTCACGGCCGTGAGCGCCGCATCCGCGCTGGCAATATCAAAAGCAATCTCCGTGGGGTGGACTTCCAGGGCAAACTTCACCCCTTCCTGGCTGAACACATCCAGAATGGGCGTCCACAACTGGGCAAACAGCGCCAGCCCCCGCTCCAGGAAATCCGCCGGGTTGGGCGGGAATGAGTACACCATATGCCAGATGGGTGAGCCGGTAAAACCGGGCACCACCTTGACGCCCAATTTGGCGGCTGCCCGCGCCGTGTTTTTCATTTCCTCGGCTGCCCGTTCGCGCACACCATCTTCACGGCCGTCGCCCCACAAACGGTCAGGCAAGATGCTTTTGTGCCGCTCATCAATGCGGTCACATACCGCCTGCCCCACCAGGTGGTTGCTGATGGCAAACACTTGCAGGCCATGTTTGGCCAGAATGTCGTGGCGGGAGCGGATGTAGGCGTCATCGCTGAGGGCTTTGTCCACCTCAAAATGGTCGCCCCAACAGGCGATTTCCACGCCATCATAGCCAAACGATTTCGCCTTCTCACAAATCGTATCAAAGGTCAGGTCGGCCCATTGGCCGGTGAATAAAGTTACTGGTCTTGGCATGTTTCCTCCTAGATTCTTGCGTTCGTAGTAGGTGATTTATCGCCTGTTGACGGCGATAAATCACCTACTACGAACAACTTTTACCGTAATGAAGCCCACGGTTCTTCGCCGCTCACATCAACGGCCACATACCCACCCTCACCATCACAGGGGCCAAGGACGACCATGAGTTTGGCGGGGGCGGCGCCGGTGTTGAAAGAGGCGTGAACCACGTCAGCGTCAATAAAAATAGAATCACCCGGTTTCAGGATTTGCTTCTGGTCTTCCAACCATTGCTCAATCTGCCCGGAGAGAACGGTGATAACCTCTTCCTGCCGGGGATGTTTGTGGAAGTTGTGCCCCATACCCGGCTTGAGGGTCACTTCCATGACGGTGATGTCCGTCGTGCCGGTGGTGGAGGGGCGGCTGATCCAGCCCAATTCGCCCCAATCCAACTGCTCGCGGTCAACCTGTGCGCTGGTAATGAACTTACCTTTCATACCTACTCCTGTTTGTAGTTCGTAGTAGGCGATTCATCGCCTTTTTGACGGCGATAAATCGCCTACTACGAACGGTGGGGTCACGGCCGTAACCCCTTAAACCTTCTCGCCTGTTCTTCAATGGCCGGTTCCACCGCCAACCGCTCAATGCTGGACGCGCCAAAGAAGCCGGCAATGCCTTCGGTGTGGTCAAAGATATATTGCGCATCGTCCGGCTCGGCGATGGGGCCGCCGTGACACAAGACGATGATGTCCGGGTTCACAGCAACGGCCGCATCGCGCATCGCCTGTACCCGTTGGGCCGAATCGGCCAGCGTCAGCGCCGTTTGCGCGCCAATCGCCCCTTTGGTCGTCAGCCCCATGTGCGGCACCAACACGTCCGCGCCGGCTGCGGCCATTTTGCGGGCATCGTCGGGTGTGAAGACGTAGGGGCAGGTGAGCATGTCCAGCTTGTGCGCTTCATGGATCATCTCTACTTCCAGGTCATAACCCATGCCTGTTTCTTCAAAACCCTGGCGAATGGCGCCATCAAACAGGCCCACGGTGGGGAAATTTTGCACACCGTCAAAGCCCATCTCCTTCAACTGCTTGAGGAATACAGGCATGAGGCGGAACGGGTCGGTGCCGCAGACGCCCGCCAGCACCATCGTGTTTTTGACCACCGGCAGCACTTCGGCGGCCATTTCCACGACGATGGCGTTGGCATCGCCGTAGGGCAGCAGCCCCGCCAGGCTGCCCCGCCCGGCCATACGATACCGGCCGCTGTTGTAGATGATGATCAAATCTACGCCGCCGCGTTCGGCAAATTTGGCGGAAATGCCCGTGCCCGCGCCCGCGCCAATGATGGCACGGCCGTGCGCCACGTTCTCGTGCAGTCGGCGGAGGGCTTCTTCTCTAGGTATAAATGGCATGATCTTTTCCTGCGTGATGCGTGATGCGTGAGAAAGCCGGTCACGCATCACGCCAAAAACTCCAACAACTTCCCCGTCACTGCCTCGGCAAAGGCGGCGTCGTTGATATTGCAATCCAGTTCATACACTGGGATACTGGGGCGGACGTGACTTTTGATGGCGTCAAACAGGGCGCGGTCGGCTTCCGGCCACCAGAATTCACCGCCGGGTGAATCAAGGACGGAGACACCTTGCAATGGCAGGAAAAAGGCTACGGCCGCAGCCGATTGATTCGCCTTTTCGGCCAAAATACGCCCCAATTCGGCGTTCTCCTCTGGCGTCGTGCGCATCAGAGTGACGTTGGGATTCCAGTAGTAAAATTTCCGATCTTTGTATCTGGCAGGCACACTGTCTGGCCCCCAAAAGTTGACCATATCCAGGCAGCCGGGAGCAATGACCTGCGGCAGGTTTTGCCGCGCCGCGCCATCCATCCGCTCCGGCCCGGCGGTGAGGAAACCACCCACCAGTTCGTCCGCCCATTCGGTGGTGGTTACGTCCAGCACGGCCGTGAAATACCCGTCGTGGATCAAACTCTCCATCGTGCGCCCGCCCGTGCCGGTGGCGTGGAAAACAAGCGTTTCGTAACCGTGTTCGTCCAAAATGGCACGGCACTGGTCAACCAGTTTGGTGGTGTTGCCAAACATGGAGGCGGCGATTAACGGTTTGGTCTCGATGGCGGGCACGGCCACTTCGCCTGCGCTCAGTGCAGGCGTTTCCACCATGCCCATTATCGCCCCCACCGCATTGGCAAAAATGAGTGCGCTGATCCGGTTCACCCCGGCCACATCCACCACCGAGGGGATGAGGACAATGTCCTTTGTACCCACGTAAGCGGCCGTATCGCCCGCTGCCAGGGTGCTGACCATCACTTTGGGGAAACCGATGGGCAGTTGGCGCATGGCAGCGGTGGCAATGACCGTGCCCGCCGAGCCACCCATGCCCAGGATGCCGTCAATTCTGCCTTCGTCATACAACTTTTTGACGACGTTGGTGATGCCGGTAGTCATGGTGGCTACGGCCGTGCCCCGATCCCCTTCATTCCGCAAATCGGCCAGCGAACGGCCGCCGGCTTCGGCCACCACGTCGGCGTCAACCTCCGGCGCAAACAGAGGATCACCCATGATGCCAATGTTAATGACCAATGCCCGGCAGTTGCGCCGCAGCAATTCGCCTTTGACGAAGGCAAACTCCGCTCCTTTGGTATCCAGTGCGCCGATTATGGCAATGGTCTTGGTCATCATATTCCTACCAATGACGATGGACAACCTTACTGTCTCTGCGAGTTCTAAACCCTTAGCGAGCCACGGAATCCTCTAGCTGCGTAGAAGGATGGAGCGCTGTTATGAAACACGAAGACACGGCCGTAGCGACGATCTGCAAAGATGGCGCCGCCAAGTTTACGAATATCAGCAGGGGTTTTTATCCAGCTCTCGGACCTGGTATCAAACTCTCCAAGCCTCTGTAATTCTCGATATTGATCTTCATCCAAAAGCTCGATACCTATAGCCGCTGCCATGTCCATAACATTACCGGCCGGGTAGACGCCTTTTTTTTCTCTTTCTGCCTGCGCTTCCCCGTCATAACAGACACTTCTGCGGCCTATGGGACTTTCCGCTGAACAGTCGTAAAAAATGTACTCGTCCATCCTCTCGTCGTAGCCAACAACATCCGGCTCGCCGCCACTGCTTTCCATGGCATAAAGCGTAGCGAGTTTTTCAGGCTGAACTTCCAGTCTGGTTTGTATTTTGAACCATTCAAGACCCTGGTGGCGACTCATGTTTTTCTCGAAGCGGGCCTGCAAAGTTGTGAGAAGTTCTAAACCTTGTTGTGGCGATACTTCCAGGTTTATCTCCACTTTTGGAACAGGTTTACCACCGCCTTTCGCTGGTTTTTTTGCCATGATCTCTCAATCTCATCCCAACAATGCCTGCAAAAACGCCAACCCCTCCGCCGCCAGCGCATCTTGCGTGGGGGCCAGCTTGCGCCAGATGGCGGCGGCTTTGGCAATAGATTGCACATCGGCCGTAAACGATTCAATCACCACCGGGCCGTCGTAACCAATATCGTGCAGGGCGCCGGCCACTTCATTCCAGGGCACATGGCCGGAGCCAGGCGCGCCGCGATCATTTTCGCAGGCGTGCAGGTGGCACAGCCGTTTCCCGGTGACGCGAATGGCCGCACTGATAGACTTTTCTTCGATGTTCATATGAAAAGTGTCTAGCATGATGCGGCAGGCGGGGTGGTCTACGCGGTCAATCAGTTCAATGGCCTGTTCGTGGGTGTTGATGAAGCTGGTTTCAAAGCGGTTGAGCGGCTCAATGCCCAGCACCACGCCATGATCGGCAGCGTAGGCGGCCAGTGCGCACAAATGGTTCACCAGGGTATCCAGGTCCCGCGCCCGTTCGTCGGCGGTGGCCTGCCAGGTACGGCCGACGGCCGAATAAATTGGCCCTACCAGGTTGGTAGCCCCAATGGCCTGGGTAGCTTCAATCGCCTGTTGGATGTAAGCGAGACCGGATTTTTGCACGGCCGTGTCCGGGTGTACTAAATCCCGATCCGGCCCCATCGCGGCACAGGTACTCACACCCAGGCCATACTCACGCACCAGGTCGGCGGCACGGCCGTAATGAAAATCGCCAATCCCCTCTAGCGGAAACTCGATCCAATCAAAACCCATCGCCGCCACGTGGGGAACCAACTCTTCACACTTCTCCGTCGTCAGGGGTGCTGTCCACACCCAGGTATTGATACCAATATTCATTCTTTAGATTCCTGTACGCCTTTGTGAATAGTTAGCAGTGAGCGGTTAGCAGTGAGCGGTTAGCAGTAAGCAGTTCACTGCTCACTGCTCACTGTTTACTGCCCACTAATGCACCCGCAAACCCTCTCCATCAAAATAATGCAGCCGGTCTTGCACAATATCGAATTTCACGTTTTCACCTGGTTTAAGGCGGGAAATGCCGGAAACCAGGCTTAACATCGTTTGGTCGCCCACTTGAATATGGATAACCGTCTCTACGCCCAACGGCTCAATGAGGCTAACACGGCCGTCAAACTGCCCATCACTCGCCGGCTGTACATCTTCCGGCCGTACGCCCAGTGTAAAATTGGCGGGCAGCGCGTCAGCAACAGTGTCCGCTGGAAGCCGGATAGAACTATTCTCAACGTGTAAAGCGCCATTGTCCCGCGCCGCCGATAGCAAATTGATGCGCGGTGTGCCTACCAACTGCGCCACAAACACCGACGCCGGCCGATCATAAATATCTCTGGGAGCGCCAATTTGCACAATCTGCCCGGCGCGCAAGACGGCAATGCGGTCGGCCATCGTCAGCGCCTCCACCTGATCGTGAGTTACAAACAAGGTGGTACTGCCCTGCGTTTTCTGGATATGCTCCAATTCCACTCGCAGCGATTCGCGTAGTTTGGCGTCCAGGTTAGAAAGCGGCTCGTCCATCAGATAAACACGTGGGTCGCGCACAATGGCCCGGCCAATGGAGACACGCTGCATCTCACCACCGGACAGCCGCGCCGTTTTCCGTGACAACAAGTGCTGAATGCGCAAAATATCGGCGGCCTGCTCCACCCGCCTTTTGATTTCCGCTTTCGATACCCGGTGAACGGGTGAACGCAGGGGAAAGGCCAGGTTGTCATATACCGACATGTTGGGATAGAGCGAATACTGCTGGAACACCATGGCCACATCCCGCTGCGCCGGGGTCAGGTCATCTACTGCTTGCCCATCAAACAGCACGTTCCCGGCGTCTTGTTTTTCCAGCCCGGCAATAACCCGCAAAGTGGTCGTTTTGCCTGCGCCCGTTGGCCCCAGCAAGACAAAAAATTCGCCGTCCTGCACTTCAAACGTTACGCCTTCCAACGCGGTGACGTTTTTGAATCGTTTGGTGATGTTGGTGAGAGTCAGGTTGGTCATAGTCCTCAGTAGTGCCAGGCACGGGGCACAAGGCTTTGGTCATTCACAGACTTGTTGCCCCGTGCCTGGCACTGCTCCTCGCATTACGCCTCCGGCAATATCGCCCGCTCGGTCTGCGGGTCAAAAAAGCGCACCATTTCTGCATCCAGGTCAAAGGCCAGATGGGTGCCAATTTGAATCCGGCCGCCGCGTTCGGCGCGGACGTGTACAACGGGACCGTCGGCGCTTTCGTCCAGGGCCAGGTGCAGCAT
>CAADGU010000293.1 GCA_900696625.1 uncultured Chloroflexota bacterium | reverse complement strand
CCTTCCAGAAAGGCATCCAGCGCCGTTTCCGTGGCCTCAATGTCATCCCAGGGGTACTCGGTTGTGCCGAAGCACATGGATTGTTCGTGTCCTTTGCCGCAGATGAGGACAAAATCTTTTTCCTGGGCCAGCGTCAGGGCAAAGTAGATCGCCTGGCCCCGGTCGGGCACACGCCAGAAGGTCTGGCCTTCTATGCCCCCTTGAACACGGCAGCCCTGCGCCATCACCGCCAGGATGTCATCGAGCGATTCTGTGCGCGGGTCTTCGGCAGTCAACACCGTCAGGTCGGCTTTCGCGGCGGCAATCTCGGCCATCAGCCGCCGCTTCTCCGGGTCGCGCAGCCCGGCGCTGCCAAAAACGACGATGACGCGCCCTTCCCCTTCCGTTAGATGCAAGATGCCTCGCGCCGCCGTGATCGCTTTGTCCAGCCCATCCGGGGTATGGGCAAAATCCACATGGACGATGAAGGATTGGCCGCGCTGAATCTGGTGCATACGGCCGTGAACCAGTTCCACCGCCTGTAACCCCGCCTGAATCACATCCGGGTCTATGCCCAGGGTATAAGCTGTGGCTGTCGCCGCCAGCATGTTGTAAATGCTAAACAGGCCCAATAATTTGGATTTAATGGGCAGGAGGAGGGATGTGTACGGCCGTGCCACCGTCTGGCTATTCACTTCTATTTCAAAATAGCTGCCCCAGGGGTCAGTGGTGTAGGTGGTGGTGTGCATATCGGCAGCCGGGTTTTCCAGACTGTAGCTGAACTGCAAGGGGGTGGGGATGGCGGCTAGACGGCCGTAAGAACTGTCATCCCGGTTCAAAATAGCCGTTTTGGTCACGGGAAACGGTTTGCGTGGATCAGGCTGGCTGGCAGCCACCATTTCAAACAGCCGGGCCTTGCTGCGCGCATATTCCTCATACGTGCCATGATAATCCAGGTGTTCATGGGTGATGTTGGTGATAACGGCCGTGTCGAAGTCTACGGCCGTGACACGATGCTGCGCCAGTCCGTGCGAGGTCGTTTCCAGCACACAATGGGTCATGCCTGCGTCCGCCATTTGCCGCAAATAACGCTGCACCACCGGCGCCTCCGGCGTGCTGACATGCAGTTCCAGCGCCTCTTCCTGGTCGCCAATGACCGCTTTGAGGGTGCTGAGCATCCCTGCCTTGTAACCGGCGGTTTTGAGGATTGAGTAGAGCAGATTGACCGTTGTGGTCTTGCCGTTGGTGCCGGTGACGCCAATCATCACCAGTTCCCGGC
The DNA here is from genome assembly GCA_900696625.1 of uncultured Chloroflexota bacterium. Lineage (GTDB taxonomy): Bacteria > Chloroflexota > Anaerolineae > Promineifilales > Promineifilaceae > CAADGU01. The sequence continues at coordinate 18,476 of CAADGU010000293.1, read as the reverse complement.
TGGGGAAACCATACCAGGCAGCGGCGAGCCAGGCCAGGGTCACGGCCGTGTCCGCCACTTGCAGCCAGGCCACCCCATCCGGTACAGTCACATCCATTTCCGCCGGTGAACGCTGCGCCAGGATCATAGAAGCGCCATTGGCAATGGCTTTGCCGATATGCGGATGGCCGTCCCCAGTGGGGCGCACGCGGGCCACAAAACAACGGCCTGGCCCGGCCTCACTGCTCTTTTCGGTAAAACCGCTCAGGGTCACATCTGGCCCATCATAGACCGGTGGCGGCGTTGGCGTATTGGCCGCCGCCCAATCAACTAATAACTGTTTCAATGAACGGTTGGGTGAAGGTTGTTTATTCATATGTCAACACGCCCTAATCTCTCAATCTCCCAATCTCTCAATCTCCTGCTTTCCCCATCTCCAACATCAAACGGGAATATGTGGCCGGATCTATATTTGTGCCGCTGACAATGACCGCCACCCGCTGCCCGGCCACGCGCTCACGCAAGGGGCCACACAGCGCCGCCAGCGCCGCCGCTCCCGCCGGCTCTACTGCCAGCTTCATCCCCGCAAACAACAAACGCATCGCCCTGACCAGCGCCGCATCATCCACCAATACCACATCATCCACGTACTGCTGGCAGAGGGCAAAGCTGTAGGGGGCGGCGTGGGGCGCGCCCAGGCTGTCGGCAATGGTGGTAACGGCTTCAATGGCTTCTGGTTTGCCACTGGCGCGGCTGCGGCTCATGCTGTCCGCGCCTACCGGCTCCACGCCATACACGCGGCACTGGGGCTGTAGTTGTTTCACGGCCGTGGCCACCCCGGCGCACAATCCCCCGCCACCGATGGGCACAATCACCGCCTGCAAATCTGGTACCTGGCGGCACAATTCCAACCCGACGGTCGCCGTACCCAACGCGGTTAGCTCGCCTTCAAACGGATGAATGAAGGCGCGCCCTTCTTCGGCTTCAATTTGCCGGGTGCGGGTAAAGGCTTCATGCACATTGGCGACCAGTTCCACGGCCGCGCCATACGCGCGGCAGGTGGCCACACGGGCGGGATTAGCATGGGCGGGCATGACCACTTTGGCGGTGGTCCCCAGAATTTGGGCGGCATAGGCGACGGCGATGGCATGGTTCCCGGCGCTGACGGCCGTGACCCCCCGCCCCAACGCCACCTCATTGAGCGCCAGCATGTTGCTCAATGCGCCACGCGGCTTAAATGAACCGGTGTGCTGGAATAGTTCCAGTTTCAAAAAGAGCGAACTATTGTCGCCGATAAGGGGGGTAATCGTTTGATTGCGCCACTGCCAGACCGGGGTTTCCACAATATAAGGGTCTAACCGGCGGCGCGTTTCTTGAATATTTGCCAGGGTTGGTATGTGCTCAGTCATGCGCCAATTGTAGCGGCATTTGACAGAAGTTGCAGAGGGTGGCTAGAATCCGCGCTCGTGATGCGTGATGTGTAATCAACCAATCACGCATCACAGAACAAAGGTAATTATGACTGAACAGGAAGAAACGGCTGCACGGCCGTCAAACAAATCAAAAAGGCAACCAAAACAGAAAAAAATGGAGCGCACGGTGATGGAACAGGCCATGCTGAATTTTGCCGCCTGTGGCCGGTGCAGCTATTTTTGGGCGGGCAGCCAGGTATTGGTGGGGGTGGCACGGGCAACGACGGCCGTTGAACAGCGGCAAGATAACTGGATCACCCTTCCCTGGAGCCAGGCGATGAGCAACCTGATTCACAAATCGTATGGGGTGCTGATGGACAGTGACTTTTTCCACTATGAAGGTTGCTGCCTGGAATGCCGCCGTCCGTTTGCCGTGCAGTTGCGCCAGACTCAAGTGGTGACTGCGGGTGATGGTGAAGAGGACACGGCCGTGACTGAACTGATGCTGCCTGAACCGATCAATCCTTCTTCCCTCGTCTTCAACCTGGAAAAATACGACACTCTGGATGGCCCTGACTTCAAATCTCCACCTGCCGAACTACCTGACAGCCCGTTTGTACTGCGGGTGGAATTGGTAATTGAGTAATTGGTAATTGAGTAATTGGAGATTGGAGATTGGAGATTGGGTAATCACCCCCTCACCTCTTCACCTGCTCACCCCTTCATCCCTTCACCCCTTCATCCCGCTGCCGCCGGACTTCAAACAAAATCACCGCCGCCGCCACTGCCGCGTTGAGTGATTCGGTGGCGGCGTGCATGGGAATGGTGACACGGCCGTGTGCTACCTGATATGCTTCTTGCCCTGCGCCGCCGGCTTCGCTGCCGATGATGAGGGCGGAGGGGGGCTGCCAGCTCACGGCCGTGTACACTTCCCCCGCATCCACCGCCGCCAACCACACCGTCATCCCCTGCACCACTTCCGCAATTTGTGCCCAACTGAGCGTGTGAACGGGCAGCCGCAGCAGCGCGCCCATACTGCCACGCACCACTTTGGGATTGGTGGCGTCTACACTACCCGGCGTTAACAACACGCCATCTACCCCGGCAGCCGCCGCTGTGCGCAGCATCGTGCCCAGGTTGCCGGGGTTATTCATAGCATCGAGGATGAGCAGTAAGGATGGCTGCGGGGGCAGTGGCAGGTTCGGTATAGCCACAACCGCCAGAACACCCGGCGGCGTAGTCGTATCACTCATCGCTGCCATAACGGTTTCGTTGACCAGCAGGCCGGGGTGGTGGGTGAATTCGGCAAGCTGCGCTAAAATTTCGGCGTGCGTGGCCTGCCAGGCAGCGGTGAAAAAGAGGTGGCGCGGGGCAATCTGGTGACGCACCAATTCGGCCAACCAGCGGTCACCCTCCACCACAAATACCCGCTCCTGCGCCCGAAAGCGGCGCTCATTTTGCAGGCGGCGTACCATTTTTACTTTGTCATTGGTGGGGCTGGTAATCATGACGCTATTGTAGCGGGTTTATTTGGTTCGTAGTAGGCGATTTATCGCCGTCAAGTGGCGATAAATCGCTTACTACGAACGGGGAGTCAGGAGAGATAGATGCTGCGAGAACTGAAGGGATTATTTAAGTTGGGACGGCCGTTGACCAGCCTGACGGGCGGGTTGGCGGTATTGTTGGGTGGTTATGTGGCCGGGACGGGAGCGTGGGCACAAATTGGGTTGGCGACGCTGGCCACCTTCCTCATTTCCATGGCCGCCAACGCCTGGAATGATTATCTGGACATTGAAATTGACCGCATCAACCAACCGCAACGGCCGTTGCCTTCTGGCCTGGTGCGTCCCCGTTCTGCCTTGATATTTTCGGTGGTATTGACGGTGGTCTCTTTGCTCATCGCCGCGTTGATTAGTTGGGCGGCGTTTGCTATTGCCCTGGTATCTACCATTTTGCTCTATTTGTACTCCTGGAAATTCAAAAGCACCATCTTGTTTGGCAACTTCACCATTGCGGCCATTTCGGCCATGAGCGCAGTGTTTGGCGGAGTGGCGGCGGGTAATGTACGGCCGTCGCTGTGGCTGGCAGCCGTCATCTTGACGGCCATTATGGGGCGGGAGATTTTGAAGACGCTGGCGGACTATGAGGGGGATTTGCACCATCGCTGCCGCACCATTGCCACCGCCTGGGGGCGGCGTCCGGCGCGCATTATCTTTTTCTTGCTGGCGGCCGTGACCATTGTGATGATGATGATGCCGTACCATTTTGGCGGCTACCGGCCGATTTATGCGCTGGTGGTAGCAGTGGGGGTGTATCCGGTGCTGATTTATGTGCTGCTGCGCCTGACGCGCTACCGCACTGCCCCACAGTTGGAGCGGCTGAGTCAGTTGATGAAGTATGACTTTTTGGTCTGGTTTACGGCCGTGTTGTTGGGCGCACAAGGTGCCACGCACATTTGAGATGCGTCCGCACCTTTGAGGCACGTGGCATCTGTTGAGCTACGTTTGGTATGTCGCTCGTTTTTCCAAGACACGCTTGATACCCGCAAAGGCGCTTTCTTCAAACTCAATGCGCTCTTGAATGATGTTGTGCAGCCAGGCTTCGGCCGTGGGCATATTGTGTAATTGAGCAAAAAAGGCAGCTTTGGCGGCCAGTTCTGGCGGCAGGGACATGGTGGATGCGGTAGCTACTTCCACGAAGATTGGCTCTTCCCAAGCAGAGTCATCATCAGCTTGCAAAATCACAATGTCGTCAATTTCCTTGTCTGATAAAGTGGGTTTTGTCATATCGGCCATCCCGTAATGATGCGAACCACATTGTTGGGTTTCAGTTGAAAGATTATCTTCAATCTGCGACCGCCAACGGTGTGCCCTAACAATTGAAAACGGTCTGTGTAAGATTTGTTGCGCCGAACCTGGAAATTGGAGAAAAAACATTCCACTGCTTCTTCATAGCGAATACCGTGTGCCCACAGTTCATCATTGTCAAAATCATATTCAAAGTCTGTGGGGATGAAGCTGTTCCAGTCAGGCATGAACATATTTCCTTGCGGGTTATTGTACAGAAAAATAGAGAAAATAGAGAATTTGATCAAGGAGGATAACTATGCCCAGAAGTTCCTGGTTGCTCGTTTTGGTATCAGGCTTGACGATAATGGCATCCTGCACGGCCGTACCTGACCTCACCATCACCCCTATCCAACCATTGGCAAAGGTTGTAACAGTGGAGACGGCACGGCCGTCGGCAACTCCTATGCCAATACTTATTCCAACAGATACGGCTTTACCATCAGTTATTCCTTCGGCTGTCCCAAGCGTAACTCCTACAATTTTACCAAGCCCTACTACAGATATTTTGACGTCAATTGCTCACCTTTTCCCAACTTCTACGCCAACATCTCTACCTACACCTCCAACCTCAATATGGGCCGGCTCAGAAATAATTGAACTTGTCCCTGGTACACCTAAACCTTACCTCACTACTTTTCAGTTAATCACTTACTATGGACACCCCAATAGCCCTGATTTAGGAATTCTGGGGCAAAGTTCACGGGAGGCCATGATTGTGCAGCTAGGATCTACAGCCGCAGAATACCAGGCGCTTTTACCCAATCGAGTAGTGATGCCCGCTATTCACTTCATCGCCACTGTCGCCAATCCAGAAGCCGGTGAGCAAGGACATTACAACCAACAAACCAGTTTAGGCATGATTATAGACTGGATCACTTTTTCACAATCGGAAGGATTAGCATTCATCCTTGATATTCAACCAGGCCGGGCAGACATTATGAGTGAGTTTGAGCGGGTGCGGCCGTTCCTCTATTTACCTCATGTACATGTGGCACTTGACCCTGAGTTCACAATGACAGATAGTCAAATTCCAGGTCAGGACCTCGGCAGTCTCCACGCGGTAGAGATCAATTTGATTCAAGCATCGCTAAATGAGATAGCACTGGAACTTGGACTGAATAAAGTGTTGATTATTCACCAATTTGAATCCAGTATGGTACAAGAAAAGTTCCTTATACAGGATTATCCATTTGTTGAATTGGTCTTCAATGCGGACGGATTTGGCACACCCCAGACCAAAATAATAGATTTGCAGCAATATGCTATTGAACCTGGGTGGGAATATGGGGGACTAAAACTTTTTTTTGACTGGGATGCGCCCCTCCTCACCCCATTGCAAGTTCTGGAAATTCAGCCGCAACCTGCCATTATTGTGTACCAATAGCAATGAACTTGTTGAAGCTAAGACGTAGACATCCGATTTCTCCAAGAAATCGGATGTCTGTTCCGATCCATGATTACGCCCTGGCAACAAACCAGGCGGCCACATAACCCTGACGGCCGTCACCCAACTGCACCTGCAACCATTGTCCCTGCACGCCAATTTTGTTGGTCGGATTGCCCTCTTCAATCACCTGTAACGATGTGCCCTTTGCCAGATAGGCAATAAAGGTGTCATCGCCCACGCGAGGCGCGGAGCGGAAGGAGACGCTGTCGCCCGTGGTCTTCACCATCAGTTTGGCGGCGGGTTGGTCAGTGGTGCGATGGGTATCGGGCGCTGGAGCGGCGGGGGCAGCAGGCACGGCCGTTTCCTGCACCAGCCAGGCGGCCACATATCCCTCGCTGCCACCCGATTCTCGCACACGCAGCCATTGGCCTTGTTTGCCAATTTTGGGCCGCGCCTGGGAGGGTAGATCAAGGACGGTGAGTACGGCCGTGCCTGGCACACGCTTAATCACATTGCCCGGATCAATGACCGGCTGGCGGCGCAGGGTAATCTCGGTGGTCGGTTTGACGGCCATGGGTTTGTCATCACCCGGCGCGGGTTGGGCAGGCGCAGCGGGCGCGGCAGGGGCGGCAGGCACAGCCGGTTTGTCTTCCGCTTTGGGCAGGTCGCCCGTGCCATGCCAGATCACCTTCTGGATGATCTCTTCGGGCCGTTTGTTGCCAAAGCCATAACGGCCCACCAGCGTCTCCGGCGCGCCTTGTTTCTGCCAGGGGTCCCACATCTGGTAATCGTCGCCTACCTTTTTCGTCAGCACCACCCAATGCCCATCTTCCTCTTCAAAAGCGCGGTCCTCTTCCCGATCTACCTGCACCACCACCAGCGATCCGGCTGCCAGCCCCATGTCAATATCGGCCATAGGCGCAGGGATGGGGTTTTTACATTCCACATACCGCTGGCGTTTGACGCCCAACGCCGGGAACTGTCCCGGCACTGAGGCCGATTTAATCCACGCGCCATTATAACCACCGCTACCAATCATCTTCTGGTTTAATGTCAACGGCGTTTCATTGGCGCCAAAGTGGTTCATCACCATCGTCATACTGGTGAGCAAACAGCCCACCATGCCAATGGTCATATACTGGTCTGTGCCAATTTTGATGTCTTTCCAGCGGGGATCGTTCTGATAATACTGCACTTCTGCCATTTTTTGGGGTACCTCCAATTGCGAGTTGAGATGAGAGATGGGAGTTTAGCGATTAGCAGAAAATCGCCAATCGCTGTTCTCCATCTCAAAGAAGTTCGGTGTTATTTTGTACTGCGTAAGCTTTCAATTTCTCTGGCGATCAGGGCGGGTGTTGCCCCCTAATTCCCGGTTAAACTGATAAATCACCACTTTCTAGTCTATCCCGCACCATTTCCAGCCACGCCTGTTGACCCTGCACCAGTGCGGCCGTTGCCAATGGCTGCCAGAAAAGCCGCCAGGACGCATAACCATGATCACCGGAGTCAGCAAACCATTCATCGGGTAAAGAGCCAATTGGGCGAAAGTGGTACAGATGGCGGATGAGCGTGGCGGTCACGGCCGTTTCCACTTGGTGAGATTGGCTTCTTCGCGCAGTTCACGGCGCACGGCCGTGTCCGGTGCTTCCCCCACCTCCACCGTACCTGCCGGTAACTGCCAGCCTGCATTCGGATGGTCAATCGTCAGCAACCATTGGGCCGCGCCTTCACCCCTGGTGACAAAAGCCGCCACTTTGTGCAGCATACACATGTAATTTTATTTCACGAGTAGAACCGGACATTGCGCCAGGATGCTCACCTTATGGCTGATGGTACCCCACCCTTCATCCGGGTGCTGCAAATCAATTTTGTGGGAACTCATCACAATCAAATCTACCTCTTGGGCTACGGCAAAACGCAAAATTTCTTCTACGCGATGGCCCACGATAATGTGCGACAGCAGCGGGATTTCCACATCTGACTGCGAGGCAATCAACGTGGTCATTTTGTCATGAGCTTCGGCTTCCAATTTCTCGTAAAAGTCTTGAAAATCCTCCAACGCGCCGCTGATAAGTTTGATGACATGCAGGAGAGTGACACGGCCGTTCCCCAACCGCGCCATCTCCACCGACACCGCCAACGCCTGCAGGTTGCGCTCCGAAAAATCCACCGGAACTAATACATGCTCGAACATGGTTCTCTCCCATCGTAGCTGGTAGCTGGTGGCTGGTCGCTGGCACAAGCCACCCACCACCAACCAGCATCGTGACTATGTGAATTTTACATCTCCTTCCAAAACAGTTCCATCGGGGATAGTGACTTGCCGGTCGCTTTCATTTTTAATAATCACCTCGCCCCGGCATACCACCCCTTTGCCAAAACAGACATCGCCGCTCACGTCAAAGCGTCTGCATTGAATCAAAGAAGGCGTTCCATACGGAAAACGCGCCTCTAAATCATAGTGAAATTTATAATACGCCGGGTCCAGGTTGACCACAAAATGCATCATATGGCGGCCGGCGCCGGGAATAACTCGAAAATCGGCCGTTAACTCATAAGCATCCGAACGCACGGCCAATAATTCATTGGTGGTTTTGACCGGCGCAAACCGTTGCCGGCTCACACGCACAGCCTGCGCCTCGGCGAAAATGGCGATGGCTGACCCCATAGCGGTTTCTAGCTGGTAGACGGCCGTTGAATCAGCATCACGTGGATCAACCGTTTTGCGGTTAAGGATGATCGGCAGCCCCAACTGATACGCCTGCTCTTGCATGACCTGCTGCAAGGATGGCAAATGAAACCAGAGGTTATTGGTATTGAAGTAGCGATAACGGCTTATATCCTGAAAAGCGTCCTGGTCTTCGTCTGGGCACTGCGCCGATTCCCGCAAGATAAGTTGGCCGTCGGGTCGCTGCGCCAGATGCCCCCCTTTGCGGTCCATCTCCGTGCGATTGGCCACTTCCATCATAAAGGGGAGTTTATGGCTGGCAAAATAACCCAAAATACGCCGGTCAATATCGGCGCCCAGGTTGTCGGCATTGGAAACAAAGGCATATTCATACCCCTGCGCCAGCAGCGCCGCCAGTGTGCCGCTGGTCACCAGGGCAATGTAAATATCGCCATGACCAGGCGGGCACCATTCCAGGGCCGGGTTGGCAGCCCAGACCACAGGGGTCAGGTCGGCCTGGTTGATTTTGGGGGCCTTGTGCTGCAAAAAGGTTTGGGGCAGCCTTTTGTCTAATGCTGGATAACGGCACAAAACGTGGCGGGCATCTTCCTGGGTGCTGAAACTGTCCATGAGGATGAGGGGCACGGCCGTGCAAATAGACTGCCGGGCAATAATGTCCAAAAAAGACAATCCCTCTTTCACCACCAGCAAAGATTTTGCCTGTTCCAGCCCCATGCTGGTACCCAGGCCGCCATTGAGCTTGATGACGGCCGTGCGCGGCATCACCGCTTCCCCAACAGCCGCCAGCTCTTCTGAAAACGTGTCGGCATCTGGCAGTGAAGTCACCGGCTCAATTTCTGCTTCCGGGATCAGGCCGGTACTGCCGGCTACCAACTGCTCATAATAACCGGCAAACGCGCGGATAAAAATATCGGGCAAACCTTCCGCCTGCATCCGGGCGGCAAATGGGCGGAATGGCGGGCTGAATTGTGCGGCATCTAACGGCATATACGCTCCTGTGGAAATTATGAATTATGAAGGATGAATTACGAATTTTCATCCCTTACAGTGGGCTGCTGACCGTGTCGTCCCCTCTGATAAGTGCCGGTAGGTACAAGTGTGCAAGTGTCCATATAGGCAAATGTTCAGGGATCAAGTATTCCCAGATTTAGTTTCATCTAGCCTGACGAAGGCTGATTATTCGAGCGGCTTAACTGGCTGATCAATCGTTGGGCATCCCGATCATGGGGGTTGGCTTGCAACGCGCGCTGAAACCAGGCAATGGCCTGCTCATGGTCGCGCCGGTCGCGGTAGACCAGGCCAATGTTATAGGCCACATGGGGGGCGATGGGGTCCAGCGCCAATGCCTGCTGAAAGGCAGCAATGGCTTTTAATTGGTCTTCATCCGTAGCCAGGACGGGATTGCCCAGATAAGCCGCCCCCAGGTTTGTCCAGATGGCGGGGTCGTCAGGATAACGGGCGACCAACGCTTCTAAAATGGGCACAGCCTGGCGAAATTTACTGATGAGGATATAGGCGCTGCTGAGGTTGACGGCCGTGTCCCTATGCTCCGGTTCCAAATCATACGCTTTTTGCAGCAGCGGCGCCGCTTGTGCCGCCTTGCCTTCATGCAGCAAGTCGGTTCCCCGGCGGAAATAAGCCTCAAACTGACTTTGCGCCGGTTTATGCTGTTTTTTAGTCTCACTCATGTTTCACTCTCAATTGTATACTTACTCCCTCCCCCCTGATAACCGCATATGCTACCACGTTATTTGCATCCTCACACATTCATTAAGATTGATCCAATAGTATAAAAATTCGTATAGGTGTTAATTTCACATTTTATGTTGATTCATGTTTGATCTTATGCAAAGTAATTGCTATAATGCTCGCAGATTTAACTAACATAATCTTAAAACGTAATCTGAGATTACAGTCGGCCTGATAACATAATCCGCTGTTTGAGGGCATCTGCATCGGCGTTAATGTAATCGAAAGATCGTAAGTACCTCAATCAAACAACAATGGCATTCATTTGGTGATTCAACCCGCCAGTATTGCTATACGAATACACGGTCCTGCATAAATCGTCGTTGTGTTCGTAAGGAGTTGCAGGGGATGGATGAACAGCTGCTCACCTTTCTGGATTACCTGCAGGAAGAGTACAACTACTCCAATAATACAACTGCTGCTTATAAAAACGACCTCAGCCAGTTTGTCATTTTTTTGCACAACGGCCGTTATGGTGACATTGAGTCCTGGAATGATGTGACAGCCGACATGGTGTATGATTACGTCGAATTTATGAAAAGCCAGCCGTATGCATCCTCATCTGTAGCCCGTAAAGTGGCGGCGGTGAAATCCTTTTTCAACTATTTACATGAACAGAATGCCATTGATGATAACCCCACCACACAGGTTGATTCCCCCAAAGTAAAAAAACGGCTGCCACAAACCTTAACTTTTCAAGAAGTTGACCAACTTCTGGCAGCGCCGGCCCAAAAACGCACCCCAAAAAATTTGCGCGACACCGCATTGCTCAATGTCTTGTACTCCACCGGAATGCGGGTAACAGAAGTAGTTTCCTTGCAGGTTGAAGATATTGACCTGGACCATGCCCTACTCTACTGCTCCGGCAAAGAAGAAAGCAGCCGCAAGCTGCCCTTTGACGCCCACACGCAGCAGATATTGTCGCTGTATCTGGATGAGGGACGGCCGTACCTGGTGAAAGACAAAGAAGAAAAATCCCTGTTTCTCAACCATCGCGGGCAACAGCTTACACGACAGGGGTTGTGGCTCATCATTAAGGCATATGCGAAACAGGCAGAACTGAAGACTTCGGTGACACCCCACACCCTGCGCCACAGCTTCGCCGCACATAAACTGCACAGCGGCTCTGATCTGCAAGAGGTACAAAGGCTGTTGGGTCATGCCAACATCTCCACCACCCAAATTTACACCCATTTGGGTGACGATGATGCCCAAGATGATGATGGTGAAGAAGCAGAATTCTATTTTGAAGAAGCCATAGCTGTGCCCGCTTCCTGAAAAGTAAGGCGCTGTGTGTTGCTGGAACCCCTATGAATGAAATAACTGCCACCCATGTTGCCGCAGCAGGCACGGCCGTGCGCCAACTCAGCCCGTATCAACCGACGGTTGGTCTGGTACTTGGTTCTGGCCTCAACGCTCTGGCCGACAGTATCCAGAATCCCCACATTATCCCCTATGAACAAATTCCCCATTGGCCGGCTTCGACCGTGCCCGGACACGGTGGGCGGTTGGTCATCGGCCAATTAGAAGGGCAGACAGTGCTGGTACAGCAAGGGCGCGCCCATTTTTACGAAGGGTACTCCATGTCCCACATTACGCTGCCTGTGCGCGTCATGCGATTTTTGGGCATCCAAACCCTCATCGTCACCAACGCCGCTGGTGGCATCAATGCCGCCTTCCAACCAGGTGAATTGATGCTCATTACCGACCATATCAATTTCCTGGGCATCGCCGGGCACAATCCGCTGCGGGGGCCAAATGAGGACAGCTTTGGGCCACGTTTTCCCGACATGACACGGCCGTATGACCTCCACCTGCGCCAGATCGCTCTGGAAGTGGCCCAGGCGCGCGGCTTCACCCTACAACAAGGCGTTTATGGCTATGTAGCCGGCCCCAGTTTTGAAACCCCCGCCGAACTCCGTTTTCTACGCGCAGTGGGCGCCGATGCGGTGGGCATGTCCACCGTACCCGAAGTGGTGGTCGCCCGGCATGGCGGCATGCGCGTGGTCGGTATTTCCTCTATCACCAATAAAGCAGACCCAGACCCCCAACCCGGTACGACCGTCACCCATGATGAAGTGCTAGAAACGGGCAAACAAATCGTTCCCAACCTGATGGCTCTGATTCGTGGTATCTTGCTCAGGATATAACATGGGGATTGGAGATGAGAGATTGCGTGAATCTCTCATCTCCAATCCCTTAATCTCCAATCTCCACCACAATGGAAAGAATTTATATCTTCGTCCTGCGTAATGATGTATGGATGCTGCTCCTGGCCTCGCTTGGCCTGATATGGTACATCAGTGAATTCCTGCGGGCGCGGCGCCTGTTGCAGCGTGCTGTGTTTGGTTTGGAACTGGAACGGGGGCGCCAATTACGCAATAATGCGGCTATCTTCATTTTGGCGCTCACGGCCGTCATCGGCATCATCATCTACGTCAATTACCAGGTAGCGCCCACACTGCCACCGGAACTACTGCGCCCACCGACGCCCACGCCAGACCAGGCCCGCACCCCACTGGCCTCACCTTCACCACCAGCGATTCCCTCGTCTACGCCCACGCCGCTCTTAGCGCCAACCATCACCCTGCCCAGCCAACCCTTAGTGCCGCCGCCCATTGCACCGGCAGCCACCGAAACGCCAGAACCGGCAGAAGGGGATACGGCCGTTGCCCTGCCCACCCCCGCACTGGCCCCTACCCCCCTCATCGGCTGCAACCTCCAGCTTACCATCAGCGAACCGCGCAATGGCGCCACCGTGACCGGCTTCATCGAATTTTTTGGCACAGCCAACACACCTGACTTTGGCGGCTATACCCTGGAGGCCAACGGCCCGCAAACCAACGGTCAATGGGCCTCCCTGGTAGGGCGCACCATCGCACAACCCGTTGTGGATAGTTTGTTAGGCAACGTCAACCTCAGCCAGTGGGAATCGGGGCCGTACCTGATCCGGCTGACAGCTTTCAACCGCGGCGGCGAGGCCGCTTACCAATGTGCGATTCAGATTACGTTGGAAAATTAGAGATTGGCGATTGTTTCAATCGCCAATCTCATAAAAACACAACAACGTATTCCCATAGCGCCGTTTATCAGCCAGTTGAAGAGAGGGTAGTTGCACCGGCTGCATCTCTTTAGGGTCAATCTGCACCACCACCAGACCATCAGGATTTAAGCAGGCAGACGGCCGTGTCGCCACCATTTTCAGCGCCTCCAACCAGATGCCTTTATACTGCGGCGGGGCAATGTAGATCAGGTCAAACGGCCGTGCCGGCGGCTGTTGCAAATAAGCAAAAGCGTCCATTTGCCGCACCTCCGCCCCCGCTGTTAGCTGCGTGTGCCGTAAATTCTCTTGAATCGTCAGAATAGCCGGGCGCATCTTGTCCACAAACACCACCTCGGCCGCGCCCCGGCTGAGCGCCTCAATGCCCACCTGCCCCGTCCCGGCAAACAAATCCAGCCAGCGCTGCCCGGACACATCCCCCAGGATGTTGAACAGGCTCTCCTTTACCCGATCCATAATCGGCCGGGTGCTGTCGCCGGGAACCCGTTTTAATTTATGCCCTTTGGCCTTACCACCGATTACGCGCATCATGTTATATCGTTAGGGGCGGGCACAGAGGCCACGCCCCTACTTCACAACCAATGTAAACAGCTCCACATTATCCCCTACCTGTACCCCATCCACCAACAGCGGCAGCCGCCAGCCTTCAGATTGCACCCACAGCCCGGTGGTCACGCGGTATTCACCCGGCGGCAAATCCGGTGGCAGCGCCAGAACATGCTCGTCACGCACATAGGCATCCAACGACCAGCGCCGGGTGGGGAATTCACCGGGATGGAGTTTGTCGGATTGGGCCACCAACGTACCATCGGCTGCCAAGACGTGGACAAAAACCTGAAAGTTGATGTCCAACGGGTTGAGCGCCTTCCAATAGAGTTCCAGGGGAATAATGTCGCCTGGCGCGCCGGCACTGAGCGGCAACCGCAGGTTGCCCGTCGAAGTGACCGTTTGCCGCCGCGCCGTATAGCCAATCAGGGCAATTTGCTCGCCAAAGTCGGCCAGCATATCGGTGGCGGCTGGTTCGGCCACCAGCCCGGAGGAATTGTGATGCAAAACGCCGGTTTGTTCTATCAGGAGAATGGTCACGGCCGTGACCACCAACACCGCCGCCAACGTCACCCAATCGGGTCGGGCCAGGCGGAGCGGGAAACGTGGTGGTAGAGTAGAATTATCTGCCACCCGCCGCCGTAGTTTCCAGGCTACCAGACCCATCAACAGCAGCGACACGGCCGTGACCACACCTGCCGCCGTACGCGCCGGGGTCGTGCCAAACTCCACATCAATCACATGCCGCCCCGCCGGCACGGGCACGACAATAAACCCCTCAGGCCGCCCTAACTCCGTCGCCACCTTTTCGCCATCAATGCGCACTTCCCAACCGGGAAAATCAAAAAGATAGAGGCGGAACAATCGCTTTTCGGGGGTATCCATGATGTAGCGAGTATGTAACGGCCGTATCACCTGCGACTCCAGCATCACCTCTGGTGGCAGCACATCCCAATTCACCCGATCCATGGGCCGCCCTTCGACAATGCCACCCACCACACTGGCCTTACGCGCCGGCACCACGTCCACCGTTGCCGGGACATAATCGGCCGTGGAAGTGGTGCCCAACCAGCGCCCCGTATTTTCAATGAGCGACATGCGCAATGTATTCACCTCGCCAAAATCGCCCCAGGGCGCCGGCTGGCTCATGGGCAGCCCCAGGAGGATAGTGAGAGAGACGAGTACGGCCGTCAGCCATTCCTGCACTCGCTGGCATCCCTGCCCCATTAGCAGCAGCCCATCCGCCGCCGCCCCCGCCAACACAGCGCACATCGCCGCCGCCGCCCCCAGCAGTCGCCAGGGAAACTGGAAAAAGGCCATGAATGACAACCTTTCCCAGACCATGGTCGAAATGGGCAGCATCAAGAACAACAGCCCTGCCAGCGCCAGGGCAAAAAACAAGACCTGCGCCCCCTGCCGCACCCGCCGCCAAAGCAGCAGCACCACAGCAAGCACGGCCGTGACCCACTGCATCACCCCCAGATTAAACCGAAATGCCGGTTCCGACGCCCCCCAATCCAGCCGCAGCGAAAAGGCCACCATCTCCCGCAGCGACAAAAAATGGGTGTGAAAATCATAGTTCCCTCCCTGCCCGATGAGCGTTTGCAGCGTCACCGCATGCCGCTCCAGCAGCACCGGCAGCCAGAAAAAGGCGGCCACGCCCAGGCCCAAGAGGAGAGCAGCAAAGATGAGCAGGTGAGGTCGGCGAAGACGCCGGGGTGAGGGGGTGAGAGGGGGAGGAGGTGATGCGTGATGCGTGATGCGTGATGCGTGATGCGTGACACTTGAACACACAATCTGCCACACCGCCCAGGCGCAGAGCAGGGCAAAAAAGAGCATTCCCATCAGGTTGTGGGAGAGGATGACGGCGGCGGTGAGGAGTACGGCCGTGATCCACACCCGCGCCCCACCCCCTTTGCGCAACCGATCCAGCGCCCACAGCGCCAGCGGAAAGATGCCCAGACTCAACGATTCCGGCAGCACCCCGCGCGCGTGGGGGTCTACATATTGCACATACGGCGCATACACATAAACCGCCGCCGCCACAAAACCCGGTCCCCGCCCCCAGTTGTCACGCACAAAGCCATACATCCCCAACGCCGCCGCCAGCAGGCCAATGATAAAACCGGCTTTAACGGCCGTCACCGCATCCCAAAACGGCCACAATTCAAACAGCAGCCCCACATAATAAGCCAGTGGCGCGTAGTAGTTAAAAATCGGGTAGCCATAGCCATGATAAAAATTGGGCGCCCAGCGCGGATAATAGTCGCCGCCACGCACCAGCAGCCCCAACTCATGCAGGCGGAAAATGTGCAGTTCCGCGTCCGTCTCCACCGGCAAACTGGCGCGGCTCACAAACGGCCAGATGGCAATAATGGCAATTGCCAGTACCACAAAAAAACCGGGGTCTACCCGGCGCAACAATTCCTTTCTCATTTACTACTACAGAGGGGAGGCTTTAGCCGGCACAGTGTCGGCTAAAGCCTCCCCCCCGGGAAATCTACTCAGCCAATCAAATCCACAATCTGGTCAGGATGGTCGGCGACGGTGACGCCGGCCTGGCGCAGGGCGACAATCTTGCCATCGGCCGTACCCGATCCCCCTTCCACAATGGCGCCGGCATGGCCCATGCGCCGCCCTGGCGGGGCCGTACGCCCGGCAATAAACGATGTAACGCGCTTGGTCATGTTGCGGGCAATGTAGGCAGCGGCCTGCTCTTCGGCATTGCCACCAATCTCGCCAATCATAATGATCTGCTCAGTCTCCGGGTCATCCTCAAACAGTTGCAGCACATCAATAAACGAGACGCCGCTGATGGGGTCGCCGCCAATGCCCACACAGGTTGTCTGGCCAATGCCACGCCGCGTCAGGGCATCTACCACTTCATAGGTCAGTGTGCCACTTTTGGACACCACGCCCACATTGCCGGGCATGGCGATGTTGCCGGGGATAATGCCCACTTTGGCCTGACCGGGCGTCAGCAATCCGGGGCAATTTGGCCCAACCAGGGTGATGCGCCGGGTCTCCAGGTAAGCGCGAGCGGCAATCATGTCCAGCACCGGGATATGCTCCGTCAGGCAAACGATGAGGTCCACACCGGCATCGGCAGCTTCATAAATGGCGTCTACGGCAAAACGGGCAGGCACAAAAATGATGCTGGCATTGGCGCCGGTGGCTTCCACCGCGCTTTTGACCGTATCAAAAATGGGCACTCGTTTGTCGTCGCCTTCAAACCATTGGCCGCCCTTGCTGGGCGTGACGCCACCAACGACATTGGTGCCGTAGGCGATCATCTGGTTGGTATGGAATGTACCTTCGCGCCCGGTAATGCCCTGGACGAGTAAACGGGTGTTTTTGTCTACTAAAATGCTCATGATGCACCTCGTTTGGCGGCAGCTACCGCTTTTTGGGCGGCGTCGGAGAGGGTCACGGCCGTCTCCATCTTTGCTTCTGCCAATATCTCCATCCCTTCTTTAGCGTTGGTACCGGCCAGGCGCACAATCAGGGGCACGGCCGTGTCAATTTGGGCCAATGCCTCGATGATCCCCCGCGCCACTTCGTCGCCGCGGGTAATGCCGCCAAAAATGTTGATCAGCACTGCCTTGACGTTCGGGTCTGACAGGATGAGGCGCAGCGCCGTTGTTACCTGCTCTGCCTTGGCGCCGCCGCCAATATCCAGGAAATTGGCCGGGTCGCCGCCAAACAGCTTGATCACATCCATCGTGGTCATGGCCAGCCCGGCGCCGTTTACCATGCAGCCAATGTTGCCTTCTAGCTGGATGAAGTTGATGCCGCTTAAGCGCGCTTCGCGTTCGGCCGGTGGCTCTTCGTCTGTGTCGCGCATTTCGGCCAGGCGTGTCTGGCGCGAGAGAGCGTTGTCATCAATGCTCATCTTGCCGTCCAGCGCCAGCAGCTTGCCTTCGCCGGTAATGACCAGCGGGTTAATCTCGGTCAATGAGGCATCATTGGCCTGGAAGCAGGCATAGAGCGAGGCCACAATTTTGTGAAAATCGCGCCACAATTCGCGCGGCAAATCCATGGCCGAGGCCAGATAGGTGGCCTGGTAACCACGCACACCCAGCGCCGGTTCAATGTGTACCGTCAAGATTTTCTCTGGGGTGGTGGCCGCTACCTCTTCAATGTCCATGCCGCCGGCGGCCGAAGCCATGATCATGGGGCGGCGGGCGGCGCGGTCTATGAGAACGGCCAGGTAAATCTCTTGTTTGATGCCTGGTGCTTGCTGGTCTACCAGCACGCGGCGGACTTTGTAACCTTTAATGTCCATACCCAGGATGCGAGCAGCTTGCGCTTCTGCTTCGTCGGGTGTGTTAGCCAGACCAATGCCACCAGCCTTGCCACGCCCCCCAACATGCACCTGGGACTTCACCACCACACGGCCGCCTAATTCACGGGCAATCTGCCGCGCTTCCGCCGGGGAGGACGCGACTTTACCATCAGGAATGGGCACACCGTGTTCGGCAAATAACCGTTTTGCCTGGTATTCGTGCAGATTCACTTTTCTGTCTCCTTTGCTGTGGGAAATGAGCCTATACATAGAAAAGGCGAACGGTGCTGCCAGCGTTCGCCTGTTTCATTTATCAAGGTGTGATGGAGATTATAACATGTGGTGAAGTGTGAGACGAACTCACACTTCAATAATCTGAATGGTATGATGGATGGGCACAGCTTTGGCAAGCATGGCATTGACAGAGCAGTAACGCTCGATGGAGAGGGTGACGGCTTTTTCTACTTTGTCGGGGGCCAGGTCACGGCCGTATACCACATATTCCACCTCAATATCCGT
>CAADGU010000292.1 GCA_900696625.1 uncultured Chloroflexota bacterium | reverse complement strand
TGTAAGAAGAGTTTTGGTGTACGGCCGTTTGTTGCTGGCCTCTGTTTTTATCCTCCTGTTAACCGCTCTGCTCACCACCACCCTACCGGTGCGGGCTGCGGGTAGCGTAACCCTGACAACGTCAGGCGCGCCTTATACTCAGGATTTTGATACGCTGGCCAATTCTGGCACATCGAGTACAGTTCCTGATGGTTGGCATTTCCTCGAATCAGGCACAAATGCCAACTTGTTATACACAGCCGGTACCGGTTCATCTAATGCCGGTGATACCTACAGCTTTGGCGCCAGCGGCAGTTCCGAGCGCGCTTTTGGCGGGCTTCTGAGCGGCAGTCTGGTACCCACGATTGGCGTCAGTTTTACAAACAACACCGGCGCTGCCATTAACGAAATTGCCATCTCTTATACGGGCGAACAGTGGCGTTTAGGGGCAACGGGTCGTGTTGACCGGCTAGACTTTCAATTGAGTACCGACGCTGACAACCTGGCTACAGGGACGTGGGCCGATCACAACGATTTAGACTTCAATGGCCCCATTTCGACAGGCACAGCAGGGGCGCTGGATGGAAATGCCGCCGCCAATCGTACCCAGATAAACTATACAATCACCGGACTGAATATAGCCGATGGGGCCACATTTTGGATTCGCTGGACGGACTTTAATGCATCAGGGGCGGATGATGGTCTGGCGGTTGATGACTTTTCCCTTGTTCCACATGGAGACACTGTAGCGGCCGATCCCGTCATCAACGAATTCTCTGCCAGCACAGCCGGTACCGATGTGGAATACGTGGAAATCTTTGGCGACCCCAACACAGATTATTCTGCCTACACCATCCTTGAAATTGAAGGCGACAGTGGCGCTGCGACTGGTACAGTGGACGAGGTAATCACTCTGGGAACGACGGACGCCAACGGCCTCTATCTGGTCTCTTTGCCGGCGAATGCTTTGGAAAATGGAACCATTACTCTGCTGCTTGTCAAAAACTTCACCGGCGCTCTCAATGCTGACCTTGACACAGACAATGATGGTGTTTTTGATGTGACCCCCTGGGATGCCATTGTAGATTCGGTAGCCGTGCATGATGGGGGTGCAGGCGATGTGACCTATGGCGTGCCTGTGCTGGGCGTTGCTTACGATGGTCTGCCCTTTGCCCCAGGCGGTGCATCTCGTATCCCTGATGGATTCGATACCGATTCCGCCAGCGATTGGGTACGCAACGACTTTGACCTGGCCGGTATTCCCGGTTTTGATGGTACACCAGTAGTTGGTGAAGCCTACAACACGCCGGGGGCATTGAACCAGGTGGTGACGCCGCCCATGCCGCAGTTGGTCATCAACGAAATTGATTACGACCAGCCATCAACGGATACGGCCGAGTTCATTGAAATCAAGAACAACAGCCCATTTGCCGTTTCCCTGGATGGCTGGACGCTGGAACTGGTCAACGGCAATGGCGGCGGCGCGGTTTTGTATAACACGATCACACTCCCTGCCGTGAGTTTGGCAGCCGGCGATTATTTTGTTGTCTGCGCCAACGCCGCAACCGTCGCCAACTGTGATCTAGATTCCAGCCCGAACACAGACTTCATTCAGAATGGCGCGCCGGATGCGGTTGGCTTACGCTTCAATGGGGAATTGATGGATGCTGTCAGTTATGAAGGCAACACAGGAGCCCCCTATACCGAAGGTTCGGGAGTGGGATTGGTTGATGATGGGGCCAGCGCTGTTCAAAGCATTTCGCGCTGCCCAGATGGTATAGATACCGATCAAAACAACGTTGACTTTGTGCTGGTAGGGATTACGCCTGGCGCCGCCAACGATTGTATGGTGGATTCTCCACCGTCTGTGACGAGTACCAACCCGGCTAACGGCACACCTGACGCGCCGGTTGGCACAAATATTATCGTCAATTTCAACGAGCCAGTAACCGTTGCCGGAACATGGTTCGATATCACCTGTACTTTGAGCGGTGCGCATACGGCCGTTGTCAGCGGCGGCCCACAAAGTTACACACTTGATCCCGACGATGACTTCATAAATGGCGACGCCTGCACCGTCACCATCCTGGCGGCGAACGTCACAGACCAGGATGGCACGCCCCACAACATGACCGCCAACTACGTCTTTTCCTTCTCGGTGGCTGACGTTTGTGCAATGTCCTACACGCCCATCTACGCCATCCAGGGCAGCGGCCTGACCGCCGCCATCACCGGCGTGGTGACAACGCAAGGCGTGGTGGTTGGTGATTACGAAGGGCCTTCGCCCACGCTGCGCGGCTTCTACATTCAGGATGCCACCGGTGATGGCGACGTTACCACCTCTGACGGCATCTTCGTCTTCAACTTTGATAACAACAACGTCAACCTGGGTGATGTTGTGCGCGTTACCGGTACGGCCGCTGAGTTTCAGGATCAAACACAAATCAGCGGTGTGACGGCCGTTGCCCAATGTGGGACGGGCAGCGTCGCTCCGGCGGACGTGACCATGCCCTTCCCCAGCGCCGACTATCTGGAACGGTACGAAGGGATGTTGGTGCGCTTCCCGCAGACGTTGTACGTCACCGAACATTTCCAACTGGGCCGGTTTGGGCAGACTGTGATGTCGTCCGGTGGTCGCCTGGCCCAACCCACTAACGTTGTCGCTCCCGGCGCACCCGCGCTGGCGCTGCAAGCAGCCAATAACCTGAACCGCCTCATTGTGGATGATGCCCTGCAAAACCAGAACCCGGACCCGATCCTGTTCGGGCGCAGCGGTAATCCGCTGACGGCGGCCAATACGCTGCGCGGCGGCGACACGGCTACCGGCATGGTGGGCATCCTCACCTATACCTGGGCGGGCAACGCCGCCAGCGGCAACGCCTACCGGCTGCGCCCGATCAATGCGCTGAACGGCGGCGTACCGGCGTTTGCGGCGGCCAATCCACGCCCGGACACGCCGGTTGACGTGGGTGGCGACATCAAAGTGGCCGGTTTTAACCTGCTTAATTACTTCAACACCTTCAGCGGCTGCACCAATGGTGTTGGCGGCGCGCCCACCGATTGCCGCGGCGCGGAAAACCTGACGGAGTTTGATCGCCAGTGGCCTAAGACGGTCGCGGCTATCATCGGGCTAGATGCCGACGTGCTGGGCGTCATTGAGATGGAAAATGATGGTTATGGGCCTACCAGCGCCATTCAAGACCTGGTAGACCGGCTGAACGCGGCCACCGCGCCGGGCACGTATGCCTTCATTGACGTAGACGCGGCCACGGGCCAGGTGAATGCCCTGGGTACAGATGCCATCAAAGTCGGCTTCATCTACCAACCGGCCAACGTGACGCCGGTAGGGGACACGGCCGTGCTCAACACCGTCGAGTTTGTCAATGGCGGTGACGGAGCGCCACGCAACCGGCCATCGTTGACCCAGGCTTTTGCCCAAAACAGCAACGGTGCGGTCTTTATCGTCAACGTCAACCACCTCAAGAGCAAGGGCAGCGCCTGCGATATTCCTGACGCGGGTGATGGCCAGGGTGAGTGCAACATCGCGCGCACCAACGCCGCCAACGCGCTCATGGCCTGGTTGGCCACTGACCCCACCGGCACGGGCGACCCCGACATCCTCATCGTCGGCGACATGAACGCCTACGCCAAAGAAGACCCGATCACGGCCGTTCTCAACGCTGGTTTTGTTAACCTGGCCGAGTCACTGCTTGGCGAAAATGCCTACTCCTACGTCTTTGACGGCCAATGGGGCTATCTGGATCACGCCCTGGCTTCGGCCAGCCTGTTTACGCAGGTGACGGGTGTGACCGAATGGCACATCAACGCCGACGAGCCGAGCGTGTTGGATTACAACACCAACTTCAAGAGCGCCGGACAGCTTGTCAGCCTCTATGCCCCGGATCAGTTCCGCGTCTCCGATCATGACCCGATTCTGGTCGGTCTGGCGTTGAATGCTGCGCCAACGGTAGACGCCGGTGGGCCGTATATGGTCGTCGAAGGTGATTCGGTGCTGGTCACGGCCGTTGGCTCTGACCCCGATGGCGATGCGCTGACCTACGAATGGGACCTGGACAACGACGGCGTGTTTGAAACGGCCGGGCAGAGCGCCACCTTCTCCGCGGCGGCGCTGACCGCCCCTGGCGCTTATACCATCGTCGTCCGCGTCACCGACGGCGGCGGTCTGTCCGCCACCGACGAGGCCACCGTTTATGTGGTGTACAATTTCGCCGGTTTCTTCCCGCCGGTGCAGAATCTGCCGGCCTTCAATCTGGTCAATGCCGGCAGCGCCATTCCTATCAAGTTCAGCCTGAATGGGAACAAGGGGCTAAGCATTATCATGCCCGGATACCCCATCTCGGAGGCCATTGCCTGTGATTCCGGCAGCCCACAAAATGATGTGCAAGAGACCGTGAGCGCCGGGAACAGCAGCCTGCAATACGACCCGGACACCGATACCTACACCTACGTCTGGAAGACGCAGCGATCCTGGAAGGATACCTGCCGTCAGTTTAAGCTGGTGCTAAATGACGGCACAGTTCATCTGGCGAACTTCCGTTTTAGATAATCTGGAGACTTGAAATAAGAGGCGGAAGAGGTTAAATACCTCTTCCGCCTCTCACTGCCACCGCCCACAACATGACGGCCGTCTGAGATTCCCCTTAATTTATCCGTCCCTATCCGGCAAATGGGTATAATGCGTTCCTGTTATGGTAACAGCGATTGCCAACACCGATTGACAGGATAGAGAGAGATGGAAGTTACACCACCGATTCAAGCTCGACCCACCAACCGATTACTCCATATTGGCTTTTTTCTCATTGCGCCGGTCATGGCCTTGCTGCTGCTGTTGGGCTTCACGGCCGTCACTGCCGCCGATTACCAGAGCCAGCACCGTGACCGCATCTTTACCGGCGTCTCCGCTTTAGGTGTAGACCTGAGCGGCCTGACCCAGGCGGAAGCGCAGGCGGCGTTGGAACAGGCATTTTCGTATCCGCAAACGGCCGTCATCACCCTCATTGATCCTGCCACCGGTCAGGAATGGACGTATACCCCCGCTGAATTGGGGCTGACCTTTGACGCCGCCGCCGTAGCTGCCGCTGCCTACGAACTGGGGCGAACCGGCGATCCGGCGGCGCGTTTGCAGGCGATGTTTGATACCTGGTATTACGGCCGTACCCTTTCCCCCCAATTCACCCTGGACGAAGCCCATCTCGACCAAAAACTGGCGGATATCGCCGCCGTCATCAACCGTGCCCCCGCCAATGCTTCCTTGAACATTGCCGATGGGGCAGCCGATTATACAGCCGGGCAATACGGCCGTTTGCTCAATACCGCCGATGCCCGCCAACGGCTGCTGCCCGCCCTCACCCAATTCCGCGAAGCCGACCTGGAACTGTTGGTAGACCAGACCTCACCGGCCATTGCCGATGCCGGCAACAGCGCCGCCCAAATCCAGCAGTTGATTGGCAGCCCTATTACTTTCTACCTGCAAGCGCCGCTGGATGAATTGGATTTACAGCCCATTACCCTCTCCGCCGCCGACCTGAGTGCCTGGCTGCGCGTGGAAATGCACGAGGATGGTAGCGGTGTTATGCAGCACCAGGCCTTTCTGGATGAAAACGCCGTCCGCCACTGGCTGCGCCAATACGAAGACGATCTGTACCGCGAGCCGGTAAACGCCCGCTTTTATTTTGATGACGCCACCGAAGAACTGGTATTAGTCGCCCCGCACATCAACGGCCGTGAACTGGACATCGAAGCTACCATTGCCCAACTACAGGCCCAGGTGGGCACACCCAACCGTTCCGTCCCCTTTGTGGTGCGGGATATTGTGCCGGTGGCCCATTCGGGGGCTACGGCCGTGGAACTGGGCATTACCGAATTCATCACCCAAAGCACCACCTGGTT
>CAADGU010000291.1 GCA_900696625.1 uncultured Chloroflexota bacterium | reverse complement strand
CCCCAGGAAAAGGGCCAGCGCCAGCGCCACCAGCAGCCCCATGCCAATAATCGCCAGCCGGTAGAGGGGGAATTGCAGGCCAAAGAGGGGCACGGCCGTTGCCAGCAGCGCGGGCGGCGACACGGTTTGCGTATACGCGCCCCAGCGCCATTCGGCCAGATCAGACAAGACCAGGGCCACGCCAAAGGTGAGCAGCACTTGTTGGAGTTGGCGTTCACGGCCGTAGCGCCCGCGCAGCAAAAACCGTTCCACCAGCCAGCCCATCAGCCCCACCAGTAGCGGGGCCAGGAGAAGTGCTGGCCAAAACGCGCCCCATTGTTTCACGGCCGTTAGCCCCATATACCCGCCCACCAGATAAAACGCGCCATGACTCAGGTTAATCACCCGCATTTGCCCAAAAATCAACGACAGCCCCGCCGCCATGATAAAGAGCAGCATACTGGCCACCAGGCCGTTGAGCAGTTGCAGGAGGAAGTTTTCCATAATGACTGTAATTGGGTAATTGAGTAATTAATTGTTCGCCCCTTTACCTGTTCACCCCATCGAGTCATCCCCAGGGTCTACGATTGGCCCCAGGTTTTCCAGGATGACGTTACGCAAGACGCCCTCTACCGGCTGCACGTCGCGGACGTACATGTTGTGTTCGGGGGCCTGCGAATGGGCGTCCAGGCGGAAAGGCCCACGCGGGCTGTCAAAGCTGATACCATCCAGGGCGGCGATGAGTTGGCCTACGGCCGTGTCCCCCTCCGTTCGTTTGAGCATCTCGTCAATAACGCGGGCGGTGTCGTAGCCTTGTACGGCAAACACGTCGGCGTCACGGCCGGCGAAGGCATGGAAATCCGTTTTGAATTGGGCGTTTTGGGGATTGTCCAGCACGTATGACCAGAAGAGGGTGCTTTTTACGCCCTGGGCGGCATTGCCCTGTTCGGGCAGCACGTCTTCTTCCACAATAAAACCGGCCCCCGTCAACGGAATCTGCTGCGCCAGGCCAAAGTCGTGATACGCCTTGACAAAGGTGACGGCGGCGCTGCCGCTGTAGAAGGCGTAAATCAGGTCTGCGCCGGTGGCCGCCAGTTCCGCCATAAAGGGGGCCGGGTCGCCCATGTTGGGGAAGGGGGTGCGCTGCACAGCTACCACCTCCCCACCGGCGGCGGTAAAGCTGTGGGTGAAACTGGTGACATTGTTTTCACCGGCTGCATAGTCCGGTACGCTGATCACGGCCGTGCGCCCCACATTTTCCGCCGCCCATGTGCCCATCGCGTGGGGGGCCATCCAGTTGGTGAAGGAAGTACGCCAGATGTATGGTGTCTTGGCGGCACGGCTGTGGGCGTTGGAGCCAGCATTGGAGCAAAGACACAACACCTGATTATCGTGAAAATAGTCCCGCAGCCCGGCCAATACGCCGGAACTGACAATGCCGGTAACAAAAGCCACCTCGTCCTGTTCCACCAACCGCCGCACCTTTTGTTGGGCAACGTCGGGGTTGATTTCCGTATCGGCGGTGATCAACTCAATGGGGCGACCGGCGACTTCATTGCCCAAAGCATCAAAATAAAGCTGCATCCCCTGGGTGATACTTTCCCCCAGGACGGCGTAGATGCCGGAGTAGGGTAGCAAGACGCCAATTTTGAGTGGCCCGGCCTCCTGGCGGCGGCAGGCCGTCAGGGCGCCGGGCAGGGAAAGGGCCACGGCCGTGCCCCCTGCTACTTGTAAAAACTGCCGCCTGGAAAGGGCAACCATACTCTTTTCGTTCATATTCTCCTCTTTAGTATGGCACAACCTGAATTCCTACGGCCGTGCCAGATGTTCATCAAAAAAAGCCGCCACCCGTTCCATAAAAACCGTCCAACCCATGTCGTAAAAAAAGTGCCCCTGGTCCTCATACTGGTACAGGGTGGCCTCTTTACCGGCAGCTTGCAGGGCGGCATACAATTTGTCTGACCATTCCGGCGGCGTCTCCACCCACTCCTGCCCATCGGCCAGGCCAACGTGAATTTGCATGGGGGCGGTAATGTGTGACAGGTGGTAGTAGGGCGCGAATCGTTGCAAGGCGGTGGGGTTCACGGCCGTGTCCAGATAAGCCGTCACCACCGCCGCCGCCAGATCGGGCGGGATCACCTCACCCGGATTACAATGCTCCGCCTCCGCGTCCAACTGCGTTGGCAGGCAGCCCGGTCCCCAGCGGGCGATCAGGTCGGCATCGTCGGCGCTGTTGGGAGCGTATAACACCGCCGCTCGCGCCCGATCATCCACCACCAACAGTTTGGTGATAATGCCGCCGCCCATGCTGTGCCCCCACAAACCCACCCGTCCGCTATCGGCCTGAGGCACAGAAGGCAAGGCGCTGAGCAAATGAAGCACATCTACCAACAGCCCGGTGTGAAACAGACTAACGCCCACGTCCGATTGGCCCCAACTGCGCAAATCGGGGGCAATGGTCAGGTAGCCTCGCCGGTTCAGATATTCGGCTGCCTGCCAGGTGCCCCAACCAGACCAATAATCTTCCCGATCATAATAACCGTGCAGCATAATGATGACCGGGAATGGCCCCGCGCCTGGCGGCGTCTGCATAATGCCGGTGATGGTCAGGCCGTCGCTGGCATAGCTGATGTAATGACGGGTGAAGGTGGCTGTCTCGGTTAACACGGCCTGGATGCGAATGGGGCCGCCGGGATAATCACGCGCCCGCAAGCTGTCCAGCGTGAAGGGGTAAAGCAGATCGGGTGTGGCGGTGGGTATGGGTGTAGGTGGTATGGGGGAGGGGGGCACGGCCGTCGGCGGCAAGGGTGTGGCTACGACTGTAGCGGTGTTGGTAAGGGTAGGCACGGCCGTATGGAGTGCGGTGGCTGGCGCGGTGGTGCTGGTAACGGCCGTCGGCAAAACGGCCGTTATGCCCGTCGCCGCAGGCATCTCGGCGGCGGCACAACCAGTGTGCCAGAAACCAATCCAGAGGGAAATTAACAGCCAGCGCCAACGGGTATAGGTCATGGTTACGATTGTGTTCATTTTTTGCCGATTGACAACCTGTTTATTTGACAACCGTCTATGGGCGGCAGTTGGTTTGATGACATTCCTCAGTTTTCGCCAGGCGAACAGCCCGTTATAATGACGCCTGTTAGCAGCAGTTTCCAACCATGGATAGTCCTGATAGGTTTCAATGAACCTGCCAGGTTTGAAAGCAAGGGTTTATTATGAAAATCAGCAATATCCTTATGACAAAAAGTCATCAATTGGTTACGGTGCAGCCGGAACAAACCGTATCCGAAGTGGTGACTTTGTTCCGCGCGCACAACATTGGCGCTCTGCCGGTGGTGACGGCTGACGGCCGTCTGGCTGGCATCCTCTCCGAACGCGACATTGTGCGCCGCCTGCCGGAATTTGAGCAAATTTTAGCGACCCCGGTACAGGTGTTAATGACCACAAAGGTGATCACGGCCGTGCCCAACGATGATCTCATGTCCGTTGCCCACACCATGACCGAACGCCGCATTCGCCATTTGCCGGTGCTGGAAGACGGCCGTCTCATCGGCATCATCTCCATCGGCGATGTTCTTAAAGCCCAACGCGACCAATATCGCGGCGAAATTGACACCCTGGAAACACAAATACTGGCCGGAGGTCAGTGAGCAGTTGGCAGTAAGCAGTAAGTGGTGATAACTGTTCACTGCTCACTTTTCAAACAAGGAGAACCCCATGTCCCCCACTGGAACCCCAGAATCCCCGCTGCGCGTGGCCGTCATTGGCGCTGGCCCCGCCGGTTTTTATGCCATCGAACGCCTTTTCAAAGAAAAAAACCTGACCATCGAAGCTGATTTGTATGACCGCCTGCCCACCCCGTATGGCCTGGTGCGGGCCGGCGTGGCCCCCGACCATCAAAAGATCAAGTCTGTCACCAAGGTGTTTGACAAACTGGCGGCGCAGCCACAGTTTCACTTTTTTGGTAATGTGACGATTGGGCAAGATGTGCAGGTGGATGACCTGCGCCGTTTTTACCACGCCATCATCTACACTACCGGTGCGCAAACCGACAAGAATCTGGATATTCCTGGCATTGATCTGCAAAACAGCCATGCTGCTACTGAGTTTGTCGCCTGGTACAACGGCCATCCTGATTACCGTGATTGTCAATTTGACCTGTCGCAGGAGCGGGTAGCGGTGGTGGGTATTGGGAATGTGGCCGTAGATGTGGCCCGCATTTTATGCCGGACGCCGGAAGAGTTGATGGAAACGGATATTGCCGAACATGCGCTGGAAGCCTTGCGCCACAGCCGGGTGAAGGAAGTGTATATGTTGGGGCGGCGCGGCGTGGCCCAGGCTGCCTTTACCACAGCCGAAGTGAAAGAGCTGGGCGAAATGGCGGGCGCTCATGTCACGGTACCGCCGGCCGAAGCAGAATTAGACCCCGTCAGCCAGGAATCGTTAGCCGAGGCCGACCGGGGTACGATGCGCAAGATTGAGATCGTGCAGGAGTATGCGGGACGGCCGTGTACCGGCAAACCACGCTGCCTGACTATCCGTTTCCTGGTGTCACCGGTGGAGCTGATGGGGGATGCAGACGGCCGTGTTTGTGCCATGCGCCTGGTACACAACGAACTGTATAAAACCGAATCCGGTTCCATACGCTCAAGGGCTACTGACCGGTTTGAAGAAATACCGGTTGGCCTGGTTTTCCGTTCCATTGGCTATGAAGGGGTACCTATTCCCAGCGTGCCTTTCCACGAACGGTGGGGTGTTATCCTCAACGAGGCTGGGCGGGTGATAGACCCGCAGACCAATCAGCCGGTTATGGGTGAATACACCGCCGGTTGGATCAAACGCGGCCCTTCCGGCGTGATTGGCACCAACAAACCGGACGCCATTGAAACGGTGGAATGTCTGCTGGCGGACGTGCAGGCGGGCAAGGTGTTGTTACCCGAAATGCCCACGTTCACGGCCGTGCAGTCCTTCATTAAGGAGCGCCAGCCCCGCTACGTCACCTACGAAGACTGGCTGCGTCTGAACGAAATGGAAGAGGCCAATGGCGCCGCCTGTGGCCGCCCCCGCCTCAAATTCACCCGCGTCGAAGAGATGCTGGCAGCGTTAGGGAAGTAATTGGGTAACTGGGTAATTATGTGATTACCCAGTTACCCAATTACCCAATTACTCAAGAATGGAAGTAACCATCTACACCGACGGCGGCTGTGACCCCAACCCCGGCATTGGCGGGTGGGCGGCCATCCTGATATATGGCGCACATGAAAAGACGCTGACCGGCAATGACCCGTCCAGCACCAACAACCGCATGGAATTGACGGCGGCGATGGCGGCTTTACGGGCATTGACACGGCCGTGTACCATCAACTTCTACACCGATTCCGAATACCTGCGCAAAGGCATTACCGAATATATTGACAAATGGGCGGCCAAGAAGTGGAAAGATGTGGCCAACGCCGACCTGTGGCAGCAGTTGTGGCCGCTGGTGCAAAAACACCAGATAGAATGGCATTGGGTCAAAGGCCACGCCGGGAATAAGTACAACGAACGAGTAGATGTGTTGGCGCGGCAGGCCCGCCTGGAAATTACCCCCCCGGAAGAAATAGACCCCCATATCCCCCGGCTCTATTTGCGCGCTTCTTGTAAAGGCAACCCCGGCCCTGGTGGCTGGGGCGTAGTGTTAGAGCAAGGCGACGAAACCACCCAGGCCAGCGGCTCTGTGCCCCAAACCACCAATAACCGCATGGAACTGCTGGCCGCCATTGAAGGGCTGCTGCTGTTGCCGCCGGGCAGCGATGTGCAGATTTTTACTACTTCAGATTATGTGTACCAGGGGATCACGCAGTGGATTCATGGTTGGCGCAAACGCAACTGGCAAAAGAAGGGGGAGACACCTATTGCCAATGCCGACTTATGGCAGGCGTTGGACCGGCTGGTGTCCGCATACTCCATTCGCTGGATCAATGCCAAAGGGCAAACGTTAGCCGGATTAGATGAGGCGGGAACATTGGCGGTCACGGCCGTGACAATCTCGTAATCGGCAAACCAAGATCAGGAGTCGGTATTACGATGGCTCCGCCCGACGGCAGGTGACGTGCAAAAAACCAAAGTTACCGGTCACTGGCGTCAATTCTTGCACTTCCAGTACTTCAAAATTTTCACCTCCAAACCGAACAATTTCGCCTACCGCCGGTCGTTTGTCCACGCTCATAATCGCTCCCGGATGTGGGCTGCCCACCACCACAAAACTGACCTGATAAAAAACTTCATCTTCATTTATCATGGTTAAATATCCCTCCGCTGCTTTATAGATGCATGATTGAAGTCCGGTTCAATCCCAAATCTCTCATCTCCCAATCTTCAATCCCTACAAATCGGCCAGATTGCGGTGACGTAGCTTAAAGGCCACATCCGTAGCCAGATTGCGCATCACCAAAAAACCAATACGGTTGTATTCGTTGCACAAGGCATAAAAAGCGTCACTATCAATGAGATAGAGTGAGGCGCCCTCTTCCGTCGCCTTGACTGATGCTGACCGATACCCCTGGTCAATCAATGCCATTTCGCCAATGACCTGCCCCTTACCCAGCATCACCAACCCCCGTGCATTTTCCAATCCTTGCACAAACACATCTACCGACCCGCTGGCGATGACGTACATTTCTTTACCAGTTGTATTTTGCTCAATGATCAACTCGCCTGGTTGTAAAATCACGTGCTGGCAGATGGCCTCAATTTGGGCTAACTCTTCACTGTTTAAGCCACGAAACAAATGTACACGTTTGAGTAATTGGGTAATAGACATTATGTCCTCCTTTCGCCAATTTCAGAAAAAATTGTAGCTGGTGGCTGGTGGTTAGTAGCAGTTCCTACCAGCCACCAGCTACCAACGACCAGCTTCATTGTACCACGAAGGTGCATCCAAACTATAGTTGACTTTTGTCCATGAGTTGGTAAACTATCGCCTGTTCTGAGCCGAAGTGGCGAAACTGGCAGACGCGCTACGTTCAGGGCGTAGTGAGGGTTCCCTCATGTGGGTTCAAATCCCACCTTCGGCACCTTAGACCTGACAGGTTTTAGATACCTGTCAGGTCTTTTTTTATGTTTGAGAAATTCGGCACAAAAGGTATAATTGCCGCCCAATAGCTGATTTCAAACAAAGAGGGATTCCCATGGTATTTATAATTGCTTGTCTGGCTGTACTATTACCGGTTCTCCTGGGCGGGTTTCTGGCCTGGGTGATTGCGGGTATGGACACCCGTGTCAACACAACCAAAGTGGAACTGGAAGAGAAAGACAAAGGATATAACCCGGTGCTGACGTTTGGGCACAAAATTAAGGCTCAGGCGGATCCCGAAGCGCAGTTGGTAGAGGCGCGCCGGTTGGCGGCCAAACAGGCAGCAGCCATGCCGCGCGGGGCCAATATGCAGATTGGCCGGTTAGGTGAGGAGAATCTGGTCACGGCCGGCCGTGGTGATGCCCTGCAACGTGATCCGGTCACGGCCGTGCGCATTGCCGCACATCATGGGTGGGACGGCGCCCGCACCGGGGCTGTGGCGGTAACTGCGGCGCCAGCGGCAGCCGCACCTGTCGCTAAAGCCGCCGGCGCGCCAGCGGCCGCGACTCCCGGCAAAGATTTCCCTGTCATTGCCATCACCGACAGTATGTCGCCAGAAGAAATCCGCAAGGCGCGCATTGCCAATGCCAAAGCCAAGTCGGCGGCTGCTAAAGCAGCCAAAGCAGCGGGCGTCCCGGCAGCAGATGTGGCGGCTGAACCGGGTGTGGCCCAGCCTGTGGCGGCGGCAGCAGCGCCAGCAGCTACGGCCGTAGCCATTGAACCACCCCAACTCATTGAAATCACCGACGGTATGTCCCCGGACGATGTGCGCAAAGCGCGCATTGCCAACTCTAAAGCGACTTCGGCCTTTAACAAGGCGCTCAAAGCAGCCGGTATTGACCCTAAAGATGTGGAAATTGTAGATGGTCAGGTGGTCATTCCCGGTGGTGCGCCGGTGATGGCCGTACCCGCAGCGTCGGCAGTTGATGAAGCGGAAGCTGTGGCCGCCCCTGTAGCTGCGCCAGCGGCAGTGGCATCGGCCGTACCGGAACCAAACTACATCGAAATTACCGATGATATGTCCCCGGATGAAGTGCGTAAGTCCCGTATTCAAAACTCCAAGCTGAAGTCCGAATATAACAAGGCGCTGAAAGCGGCGGGCATTGATCCCAAAACCGTTCAATAGCCAGCCTTTGAAAATTGGTGGCACGAATTTTTGCGAATTTGTTGACGCTATACGGGAAGGGTGATATACTCTAATTGGCTCCCCCCCCAGAGGTGGTTGGACTAGCGCCCGTTAGTCTGCCACCTCATTTTTTTTGTCTATTTGCCCCCTATGAATAAATCTCCCCAACTGATTGATAATGGTTCGGCTTTGGAAATGGCCGGGCTGGTGCATCGAGCATGGCAGCCAGAAACGGCCGAGCCGGAAATGACCGGCCCACATCCGGTAGTCGTGATGCTGCATGGTCATTTAGGTAATGAAGATGTGATGTGGGTTTTTGCCCAAACCGTCCCATCTACCTGTGTGATGGTTGCGCCCAGGGCGATTGTGCCGGTTGGCGAGAAAAGTTTTACCTGGCAGCCACGTCTGGAGAATGAATGGCCGGTATTGGCGCAGTTTGATGAGGCCGTTACGGCCGTGACCACTTTCATCCACGCTTTACCTGCGTTGTATCCAGTTGATCTGAACCAGGTGTATTTGATGGGTTTTAGCCAGGGTGCGGCCGTAGCCTTTGCGGTGGCGCTGCAAAACCCTGGCCTGGTGCAGGGTATTGCCAGTCTGGTGGGCTTTGTGCCGCGGCAAGTGGACGAAGCGATCAACCGGGCGGCGCTGCGTGATATGCCCGTTTTTATGGCTGCCGGGACACAAGATGACCGGGTGCCGTTGGCAGTGGCCCAAAACAGCGCGGCGGCGGTGCAGGCAATGGGCGCTTTCCTGGAATACCGCGAATATGAGACCGGCCATAAATTGGACGCTGCCGGTATGCGAAAGTTGAAGAGTTGGTGGCAGGAACGGCTGAGCGGAGATTAGAGATTGGAGATGAGAGATTCAACAATCTCCAATCCCTAATCCCTAATCTCCAATATCCAGCTTCTTTGAACGCTTCCTTAATGTCATTTTAACTTACTTGTGCCATACTCGGTGCATGGTGAAACGAAGCAACGAGGCATGGTTGGATGCGCTCCAGGGGGCGGGGGAGAGCCAACAAGAGGCTCTGCTGGATTTGCGCGACTATCTGGTGCGGACGGCGTTTGTCTATTTGCGTGACGGCCGTTCCGATTTGCTGTCTCTTTCCACCGATACGCTGTATGAAATGGCCGAAGATTATGCCCAGAATG
This sequence comes from uncultured Chloroflexota bacterium, assembly GCA_900696625.1. GTDB lineage: Bacteria > Chloroflexota > Anaerolineae > Promineifilales > Promineifilaceae > CAADGU01. The sequence continues at coordinate 4,645 of CAADGU010000291.1, read as the reverse complement.
CGCTGCTGGCAATTCAGGAAAATCTGGACAAGTTTCGTGGCGACGCCCAGTTCACTACCTGGGCTTACCGGTTTGTTATCAATGAAGCGGCGGCCGATCTGCGGCGGCGGCAGCACCGCGATTTTTCATGGGAAGATGTGGCCGGGCAGGAAACGGCCGTGTTCGCTTCGCTGCTTGGTCCCGGTACAGGCGGCGACCCTGATGTGAAGGCGGAACGGGAAGAATTTCTGCAATTGTTGTGGCAGATTTTGGAAAATGATTTGAATGAGCGGCAGCGATTGGCTCTGTTAGGCGTTCATTTTCAGGGCTACTCCATGCAGGAGATGGCCGAAATTTTGGAAACAACGCCAAATACCTTATACAAGATGCTGCACGATGCCCGTAGGAAGATAAAGGCCAGGTTATTGGACCAGCACTACAGCGCCGGTGACATATTGGGCTTATTTGACGCCATGTGGTAAGAATATACGATTTTTTTACATCCTATCTATGCAAACCTGGTGTCTGGGAAGGAAAACTTGGAACAGAAGACTTTTACCCACTGGATTGAAACACTTTTTGAAACACAAGAACACGAGATGGATTGCAAGCAGTTTCAAAGCTATTTGCCTGCCTTTGTGGAGGCAGAGGTGACGGGCGAGCGTTTGGGGCATACGGCCGTACTCACCGCCCACCTGCATCAATGCCCGGACTGTGAGGAAATTTACCAGGGCTTATTATTCGTCGTTAAAGCGGATTTGGCGGAAACCTGGTCGTCGGATACGGCGGCGGACACGGCCGTGCCTATCGGCGACTAATCCATCTTGTCTGACAAAGTGACAAAGGCCGCTCATCCTTTTGCCGGGATACAAAAAAAGCTGGCCGGAATTAGGTCAAAAGTAACACCCCCAACTTTGTAAGAAATCCTCCATTTTTTCATCTTATCTACAAACTGCTATAGGGCGGCCATGCTTCCCGACAGTTGTGGGCAATGGTTCATTGTTCCACAACGCCGAAACTGTCAGGAGAGATGAAGCCGAAGTTTGTAAAACGCGGTTCGCCGCGCGCTTCATCAGCGGTAGTTTACAGCGGGCAAAGCTGTGGGCTATTTTGAACATATACAGTTTAGCTGATTTCGGAAGGAAGAGGGTCGCCAGGTCTTTTTGATCTGGATTGACCCTCTTTGTGTTTATGCGGAGGTACTTAAGATGAAAAAAAATGACATCATGGCCAGGATTGCCAGTCTGCAAGACCTGACAAATTTTCGCAATCTCCATTGGGAGGGTTCTTTTGCCGAGTATCTGGACATTGTGCGGGCAGACCCGCGCGTGGCGCGGACGGCTTACCAGCGGCTGTATGACATGATCATCTCCTATGGTTCTGAAGAGTACAGCCGCAACCGGGAAAAGCTGATTCATTATTATTTTTTTGACGATCCCTTTGAAAATGGCAAGGATGCCGTTTTTGGGATTGATAAGCAGTTGATGGATCTGGTGCAAATTTTCCGTTCGGCGGCGCACCGCTATGGCACGGAACGACGGGTGATTTTGCTGCATGGCCCGGTGGGCACGGCCAAAAGTACCATTGTGCGCCTGCTGAAAAAGGGGCTTGAGAATTACACGCGGTTGGACGACGGCCGTCTCTACAGTTTTCGCTGGGAACCAACCGATGGCGAGCCGATGGACTGCCCCATGCACGAAGACCCACTGCACCTGATACCACCCCCGTTCCGCGAGGCGGCGCTGGAAGAGTTGAACGACGGCCGTACCGGGATGGAGCGCATCAACATCGAGGGCGACCTTTGCCCGGCTTGCCGTTTTATCTTCAATGAATTGTTGGAGCAGGCGGATGGCGACTGGACGGCCGTGGTCAACCAGGTCAAGGTCAAGCGCATCCTGCTCTCTGAAAAAGACCGCGTGGGCATTGGCACCTTCCAACCCAAAGACGAAAAGAACCAGGACTCCACCGAACTAACCGGCGACATCAACTACCGCAAAATTGCTGAATATGGCTCTGATTCTGACCCCCGCGCCTTCAACTTTGACGGCGAACTTAACATCGCCAATCGAGGGCTGGTGGAGTTCATTGAAATCCTCAAACTAGACGTGGCCTTTCTCTACGACCTGCTCACTGCCTCCCAGGAACACAAAATCAAACCCAAAAAATTCGCCCATACCGATATTGATGAGGTGATTTTAGGCCACACCAATGAGGCCGAATACCGGCGCCTGCTTAACAACGAATACATGGAGGCGCTGCGCGACCGCACCATCAAAATTGATATTCCCTACAACATCCGTTTTCAGGATGAAGTAAAAATTTACCAGCGGGACTTTAGCCAGGAGAAGGTGATTGGCAAACACATTGCCCCCCACACCCTGCAACTGGCTGCGTTTTGGGCTATCCTGACGCGGCTGGAAGAGCCAAAACGGGCCGGCATTTCATTGGTGCAGAAGTTGCGGTTGTATGACGGCCGTTCCCTGCCCGGCTTTACCGAAGACACCGTCATTGAACTGCAAGAAGAATCGGCCCATGAAGGCATGTTTGGCATTTCCCCACGCTACATCCAGGACAAAATCTCCAACGCCCTCGTCGGCGACAGCAGCCGTAGCTGCCTCAATCCCTTTATGATCATGCGTGAATTGGAAAGCGGTCTGCGCCATCACTCTCTCATCACCAGCAAAGATCAGCGCAAACAGTTCCGTGACCTGCTCTCCGTTGTCCGCGCCGAATATGACGAGATTGTCAAAAACGAGGTGCAGCGGGCGATTACGGCCGACGAAGAAGCCATCAAACGCCTCTCCGCCAACTACATTGATAACGTTAAAGCGTACACCCAAAAACAAAAAGTGCGCAATCCCTACACCGGGCAAGACGAACCGCCCGACGAACGGTTGATGCGCGCCATCGAAGAAAAAATCGAAATCCCCGAAAGCCGCAAAGACGATTTCCGCCGCGAGATTATGAATTACATCGGTGCGTTGGCCATTGATGGCAAACAATTCACCTGGGATGCCAACGAACGGCTGCGCCGCGCCCTGGAACTAAAGCTGTTTGAAGACCAGAAAGATTCCATCAAGCTCACCAGCCTGGTTTCCAATGTCATTGACCAGGAAACGCAGGAGAAGATTGAAGTAGTGAAGAGCCGCATGATCAAAAACATGGGCTACTGCGAAATCTGCGCCACCGACGTGCTGAACTATGTCGCCAGCATCTTTGCACGGGGCGATACGCAGCAGAGGAGTTAGTAAGCAGTAAGCAGTAAGCAGTGAGCGGTTGACTGCTTACTGCTAACCGCTTACTGCTCACTTTTTACTTACAAGAGGGCAAGCTATGAGTTACACCACCGCTCACCGCATTGACCAGGACGCGAAACGTTTTCGCCAGATTGTGCAGGGGCATGTGCGCCAGAATTTGCGCAAATATGTGTCCAATGGCGAATTGATCGGCCGCCAGGGCAAAGACCTGGTAAGCATCCCGGTGCCCCAAATTGACCTGCCGCGTATCCGCTTTGGCGGTAAACAGGCGGGCGGTGTAGGGCAAGGGGATGGCGACGTAGGCACGCCGCTGGGGCCGGGCGACCAGGATGGCAGCCAGGGCGCCGGCGACCAACCAGGCGCGCATATCCTGGAAGTGGAGATGAGCCTGGAAGAACTGGCCGAAATTTTAGGCGAAGAACTGGCGCTGCCGCGCATTGAACCCAAAGGCAAGAAAAACGTGGAAGGAGGCAAGGTGCGCTACACCGGCATTCGCCGGGTGGGGCCGGAGAGCCTGCGCTCCTTCCGGCGTACCTATCGCGCCGCCTTGAAGCGGCAGATGTCGGCGGGACTATACAATCCAGAGCGGCCGGTGGTGATTCCCATTCGGGATGATGTGCGTTACCGCTCCTGGAATGTGTACCCACAGCCGCAAAACAGCGCCGTTATCTTTTACATGATGGATGTGTCTGGCAGTATGACCCGGCAAAAGAAGGAATTGGTGCGGCTGACAGCGTTTTGGATTGATACCTGGTTGCGCCACAATTACAAAAGCCTGACGGTGCGTTACATTGTGCATGATGCGGCTGCTAAAGAAGTAGACCAGCATACGTTTTACCATTTGCGGGAAAGTGGGGGGACGAAGATTTCTTCCGCATACCATCTGTGCAGCCGCCTGATTGAAGAGGAGTATGATCCAACTGAGTGGAATATGTATGCCTTCCATTTTTCGGACGGCGAGAATTTTGGTGGACAGGATGATAAGTTGTGCGCGGAGTTACTGGAAGAGCGGCTGCTGCCGGTGATGAATTTGTTTGGGTATGGGCAGGTGCCGGGCGGCTACGGCCGTATGTTCATGGAAACCATCGCCCAAATGGAAGACGAAAAACTGGTCGGCGTCAAAATCAGCGACCGCGACGCCATTTTTGATGCGATAAAAGAGTTTTTGGGTAAAGGATTGTGATTACCTCTGTAATTGAGTAATTGAGTAATTCGGTAATTGAACCGCAATTACCCAATTACCTGATTACCCCATGATAGGATTCAAACACCATGTTAATCACAGGCGAGCTGGCGGCGCTACAAAAAGAGATTGAAAAGATCGCCCGCGACTACGGGCTGACCTTTCCCGAAGTGCGTTATGAGATGGTGGACTATAGAACTGTCAACCTGCTGGCGGCTTACGATGG
>CAADGU010000290.1 GCA_900696625.1 uncultured Chloroflexota bacterium | reverse complement strand
GCCACCCTTCCGCCGCCACAAAATAGGCGGCGATGATGAGCGCCATCACCGGATTTGTCTGTATCTCCGGCAAGCCCCAGGCATTCAGCAGCAGCGCCGCCCCAACGGGCAAAAACAGGCCACCCAACCACAACCAGCGCCGGTTGTGCAGCACCCCGGCAGCCACAAAATAAAAGACGGCCAACAGCAGGAAAACCAGCCCCCCCGTCCATTGGCGCTGGCTCAGCAAAGCCGTTGCCAGGGCCATAAGGGCGCTGAGATGGGCGGCGGTTTGCCAGGCACGGCCGTAGGCCCCCTGCCGCCGCCGTACCCAGATGCACACAGCCAACAAAGTGTAGGTCACGGCCGTGTACATCAACGGCAGCATGGGCGAAGCAGGCCGGGCGGGCGGCCACAAAAACCAGACCCAGGGCACAACTGCCAGCGCCGCACCCCAATGAAACAGCGTCGTTTGCCAGCGGGCCAACCGCCGGTGCGCCAGCAGCGCCAATACGCCGACCGTCTCCACATGCGCCAGATACGCCAGCCAGATATTGATACCAATCCAGTTCACCAGGGCATAGTTGAGCAACTGCCGGTCATACAACAGCAGCGGCGGCAGGATGGATAAAGCGGCTAACAGATAGCCGGCGCCGAAAAGGGGAACGGTGAATTGAGAGATTGGGAGACCTGTCCTGAGCCTTGTCGAAGAATTGGGAGATTGGGTGAACTTCAATCTCTTAATCTCCCAATCTCCTAACCTTACGCCCGCCGCCATATGCAAAATTGCCAGCAGCGCCCAGGGCAAAATCAGTTCGGTCGGCGTAGCGCCGCGCCCACCCTGCCAGGCAGCGGCAGCGGTAAGCAGGAAGAGGCTCATACCCCACAGGGCGCGCGGCTGCTGCCAGAGTACGGCCGTCAGCACCATCACCCCCGCCAGCAGCAAATGGACAACAGCGGCCGCCTGCACCGTCTGGAATGACCACACGGCCGTGACCACCAGCAATATCACCGCACTACGCAAAAAGATACGGCCGTAAACGGCCATCCGGCCGTCTGCGGCCGTCCCCTCTTGCCGCTGCCAGCGCCACGCCAGCACCAGATACACGGGTAACAGCAGCGCCCAACCAACGGCTGCCCAGGCAGGCGCAATGCCTCTGGGAAGGAACAGGGCGCGCGCCGTCAGCCAGACGGCCACAGGAAAGACGAAGGCGGTGGCCCAGGCCAGCGTGCGCAATCGGGTACGCCGCAGCATGACGATGAATACCACGCCGCCCAACCACCAATCCAGCGCCACCGCCGCGTGGAAGGCGGTGCTGCCGCCACGAAAATAACTCCAGCCCAACCCTACCAGCAGCACGGGCACGGTCAGCGCCAACGCCATCTGGCCGAACGGCCGTGCCAGAAAATGCCAGCGGCCCGGTCGTGGATACAACCATTCACCCAACAGCGCCAGGGCAACGGCCGTCGCCATCACCCCCACCTGCCACCAGGCCCGGCCCACCCCCACCATGTTCAATGTGGCGACCAGCAGGCTGCCCGCCGCCAACCCAATGAGATAACCGAAGAAGGGTGCTTGCAGCCAGACGGCCGTGGCCAGATAGGCCGCCAGGCAGACCAGCGAGGCGACCAACCAGATGATCGGCCAACTGCCAGGCGGGAAACCATCCGACAGGTAAAAAGCGTAAAAGTCCAGGGGCACCAGCAATGAGGCCACCGCAATGAGGGCAATACCAGAACCATGCAACTGCATCCGTTGGTACACATACCAGCCCAGACCGTAAAAGACGGCGGTAAATCCGCCCAAAAAAGCGATCTGCACCGCCGCCGGGAATGTGCCCCAATTCCAGGCCACCCAGGAGATACCGGCGGCAAACAGCAGCATCACCCCCAGGAACAACACCGCCTGCAAGGTGCGCTCGGAGAGCAGCGTCTCCCACACCCGGTCCCAGGTGAGCGCCGGGCGGCGGAAACGCCCAGGGGCAGGTGCAGCAGCAGCGTCCAGATCATCGGGAGATTTTTCTTTAGCGTATGCAGGTGAGGGGGACGGCAAACTCGAATTGGCTTCAGGCCGTTCCACCAGCCCTGCTTCTATTTCTAGCGCTTCCATTTCGGTGGTCATCAGGTTCTTGACGACTTGATAAGCATAGGGGTACATCAGTTTGAGGTTAAAAAGGTTGGTGGCGATTTTCAGGATAAACCGTTTTTGGGCCAGTTGTTGGAGGGCCTGCGCCTGGCTGTTGGTGGGCGGGGGGGTTGGTGAGGAATCAAGCAACTGCTCTTGCAATGCTTCAATATGACTGTAGGCGTCCAGGATCGTCTGGTCGGCCGTTGTTTTATTGATCCAACCACTGCGCTGCCACCGGGCGACGGCCGTGATAACTGCGCGCCAGTTTGCAATTTCGGCAGAGAGTTCGGCGGCGGCTACGGCCGTGAGCGGCTCGCGCAGCCCTAATTCCACCTCCACCCGGCGGCGCTGCTTTTCATACCGTTCGCGCAAATCGCGCACCGCCACCGACAGGTGTGCCCAGGTCGCCATCTCTGTTAACAGAAACGACAGGTTGGCATATTGCTCCAGCGCCAACGCATCGCCGGTAAACTGGCACTGTTCACAGGGAGCGCATAATTGGAAATCATCGGAGTTACATTTTGGACAACGCATAACCAGCCTCCGCCAGCATCATAACAAAACGGCTCTGACTTATTCAACACCACACGTGCCCCAATCAGGACACCTGAGTGCTTGTTTTGTTATTGTACTTGACGCTACACTGGCTCACCCGTTGTCTGTGTAACAATTTGGCAACGTTTTGAAACGTGATGCGTGAGACGGCTTTGGTCACGTATCACGCATCATGCTCTCCTTATTCGCCAAAACGGAACGCGGCGACTTCTACTTGCAGAGAGGTTTTGGTTTCGGGGGGAATCATGTTCCAGGGGATGTTGTGGACTGCGCCATAGAGGGCATACAGCAGATTCAAACTGGCTCTGGGCTGCCGGGCCTTCACCAGGCAATACGCTTCCACCGCCCCCACTTCCATTAGCTCTGCTTGTGTATGGATGCCAATCTCCGCCAACCACTTTGCTGATGTTGGCCCTAGATTGAGCGATTTTTCAAGCGAACTGGCATTTTCATTGGTCATCAGTGCCAACTATGTGTCATTCCAAGTGGAGTCTTCGGAACGAGGAATCTTTCTCCCCTATCAGGTGACAGAGATTCCTCGTCGAAGACTCCTCGGAATGACAGGTCAACATTGCTTCTAGTCATCGTTGAGTTGCAGGACGGACATGAAGGCTTCCTGGGGAACTTCGACGGAGCCGATCATTTTCATGCGCTTCTTGCCTTTCTTTTGTTTTTCCAGCAGTTTTTTCTTGCGGGTGATGTCGCCGCCGTAACATTTGGCAAGCACATCTTTGCGCATGGCTTTGACGTTGGCGCGGCTGATAACGCGGTTGCCCACGGCGGCCTGGATAGGTACCTCAAACATCTGGCGCGGGATTTTTTCTTTGAGGGCAGAGACGAGCTTTTGGCCGCGATGATAGGCGTCCTCGGTGTGGACGATCATGGCCAGGGCGTCTACGGGGGTTTTGTTGACCAGGACTTCGAGTTTGACCAGGTCGGAGGCGCGGTATTCTTTGAATTCGTAGTCCATGGAGGCATAGCCGCGGGTGCCGCTTTTGAGTTTGTCATAGAAGTCTACAATCATTTCGGCGAGGGGGAGTTCATAGTGAAGGACGACACGGCCGGGAGCGGGGTATTCCTGGCCGATGAGGATGCCACGTCGTTTGATGACGAGATCCATGATGACGCCGTAGTATTCTTCGGGGGTGAAGATATGCACGTCCATCCAGGGTTCGCGCACTTCGTCGAAGGTGGCGGGGTCGGGCAGGTCGGCGGGGCTGTTGATGACGCGCACTTCGCCGGCGCCGGACATGACGACTTCGTAGCGGACGCTGGGGGCGGTGGCAACCAGGTCGAGGTCGTATTCGCGTTCGAGCCGTTCCTGGATGATTTCCATGTGGAAGAGGCCGAGGAAGCCGCAGCGGAAGCCGAAGTTGAGGGCGCTGGAGGTTTCGGGTTCAAAGACGAGGGAGGCGTCGTTGAGTTGGAGTTTTTCCAGGGCTTCTTTGAGGATGGCGTAGTCTTCGCCTTCGGAGGGGTAGAAGCCGGCGAAGACCATGGGTTTGACGCGCTGGAAGCCGGGCAGGGGATCGGTGGCGGGTTGGTCGCGCAGGGTGATGGTGTCGCCGACGCGACATTCGCGCACGGTTTTGAGGCCGGTGGCGATGTAGCCGACTTCGCCGGCTTGCAGGCGGTCTACGGGTTTCATGGCGGGGGCAAAGACGCCGATTTCGATGGGTTCGACGGTGACGTCGTTGGATAGCATTTTGATCCACTGCCGTTTGTCAATGGCGCCTTCAAAGATGCGGACGTAGGCGATGACGCCTTTGTAGGAGTCGTAGTGGGAGTCGAAGACGAGGGCGCGCAGCGGCGCCTCGGTGTTAATGGCCGGCGGGGGGACGTGTTTGACAACAGCTTCCAGAACGGCTTCGACGTTTTCGCCGGTTTTGGCGCTGATGGGGATGGCATCTTCGGCGGGGATGCCAGTGACGGCTTCCACTTCTTCGGCGACGTCTTCAGGCAGGGCGGCGGGCAGGTCTATTTTGTTGATGACGGGCAGGATTTCCAGACCGGCTTCGATACCCAGGTAGAGGTTGGCGAGGGTTTGGGCTTCGATGCCCTGGGTGGCATCTACGACGAGGACGGCGCCTTCGCAGCCTTGCAGGGCGCGGCTGACTTCGTAGGCGAAGTCTACGTGGCCGGGGGTGTCAATCAGGTTGAGGATGTAGTCGTTGCCATCCTGGGCGGTGTAGTTCATGCGCACGGCGGAGGCTTTGATGGTGACGCCTTTTTCGCGTTCCAAGTCCATGCTGTCTAGCACTTGTTCCTGCATTTCACGGTCAGAGATGGTGCCGGTGATTTGCAGGAGGCGGTCGGCCAGGGTGGATTTGCCGTGGTCTATGTGGGCAATGATGCAAAAGTTGCGGATGTTGCTTTGTGTCATAATCCCAAGTATATCATTTGTGAAACGTAAAACGTAAAACGTGATGGGCTGGTTGACGGCCGTTCCCCCTCCCAGTACTATAGAAATCATATGACCACAAATGATCCCTTACACCCCCACAGCCACGACCCCAACCCGGACCCACCATCCGATGATCCTACATTCATGTTGGCGTTAACCAACGGCCGTAGCCGCCCCATCTCTCTCCCTGCCTTACAACAATTACCAGAAACAACCCTACCCCACTGCTTCATCGTCAGCACCGGGCATGGCACGTCTGGCCCCTTTGCCTTCAGCGGGGTAACGCTGCATGACTTTGCCCAGGTTTATATTGCCGGGGAATGGTCACACGTGGAGGTTATCAGCGGCGATGGTTTTGGCTGCCGCGTCTGGGCCAATGAAGCGAAAGAAACATTGCTGGCCTGGGGGATTGACGGCCGTGACCTCAGCCGCCGTGAAGGATGTGTCCGCCTGATTGTGCCCTCGGAACGGGATGATGCATTGCGGCAGGTGAAATGGGTGAGCGAGATTCGGGTACGGCAGCCAAAATAGTCAGGTAAACCTGGCAGATCACATTTATCTGCCAGGTTCACCGACCCTCCCATTCTCAAAACGTAAATAGACGTTTTTAACTGGCAAACAGGGCGTGGTCGGTCAATGCCGCCACAAAAAGCTCCAGCTGTGCTTCTGCCGGGTGGATGACGGTGGATGATGCTGTGAATACCTGGCAGAGATCACGCGCCAGACTGCTCTGACCATCGGTGACGGCCACACGGCCGTGACGCTCTTTTACCAGTTGTAACAAAGGCCGGACACGGGCATCTTGCCGCAGCGTTTCCCCATTCCGACCGCCGGTGGGCAATATCAACAAACAATCTTCCGCCACATTGTCAAAAGGGTGTTCAGCCAGGGCGCAGTCTGCTTTAATACCCACACCCTGGCGGCTGTACACCAACTTGTTAAATAAACTCACGCTCTTGATGGGCAGCCCCGCCTGACGAAATTTGTGAATGAGATAGACCACCTCAAACTCATCAAATCCGTCGCCGATCAAAATGAAACTTTTGGTTCTGGCCCTTTTTTCATTCCGACCTCTTAGAGACATCTTCTCCATCCTCGTGCTGCTAACCGCTCACAAGGTTAACGGCCGTTATATATTCATTGTGATCATCAAAATTCTAGCCATTCGTGCAGGATGAGCCGCAAGTCTCACCGGCCACATCAGGCAAATGAGAACCGGCAGCAACTGAACCACCTTTCATGGGCACGGCCGTCAGAAAACCCATTGCCAAAACAATTACTAAAACCACCTCTGCCACTGTTAATTTAACTTTTGTTGTCATTTTTTTATCCCTCATCAATTCTTCATGCTCAATATCTGCTTATTCCGATTTTTCGTGGAGCGCGTTCCATGCGTATAAGCGTACACAATTAGCACTTGAAATGAGTCCAAACCTGGTGCAAACTGAGTACAAAGGTAGTCCAAATAGGTGGTAAACTAAGCACAATCAGACTGCGTCCCAAGAGAATGTAGCGGCGAGATACACGCGGCAAAGGCGAAACGTAGGCATGGCAGAGCAAATCATCATCAGTGAAGAACAAACTTCGGCAGCATTACAACTGTGGCATGAAGGGGAAACGGCCGTGTGGCCCCTGGCTCTTTTGCGGTTGGGGCTGCACATACGCAGTGAGCAGGCACTCTATGGCTCCCTGGCCGATACCGGCCCGGCGGCCCAAAATCGCGCCATCCTCAGCCTGGGGCTGGACAAACTGCGCACCACCTATCCCGAAGGCGAAGAACTGCTGCGGCAGCGATATGAACACCGGCAAGACATCCTGGTGATCACCAACAGCATGAATATGTCTCGCTCCAGTTTTTTCTACCGGCAAAAACAGGCCATCACCGAGCTAACCGAGATTCTCAACGAACTGGAAAAAGAAGCGCGTCTGGATTGGCAAGAGCAAATGATAGCTCGCCTGGAGCCACCCAGCTACACTACCCTCGTCGGCATCGAAAAACCTTACCAGGTCTTATCATCGGTCCTGTTGCAAACCGATGAACCTTTTATCCTATGCCTGGATGGTCTGGGGGGATTGGGCAAAACAGCCCTGGCCGATTATCTGGTGCGGCAGGCCATCGCCACCGTGCGCTTTGATGAGGTCGCCTGGGTGACGGCTAAACAAACACACCTTTCCACACGCGGGCGGCTGCAAATAGATTCTGGCCGACCCGCCCTTACCTTTCCCATGTTGATTGATGAATTGACCACCCAGTTTGACCTGCCCCAAAGTTTCAACGGCTCACAACTGCACAAACAACGCCTGGTGCGGCATCATCTCCAAGAAAGTCCCTGCCTGATCGTGATAGACAACCTGGAAACAGTGGCTGATTATGCCGCGCTCATCCCAGAACTGCGCAAATGGCAAAACCCCAGCAAATTTTTAATCACTTCGCGGCTGAGATTGCTAGACCAACCGGGGGTTTTTTCTTATTCATTGACAGAACTGGGGGAAACGGCCGTGTACCAACTCATTCGCCAGGAAGCCAGCCGCACCGGTTTTACCGACCTCGAAAAAGCCTCAGACAATGATCTGCGCCAGATTTACCAGATTGTGGGCGGAAATCCGTTGGCCATCAAACTGGTCATTGGGCAGCTCCGTTTTCATTCACTACCACGAGTCCTGACACGCCTCACTGCCGGCCAAAACGAATCGAGTACAGGACTCTTTGATTATATTTACCAGGAAGCCTGGGATTCTTTAGATGAAACCAGCCAGACAACGCTGCTCGCCCTCACCCACGCCGGAGATAACGGCTTCACGCTTGAACACCTCATCGAAGTCGCCGGTCTGTCGCCCTCATCGGTAGAGCGAGCCGTAGAAGAGTTAGTTCTCCTATCCCTGGTAGATTTGCGTGGTTCCTTGTTTGATAGACGCTATAGTCTGCACCGGCTCACCGAGATGTTCCTCCTACAAATGTTGGATGAACGGTAAGTCTACTGAAGAAAAAGCTCACGCAGAGACGCAGAATTACCAGAGAAAAAACTTCGCCCTCTTTGCGTCATTCGCAGATTTTTTCAGGGTAGGCAACGGTAATCATAGACCCATGTCCTCACTCTCCAAATGGCAGGAAATTCGCCGCCGACAAGGCATTACCAACGCCGAACGCTGGCTGAATACGCTGACGTCCAGCCCCAATCCCTTTCAATTGGTACCACAGGAATACGACAATCTGCTGCGGGCTATTGAATACGCATTGGACTCTCCGGCAAATTTTGATCTGGCCTATCGTCTAATCCAAACGCTCCACACCTATGCCATTGGTTATGCAGACTGGGAACGCTGGCTTATCTACCTGCAAAAAGCGCATCAACAGAGTCAGTTAGCAGAGAAAAAATACGAAGAAGCGACGCTGATGGATATGATGGGCTATATTCATCGCAGTCAGGGAGATTTCAAAAAAGCCGAAACCTGTCTAAGTAAGGCGGTTGCCCTATACAAACAACAATCCTGCATGTCTGACTATGCTGTTTCGCTATCTAATCTGGCCTCTGTTTTAGAATCATTGGGGCAAGATGGACTGGATGTTTGCCAAAATGCATTACGCATAATCGGTGAAGAGCATGATGAAATCGCGCGGGCCAGAGTGATGCTCAACCTGTCCAGTATTTACATGCGACGGCGTGAATGGCAGGCTGGATTGCAGGCAGCCAAAAGGGCATACGAGTTAACCAGTCAGCCACAACACACTGTCTTAAATACCCGCGCTCTCTTTAATATGCTCTCCTGTTTAGGTAACATGGAAAAATGGGATGAGATCAATGCAACATTTGCGCAAATGGCCGATGAACTGACACAAAGAGGCGACATCCACACGCTGGCTAAACTCAGAAACAATCTAGGCATCATTGCGCTTAATCTGCAAAATCTGGCAGAAGCCGAACAGCAGTGGCATGAGGCCCTAAAATTGCAATCCACCATACAAGACCCGGCCGAGATGGCCTACCTCTATAACAATTTGGGCATGGTCTATACCCAAATGGGCGAACTGGAAACGGCCGAGGAATTATTGCAAAATGCGGTTGCCATCCAGGAACAGTTGCAAGATTTTTATCAATGGGCCAATGCCATGGATAATCTGGCAGAAGTCTATGAGGCAAGAGGGGAAACGGCCGTTGCCCGGCAACTACGCCAACAAACCATCACTCGTTTGCAAAGCCTCCCCCCAACCGCCCAAATACAAGCCCTACTGGCCAAACTTGACGCCTGATCCGCCACCATCTGACCAGGTCAAAAATCCCACGTCCCCTATCAAACAGGCAAATCAGCCACCAGCCACCAGCCTAATTTTGGACTGCTTTGGACTGCTTTGGACTAACTTTGGACTGGCTTTTAGCGCTGTTGTGCTACTATTCGCCCGTATTGATGTAGTTAGGGCATTTTATCCTTTACTGCCTCTGGGCTATGGGAAGCTATTGGACATGGAGGAGCCACCTTCACTTATTCATTTTCATTCTGTTTTGGGTATGTGAGGGGCCACTTTCTCAGGAGCAACTGGCGGAAACAACCAGTTGCTTCTGAACAACCACCCTCTTCTATGCTCACAGCCGCCAACCAGATAAATGTGGTGACTTAACAGTATGAATTCTGCATCGTCTTCAAATTCAAACAGTGTCACAGTTGCCAATAGCACAGTGCTGCTCATCGAAAATGACCGGAATGTGAGCGCTGCCCTCAATGACATCCTCAGCGACTTTGGCCTGCGTGTGCTGTTGGCTTACGATGGTCTGGAAGGGGAAGAGCTTTACCGCGCCCACCAGGGTGATATCGAGATGGTCATTTTGGATTGGCGTCTGCCCCGGCAAGACGGCCGTGATACCCTCCGCAAAATCCGCCAGCTCAACCCCAACGTAAATGTCATGGTCGCTTCCGGTTACGCCCCCGAAGAAGTGCTGACCCAACTAGACGACCAGCGTCCCATCACCTTCCTCAGCAAACCGTTCAACATTGATAAATTCCTGGACAAGGTTCACCAACTGCTGGCCTGATCAAAGTGAATGTAGATCAGACTAAATTCATATCCATGAAGCGACGTTTATTGATTTTGCTAATACGCGGAGGTAATGATGAGCAAGTTTTTGGGTAACTTTATAAGTTTGAGCATACTCTTGTTTTTGGCTGCTGCCATAGCAGCCTGCCAGCCAACTGTCCAACCGGCATCGCCACCTGCACCAACCCCCGGAACACCTGGGGCGACCGCAATGATTACGCCGACGATTGTAATGACCGCCTCACCAACATCGGTAACCCCGGAAACACCGGCAGAGCCAGCCACAACAGCCATGCAGAGCCAGATTCTCTATATGCTGGCCAACGCCAGTGATGAGTATGGCGACAGCGAAAACCAGGAGGGGTATGTGTATGCGGTTGCAATCAATGGTAACGGTACGCCGCTTCAACCACCCGCGCCGCTCACTGGACCCAATCCAACCCAATGGGGTCGGCTTTATCCTGCGCCGGATGGCAGTCTGGTAGCCTTGATTTTGGTTGATTTTAACGGTGATCATGTCCGTCTGCTTAACCCATTGACAGGCGAAATTCGGAAACTGTTTGGCGACAATTTTAGCCCCGGAGGTGGGTTTTTCGGTTGGCATCCCGATAGCCGTCAGGTATTACTCTGGAGAGAAGGGAACGGCTTATGGTTGGTTGATGTGCTAAATGAACAATATGTAACTTTAATTGAAAAAGGAATTGATGTGAATAATCTCTTTCTAGGGGAGATTCATGATGGCGTTGTGATGTCTAATGGACAAGTTATCTACTTCTACCAAGGAACTGATCCTTCGATCTGGACAATTTTCCGCGATCCCCATGATTCCAATTCCGCTGCGGCCCTCCCTCCCTGCCGCTCTCCTTCCTGGCAATTCGGGGGATTTTGTGTCAGTGAGCCTCGCTTGCTTTACGAGTTTTATGGCTCAGGGTTTGTTTTGTCACCAGATGGGCAACAAATAGCATTCTATGGGTCGGATGAATCTCCTGAAAATAGGGGACTGATGTTGATAGATGCTGACGGATCTAATCTGCGACTGCTTAGTCGTAATTTGGATAGTTTCCAAAGCTCAATCGTGTGGTCGCCAGATAGTCGTACCATTGCTTTTCGGGCTTTAACGGAAACTCGTTTTACTCCACAGGCAGGTATACCAAAAGATTATTGGGGTAATACCATTCACCTGATTGACGTGGAAACAGGAAGCGAATGGCCTTTATTAGCCGATGGCAGCACGGGACATATTGATCCTGTCTGGTCACCGGATGGTTCACAAATTGCGTTTGCCTCCATGCGCAGCGGCCACGGTGAAATTTGGGGGGTCAACGCCGATGGCACAAATCTACAACAAATAACTCAGCATGGACAGTTTGCCCGCTATCCTGTCTGGTTGAAGCAGCCCAATCCACAACCTTAATACCTAAGGAGGCTTACCTATGAATCGGCCCATTTTCTATGCCCTGAGTTGTATTCTGCTAGTTGTAAGCGGTCTTTGGGTTTTGCTCCCCAGGTCAGGACAATTACCTGCACAAGAAGCACAAGATCCCTTTTTGCAGTTGCCCTTTTACGGTAATAAAACCATCACATCATATGTGGACCATGAATACCCCACTTACAAAAGGGAACCTGACAACGATAATAACATCTTTACCCGGCAAGATGGTCAGCGGTGGACGCCACCGACGCCGGTAGAGGCTCATAATTGTTATAGTAACGGAGAAAGACGATGTTATGATGGCCACAGCGGTATTGACTACTCGATGGCATACGAGCGTATATTAGCTGCTGCCAACGGTACAGTATTGAAAGCTGGTTGGGATGAACCAAATTGTTATGACAATCAGGATAGGTGTAGGTATGGTCTGGTCATTGAAATTGAGCATGATATTGATGGGAACAGTACAATAGATTACGTCACCCTTTATGGTCATTTGAGTGCTATTTCGGTGGAGCAAGGCGACAAAGTAGAAGCTGGTCAAGTGATTGCGACGAGCGGCAAAACGGGCAATATCACTGGCGCTCACCTCCATTTTCAAGTCAAGTTACCTAATGAACGAGCCGTTGACCCATATGGTTGGAATGCACCTGCTGGGACGCCTGATCCATGGGCCATTCATGCCAATGGGGCTACCAGTTGGTGCATGTGGCTGAATGCCCAGGCAGGCTGTATCCCTCCTGCGGTCAATGCGCCCTATGAATACCAGACCATTATAGTGGACGATCAAGATGTGCCTTATTTCACAAAGGGTTGCGCCAACGGACTTGCCTGCTGGCAAGATGCGACAGAAGGATACAATGGCCATTCATGGTTTACCACGCTCACGCAGTTGGGAGATTGGGCGCGCTGGCGACCGGCATTAACCCACTCAGCCGAATATGATGTGTATGTTCACATTCCTGACTTTGGCAGTATACGCACTTATGAGGCGCGGTACAGTGTTCCGCACGCTGGCGGGTTGAAGAACAATCTCATCATCAGCCAAAATGACACTTCTGGCGTTGACCATTGGTACTTCGTGGGGCGTTACAAACTCAATGCCAATTCGGGCCTTGCCAGCTATGTGCGCGTAGTGGATACGTTGCCTCAAGGAAGTGAACCATCTCGCCAACTGTTAGCCGATGCTGTCAAGTTTGTTCGCCTCACAAACCCTGTTTTTACGCCCACGCCTACCTATACACCAACACCTTCCCGCACCCCCACTCTTACTCCCATCCATACACCAACTGCCCCTCCGACACAAACGCCAACAAGCGCGACAGCAACAGCAACACCTGGGGCTAATGTTTATTTTGTCCAACCAGCTTCCGTAGAAGGGATTGTGGTGTTGTTTAATCACACGCCACCAGCCTGTTCTGCGGACACAAATTCGATCCAGTGCAGCGGCACATTTCCACATAACTGGGCGAATGCTTATTATGCAGGCGTCCATGGTACCTTTTCTTATCATCAAGACCCGTCTCAGGCTGTTGGTTTTTTCTTTACCGCCACCGCTTTTGACTCGATTGCGGAAATAAACCTAGCGGGCAGGGGTGGTCAAACAGATATATACATAGCAGACAATACCGGTATTTCCTCGCCGCTTAATGAGGTGGTGATGTGTTTCGGCGGGCGCTATTCGCTGGTTCCTCCCTATTGGGAATACAATCACTTCAACGACCAATCTCTGTTTGAATGTGATTACGTCATTGACCGTACTGCTTATAGCGATCCTGTTACCTACTTCAACTCAGAGGCAAATACACTTGAGATTCTGGCCTTCTCTCAGTTTGAGGGATTACCACATGAGTGGTCGTTTGCCGTGCATGATTTTGGTTATTTGTTATATGGCTTGCCACCAACCAGTACGCCAACACCTACAGTAACGAATACCCCAGCCGGGGGCACTTTTACGCCTTTGGCTCCTTCAATACTGCCGACAAGGACACCTGGAATCTTGCCTTAAGGGTGGTGCGGCGATGGCTGTTGTCACACGGCCGTAACCTCTCCCTCTCCTACCACACTGCCCTCACCCTGGCGCAACCAGAGCAAGAACTCCACATTGCCATCTGATCCCGTTACCGGGGAGCGCATCAACCCATAGGCCGATAAGCCATGCGCCCCCGCCCACGTGAGCAAATCGCGCAAAACAGATTGGTGTACGGCCGTGTCCCGCACAATACCCCCCTTGCCCACCTGCGCCGGCCCCGCCTCAAACTGCGGCTTCACCAGGGCGATAATGTCGCCATCGGCCGTCAGCCACTTTTGCACCGCCGGTAAAATCAGCTTCAAGGAGATAAACGAGACATCAATGCACACAAAACTCACCGGCTCCGGCAAACTTTCCAGATAACGGGCATTGGTGCGCTCCATCACCACCACCCGCCCATCCTGGCGCAGCTTCCAATCAAGCTGCCCATAACCCACATCAATGGCATACACCCGCGCCGCCCCATTTTGCAGCAGCACGTCGGTAAAACCGCCGGTACACGCGCCCACATCGGCGCACACACGGCCCGAAGCCGCTCCGGGTTCGCCGTCCACCGCCACCCCAAACGTCGCCAACGCCGCCGCCAACTTCAGCCCCCCCCGGCTCACATAAGGCAGCGGCGTTTTCACTTCAATCACCGCCTCCGGGGAAACGGCCGTGCCCGGCTTATCCACCCGCACCCCATCCACCAGCACCTCACCCGCCAGGATCACCCCCTGCGCCTTCGACCGGCTCTCCACCAGCCCCCGCTCCCATATCAACTTATCCAGGCGTACTTTTTTCTGAGCCATTCGTTTTTCGTGATACGTGATGCGTGACTCGTGACTTTTCACGCATCACGTATCACGCCAGCCACTCCGCCAACACATCCGCCAGCGATTGGCGCAGCGAAATTTGCGGCTGCCAACCCGTTTGCCGTTCCAGTTTGGCATAGCTGGCATACAAACAAGGGGTGTCCGACGGCCGTAACCGGGCCACATCCTCTTCAATCTGCACCTCAATCTCCGCCAATTCAATCAACGTCGTCAAAATTTGTTGGATGGGAATGGGGCGGCCGGAGGCAATCAAATATGTTTCCCCGGCCACGCCCCGCTCCGCCAGCGCCATATAGGCCCGCGCCACATCACGCACATCGGTAAAGTCGCGCAGCGCCTCCAGATTACCCACCAGCAGCTTTTTCTCCCGGTCGCCGCGTTTAATGGCCGCAATCTGGCTGGCAAAATCCGGGGCCACAAAACCCAGCCCTTGCCCCGGCCCTAAATGGTTAAACGGCCGTGCCTCCACCACCTCCAGCCCAAACCGCTCCCAATACAACGGCGCCAACTGCGCCGCTGCCAGTTTACTCACCCCATACGGATGGCGCGGCTGCGGCGGCGTCTGTTCCGTAATCGGCAGCATCTCCGGGTCAATAGGGCCATACATATCCGCGCTGGTCACCACCACCACCCGCGCCGACCCCCACCGCGCCGCCGCGTGCAGCACGTTGGCCGTGCCCACTGTGTTCACGGCAATCGTCTGCCCCGGCATCTGCCAGGAGCGGGCCGGGTACGCCTGCCCCGCCAGGTGATAGATGACGTCCGGCTGCGCCTCGGCCACGGCCGTCAGCACCGCCATCTCATCGAGTAAATCACCGGCCACGGCCGTTACCCCCGCCGCCAACTCATGCCGGCTGGTGGCGGCATGAACCAACGCCGTCACCGTGTGCCCCTCCGCCAGCAGCATCTCCACCAGATGCCCCCCGGCAAAACCCGTCGCCCCCGTCACAAATAGTCGCATACCATCTCCTCACAAACGTAACACGATTTGGCAAATCGCGTTACCGGTTTTAACTTGATAAAAGCTGTTCCACATGAGCCAGACACGCCTCAACCTGGGCGGCGTGCAACGGCCGTGTCGCCGCCTCATACATATCCCAACCATCCGAATCAAACGCCAGAAATGGCCCCAACAAGCGCCACAAAGCGGGGCTAATGAATGCCCGTACTTCGGCATCCGTGAGTACAGCCGGATTCGGCCACGCCGGGATGGGGCTGAACGAATGGTGCAACAATATTGTCTTAAGCACAAGCGCCGCCGCGCTGCCAGCGCCAAACATACGCGCGATCCCGTCCAGAATGGCCGGTAACTGCCCATTATCCTGGATGAGGCCAGTAGGAGTGGGGCACACGGCCGTCTCCACCAGCGCCACCCAGGCATCCACCATTTGCCCATAGGCCACTTGCACGGGAAAACCAACACCTGGCAAAATGCGCGCCGCCAGAGCCGCCGAGCGAAAAGCGTGGGTCAGATCACGTTTCCCCGGTTGGGGCGCCTTCGCCAGATCATGCAGCAGCGCCACCCATTCCCACAGAGATTGTTCATCTCGCGTACTCTGCCGGTAATAGTCGCTGCCCAACATCGCCACAAACACACTGCACACATGCACCAACGTCTGCCCATCCTCATAACTGGTCATCTTTTGCCAACCAGGGATGTGCGTTTCCATTTCGGCCATCACTGCGGGCGAAAACGCGCCGGTCACGGCCGTCTCCGCCTCCGCCCATGACCGCCACGCCGCCCGCCCATAGGCTGCGGTCAGGTCATGCACAATCTCCATAAACCGGGGAATCACCCCTGCCACCTGCGGAATTGCATCCATAACACCGAAAGATAACAGCAAAACACGGCCGTGCCAAAACAAAAATCAACCAATTCCGCCGATGGATATATAATCACCATCAGATGCAACTCGCAAAATTATCCCTGGCAACCAGGATAACCCTTTTATTCCTTCTCTTGCTGATCTTGCTGCTGTCCGCTTGCAGCCAGGGCACGGCCGTTGCCCCGCCCACGGCCGTATCGCCCACCCCCGTACTACCCACCCGCACCCCATCCCCAACAGCCACCGTTACACCCACAGCAACGGCTACCGCCACAGCCACGCCGCTGCCCACCGCTACCGCTACGCCGACGCCCACACCCACGCCCACAGCCACGGCCGTGCCCCTCACCTTCTCCGGCGATCCCCGCGCCGCCATTCTCAGCAGCCCGGCGCCACAACCCGGCGCCCCCTGCGGCCTGGTAGACACCCTCGACTTCCCCATAGACCCGCCAGACGCCGCCCACGTCAGCCGTGGCGGCGGCGATTTTGGCGTGTTCCGCTCCCGCTACGATAAATACCACGCCGGCGAAGATTGGGGCGGCCCGGCGGGGCAGCCCAACCTGGGCACGGCCGTTTATAGTATCGGGCATGGTCTGGTCACCTATGCCGAACCGGAAGGGTGGAACCGGGACAAAGGGGTGGTCATCATCCAGCACACCTTTGCCGACGGCCGTTCCTTCTACTCCTTTTACGGCCATCTGGACCCGCCCAGCGTGGTTTTGCCGGCCGGAAGCTGCGTGGCCCGGGGCCAACAGGTAGGCAATATCGGCCAGCCGCGCACCTCGCCCCATCTCCATTTTGAAATTCGCACCCACCTGCCCTACACGCCCGGCCCCGGTTATTGGCCGGAAGACCCCATCACCGCCGGTTGGCTGCCGCCTTCAGCCACCATCTGGCAGGAACGGTTGGCGGCGTCGCCTGGTGTGCAGTGGGTGTGGCCCGAAATTGCTTCAGGTTCACCGTCCGCCACCCAACTCATCGGGCAAATAGATGACGAAACAGTGGCCGTGCTGGCCGATGGGCAGGTGGTGGGGCTGAATATGGTCAACGGCCGTGTCCGCTGGCGTTATGCCCTGGCCGATGACCGCCGCCTGGAAAGCGCCGCTCTGCTGGGGAGCGCCGCTCTGGATGCCGCCCAACCCTTGCTCTACCTGGCGAACCAGTTTGGGCAGGTCACGGCCGTTGCCCCACCCCGGGGGCAATTGAGTTTTAGCACACAATGGGAGATAGACGTGGATGTCACCGGGCTGCCCACCTTGCTGCCATTGCCCGGCGGCGGTGTGCTGCTGCTGGCCCGGCAGCAAATGGTGGCCTTATCCGGCGAAGGGGTAGAACTGTGGCGGGCCGAATTACCGGCACGGCCGTTCCGCTGGATAGTCGCCGCCGATCAACTGGTCATCACCACCGCCGCCGACGCCAATGGCCTGTGGACAGTTGACCAAGGTGGCGCTGCTGCCTGGCCCACGCCCGGCGGCCAACCAGTCAGCGTCAATGGGCAAATCTGGGTTTACGCTGCCAATGGCGTGTACCGCCTCCATGAGCAAACCGGCGCGGCTGACTGGCTGCTGGCGCTGCCCGGCGGCCTCTTGCCCGATGGCGGCATGGTGGCCCGGCCCGACGGCGGCGTGCTGCTGGCGCACCGCGATTTGTATGACCACCGTCTGATCGCCCTGGACGGCAACGGCCGTGTACAGTGGGAGCGTTCACTGCGGGGTATGGCTGCCGGGGAAGTGCGCCTGCTGGCGGCACACGGCCGTCTCTACCTGCTCAGCCAGACCAGCAACGACAGCCACAGCGAACTTACCCTTTACGCCATTGATACCGCCGCCGCTCACCTGACGCGCCTGCTGGTGGGCGGCTCGCGCGCTCCCCTGCCGGCGGCTACCTGGGCCGCCCCGGCCGGCGATTTGCTCCTGATCAACGTAGGCGGCGGTAATCTGGTGGCGATCAATCCATTATTTGCTCTGGAAAGCGTCTCTCCTTAATGGTACAGTACGGATTGCCTCAGAGACCTGACACGTTTTTGACTGGTGAAGTTTCAATTTGAACTGGTAAAAAACCTGTCAGGTCTGAACGATTCCGTTGGTTGACAGATGTATCGTTAGCGCCAACAACCATGATGATCATTATTCACAACGTATTGTCTAAAAGGGTCAACAAACGTGGACAAAATACCCGAATCAAAAAAAGTCAGCATTTTCATTTCCTACTCCCGTAAAGACAAACCATTTGTACAGCAGCTTCATAACAACCTGATCAGCGCCGGGTTGGAAACGTGGGTGGATTGGGAAGGTATCCCCTTGACGGCCGACTGGTGGCAGGAAATCAAACAAGGCATTGAAAACGCCGACGCCTTTGCCTTTGTCATTTCGCCCGATTCGCTCAAATCCAAAGTGTGCGCCGATGAAATTCAAACGGCCGTAGACAACAACAAACGCCTCATCCCCGTCCTGCACCGGGATGCGGAAAAGGGCGACCCCATTCATCCCAAAGTCTCCTCGCATAACTGGATTTACATGCGCGACGAAGCCGAGCTAGAGGCGCATATGCCCGACATGGTGAAGGTGGTTCACACCGACCTGGATTGGGTCAAGGCGCACACCCGCCTGCTGCGCCGGGCGGTGGAGTGGGAAGGGCACGGCCGTAACAACAGCTTCCTGCTGCGTGGCGATGATTTGAAACAGGCCGAGGAGTGGCAGCGCCGGGCCGGTGGCAAGGAACCGGCGCCCACCGAATTACAAACACGGTATATCCTGGACAGCCGCCACGACGCCACCCGGCGCAACCGCATTCTGGCCGCGGGCGTCACCATTTCCATCGTCATTGCCCTGCTGGCCGTCTTCTCCTACTGGCAGAGCGTGGAAGCCAACCGGCAGCGTGGGTTTGCCGAAACCGCCAGAGCGACGGCCGTCGT
>CAADGU010000289.1 GCA_900696625.1 uncultured Chloroflexota bacterium | reverse complement strand
GTTTTCCCCGTTAAAACCTGTCACGTATGACAGGTTTTGTGCCCTGGATGACACGTTTTTTTCACCATAAAAGGTGTCATCCGTGACACCTTTTATGAGATGTGACATATCGTAGATGTTCGTATGCCCCCGCCCCTTTTGCTGCTGAATGGTGATCAACCCGCCATCGGCCAATGCTCGTAGATTGCGAATCACTTGGCGTCTTTGTGCCCCCACCATTTCGGCTAAAGTTTCCACGCTGGCACAGCACGTGTAACCATTGCGACTACTGGCAAACTCCGCTATAGCCAGCAGGGTCAACTTGATGCCGCCGGAACAATCTGCCCCCCATGCCGCTTGGTATGCCTCAACGCTCATCCCCCCCCCTAATATGGTAAATGATCGGAGTAACGGCCGTGCCGCGCCAACCACCGAACATATCGAACACCCAACAAAAACCCCAAAACCCCGGCCGCAATTAATAATGGAAATTGTTTAACAATTTTCATTTACGCCCCCCGCCATTCGTTGGTCACGGCCGTAGTCCCGACCACATCAATGACGGCCGTTTCCCCTACCGCCCTAGTGTGCCAAAATGCCAGCGGCAGGGCTATTTGTTCCCCATACCCCCGGTTCACCCGGACGCCATGCCGCCGAAAATCGGCCAATGACGCCCGCCAGACACGGCCGTCACATTCAACCTCTGTAAACCGCGCTCCAAACCATTCGGCATTGTCAATGATATGGACATCCCAGGCCCACGCCGCTGGCCGTTGCAACATGTGGTGACGTTGCGCGTTTTTGTACAAAACATCACCATAAATGCCGCCCACCACGCGCCCGGACGTGTTGAAAACGGGGATGGGATTTTTATTTGTCATGGTTGGGGTCACGGCCGTTTACGGCCGTGTCTGGTTGGTTAACGGCCGTTTCCGCGCCCACCCGCTGCTGGCGCTGACGTCCCCGCCGGGCATTTTCAGCCAGCCGGATCAGCCGGTCGTAAATCTGAATGATCGGGTCATGGTTTGGGGTGTTAGTTTGGTTCATTCTGCCCTCCTGGTACGGCCGTTTGGGTGGGTACGGCCGTTTGGGGTTCGGCCGTATCACACGGTTCATTAGGCAGCAAGCCGCGCAGCACAAGCGATTCACGAATGAGCATGGCTGCCTGCTGGCGTGGGTGACGCCTATCCACTCTAGACACGGCAAGGAGCGCATCCTGTTCATCTTCACGTAACGTTAGAGTAATCCGCATATTGAACCCTCTTGGATAATAAAAAAAGCCGGTTATTGGTCTAACAATAATCGGCTTTAGGGGTATAGCGGAAGGTACGAGAAGGGGTATATTTAAGGGTATGTATACCCCTTTTTCCTCATATCTTTTTTGTCCTTTTTGATTGTTTGCGCCTCAACCCCCTCTCTTTCTGCTATCTGGGCAATTGTCAGCCCGTCCAAAGACTGGATTTTATCCCACCGTCTCAACCTGTCAGGCGTGACACCAAATCGTCTAGCCCTTCGCGCTAACGCCAATTCATCGTCCCCCAACCGCGCCCGCCGCGCTTGTTCTTCCTGCTCAAAAACCTCATCCATGAAGGCAAGCGCCCGGTTCGTCAAATGGTACCGATGTGCAGGTTCCCCCTCAAAACCAACGCTTGCATCAATGGTGATCATACCATCTGTTTCCAGGTTCTCTATGATATGTTCACCCCATGGGGTGAATCCTAGTTTTTCAATAGCCGCCGCCACGTCTACCCAAACGCCTGAAAAAAGCCCTGTTTGCGTGGCGGCGCGGTAAAAATTTCTGGTAAGCGCGGGCCTTCGTTCTTGTTGAAGGTACAATTCCCGCAACACCCCGTCTGCTGCCTGAGCAATCTCTTTCTGCTCAGGCCGTGATACGGCCGTGTTCTGGGCCTGCTGCTCTGGTGAGGGTACGGCCGTGTTCTGGGCCTGCTGCTCAGGCCGTGATACGGCCGTGTCCTGGGACTGCTGCTGCTCAGGTGATGGTACGGCCGTGTCCTGGGTATCATTCTGCTCAGACCGTGTAACGGCCGTGTCGGCTGCTGCCTCTGTGAATTGTGTTATAATTTCCATGTTGATAAATTCAGATTCAAACGGCCGTCTACACCTTCCCCCGGCGAGACGGCCGTTTGTGTTTCAACTCCATTCTATCACCCTGTTTTATGCCATGCCCTCATTTGCCACCGCCGCCGCTTCCACATAGCGCCGGGGCATTTCCAAAGACGCCCACCCACCCGCCTCTTGCAGGCGAAAGGGTGAAACCTTATCCGCCCAAAACGTGGCCCAGTAATGCCGGCAATCATGGGGTGACAGGCCGGTAATGCCCGCCTGCTGCCCCAGGTAGGCCACGCGCTGCTTGATTGCCTGCATGGACATGCCCCCCGTCAACGCGCCGCCCTTCGCGCTACCCCTTAGCACACGGCCGTCTTTGGGCGCGTCATACTCAAAATAGCTCACGGCCGCCCGCAACGTATCGGCCGTTAGCTTGTGGTTTTGCAGCTTATCCACTTTTGGCCGGTAAAATCGCAGTTCCCCGGCGGCAAGGTCAAAATCGGCTACGTTCAGCCCGGCCACTTCCCCCACCCGTAAGCCGTGTTCCAACAACAGGCACATTAGCAGCGTGTCCCGCCGCCCCTGGGGTGTATCTGGGTGGGTTTTCAATTGCCGGGCTTGCACGGCCGTTAACGGCACATGTGCCCCCTTTTTGTGCCCGATGCGCGTAACCGTTCGCCGCTCATCTATCCGTTTAGCCTCTTTGCCGCCGTAGCCCTGCACCAGCCGGATCATAGCATATTCCTGGGCAGGAATGGCGCCCGCTTTTGTTGCCAGCTTCGCGTAAGTTTTCACATGGGCCAGCCGGTTATTGACGCTGGCAATACTGTACCCCTGGGCAAGCTGCCACTTAACAAACCCCTCAACAATCCCCCAGGTCACGCCCTGCCAACAGGCTGGGTCATGTTGGAAGTCAGCACAAGGCAACGTTACGCCAACGGCCGTCAGGTACGTGGCAAAGACGCCTAACGCCGTCGCCTGGTTGGATATGGTGTTATCTGCCTTGCGAGAAAGGTAATCAGCAAAGAAGGCCGTACCCGCCGCCTCATTTGCTGCCTGCCCTGCCACTTCCAGCCCGGTTGGTTGCATTGCCATTAACTCATTCATGCGCCTAATCTCCTTTATATATTCATAACCCTTACTTATGAATATCTATTCTATACCAGGTAAACGGCCGTGACAAGTAATTGCCAACCCGGTGAACAAAAAACGGCCGTTACCTGGGTAACGGCCGTGTCTGTTAAGCGTCAATTGTGGCTGGCTGCCCCTGCCCCACGCTGGCAAAGAAGGTTTGCGCCAGTTCGCCGCCCTCTGTTGGGTCAAGGGGCAGCAAGGCGTGAATCATTATGGGATTGTGTCCACGATTGCTTGTAATCGTTCTTCCATGATATTAAAGCCTTCGTGGCGGTCGCTCCAGTAAATGGGTTTCTGCTTGGGGGCCGTTGATGAACAAGTATAGACGGTTCAGTACATTGCGGCCGAGAATGATTTCTTCTTCATCAAAACCATCTGCTGTCTCATCCACCCCAATAACTTCATACCCGGATAAAATGCCAATTTCCAGATGAATATCCACGAGATAGAGAGTGGTTAACTGCCGTCTACTGAATAAGCCACGCACATAAGCGGAACGTGTTTCCGGGGCATTGATACGCAGCAAGTAGCGTAGGGGAACAAGCGTAAAGTCAGAACCTGTATCTATCAAGGCGCGATATTCGCTTGCGGAAGCTGGTTCACCGGGGCTGCTGAGGCGGAGTGACAGGACTGGCGCTGCCGGATATTTGTGGGTGGTGAAGGGTATCGCCATTTAAGGGTAACGAGCAGAGGTGATGTGGTAAACCGGCATGGCCTGGTCGCCGCCTTCCATAATCAATACTGGCTCACGGCCGTAGCGCTCTTTGACACGATAATGCAAGGCCAGACGTTCAGGGTCGCTATCCACCACCTGGCCGCCGGTAACGGCCACATACTGCCCGGCATAACGTTCGCGCTGTGCTGCCGGTAGACGATACCACGCTTCCGTTTCTGCTTGAATGCGCTTTTGCCGGTGTAGGGCGATGTATCGTTGCACGGCTTCAATAACTACGGCCGTCGCGCTCTGCCCCTCCTGTTCGGCAATTTCCATGATTTCGGCTACCAGTTTTGGCTCTTGTAAAGCAATTGTCGTCATAGGCATAGTATACCACCGGGATAAAGATAAAAAATGAAGACCGACCACAACCAGTCATTTTTCTCTACGTCTTTGCATCTGGGTGCGAGATTTCTTGTTCACTTCAATGACGCTGATCCCGCAATCTCCTCTTTCTCTTCCACTAATTCCGGCAGTTCTTCAAGCATCGTCAGGCCAAAGTGCTGCAAAAATTCTGGCGTCGTGCCGTACAAAATCGGGCGGCCTGGCGTTTCCTGGCGGCCGATTTCCTCAATCAGCCCCTTGCTCAACAAACTGCGCAGCGCGCCGTCGGAATTGACGCCGCGAATCTGGTCAATGTGTGGCCGGGTGACGGGCTGCATGTAGGCGATGATGGCTAACGTTTCCAGCGCCGCCTGGCTGAGCCGGGTGGTTAGTTCCAGCCCCAGGAAGCGTTCAATGGCGCTGCTGGCGGCGGGGGCAGTGGTCAACTGCACGGCGTCGCCGCTCCATTGCAGGCGCAGCCCGCGTGTCTGGTAATCGGCCGTCAGCGTTTGTAATGCCTGGCTGATCACGGCCGTGGTCACTTCCAACGCCTTGGCCAACCGCGCCACCGGTACCGGCCCGCTGGAAACAAATAACACGCTTTCCACCAGCGCCGCTATACTCATTTCTCCGTTGCTTTCCATGCCGTTTTTGTTTCGCCCTTTGCTTCGTTATAATCCGGCCGATTATACCTGCTTGCCCTGGCAAAACCGAACGGAGAAATGTGATGTCCAACCCCATAATGTATGCTCAAAATAATCGTGAACGCCATCTGGCCGAATTGATCGAATTCTTGCGTATTCCCAGCGTCAGCACCCAACCAGAACATGAGCCGGACGTGCAGCGCGCCGCTCACTGGTTGGTGGAATCGCTCACGGCCGTTGGCCTGGAAAACGCACACCTCATCCCCACCGCCGGCCATCCCCTGGTCTATGCCGATTGGTTGCACGCGCCCGATGCGCCCACCGTACTCATTTACGGCCATTACGACGTGCAGCCGGCCGAACCGTTTGACCTGTGGCACAGCCCGCCCTTTGAACCCACTATCCGTGACGATTATCTGTATGCGCGCGGTGCATCGGATGACAAGGGGCAGGTGTATGTCCATGTGAAGGCGGTGGAAGCGTTGCTGCAACATGACGGCCGTCTACCCGTCAACGTCAAATTTATCATCGAAGGTGAGGAAGAGATGGGCGGGCCGAGTCTGTCCGCCTTTATTCCAGAGCATAGGGAGTTATTATCGGCTGATGTGGCCCTGGTATCCGATACAGCTATGGTCAGCCCCACCCAACCTTCTATTGTGTACGGCCTGCGGGGGTTGTGTTACGTGCTGCTGGACATTTACGGCCCACAGCGCGACCTGCACTCCGGCACGTTTGGCGGTGGGGTGGATAACCCACTCAATGTTTTAGGCCATGTCATTGCCAGGCTGAAGGATGAAAACG
Organism: uncultured Chloroflexota bacterium; assembly: GCA_900696625.1. Classification (GTDB taxonomy): domain Bacteria; phylum Chloroflexota; class Anaerolineae; order Promineifilales; family Promineifilaceae; genus CAADGU01. The sequence goes on along the minus strand of CAADGU010000289.1, from coordinate 667 downwards.
GCCGTGTCCTCATTCCTGGGTTTTATGACCGGGTACGGCCGTTGACGGACGAAGAACGTCATCTCCTGGCGCAGTACCCCTTTGATGAAGCTGATTGGTTGGCGGAAACCGGCGCGCCGCAGCCCTGGGGCGAACCGGAATTTTCGTTGGTGGAGCGGTTGGGGGCGCGCCCCACGCTGGATGTGCATGGCATTATCGGTGGCTATACCGGCCCTGGCGGTAAAACGGTGCTGCCTGCCCACGCCCATGCCAAATTCTCTATGCGCCTGGTGCCCGACCAGGCGCCAACGGAAATTCAATCACTTCTGGAAAACTACCTGACAGCCATCATGCCCCCCACCGTTACCTACCAGTTGCATTGGCGGGGCGGCGCGCCAGCCAGCATCAGCGACCTGCACCATCCGGCGATGGCCGCAGCCCGGAAAGCGTGCCAGGAGACCTACGGCCGTGACCCCATTTTCATGCGTGAAGGTGGCTCCATCCCCGTCGTGGGCGAGTTCCAAACCTATCTGGGGCTGGAAACGGTGCTGCTCGGTTTTGGCCTGGTCAGCGACCAGATTCACGCCCCCAATGAACGCTTTTACCTGCCCAATTACTTCAATGGCATTGAAGCCAGCATCCGCTTTTTGCAGGCATATGGGGAAAGAGATTGAGAGATTGGGAGATT
>CAADGU010000288.1 GCA_900696625.1 uncultured Chloroflexota bacterium | reverse complement strand
TTGCCCAGGTGAATGCCCGCAACTTGAGCGGCTATAACCGCAAAGCGGGTCGCCAACCAGAGCGGCCCAAGCTGCCCCACATCGCCGTGTTTATTGATGAACTGGCCGACCTGATGCACACCTATCCGGGGGATGTGGAGCGGACGCTGTGCCGGTTGGCGCAAATGGCGCGGGCGACGGGTATCCATCTGGTGGTGGCTACGCAACGGCCGTCAACCGACGTCATTACCGGCCTCATCAAAGCCAACTTTCCCGCCCGCCTCTCCTTTGCCGTCGCTTCCAGCATAGATTCGCGGGTTATCCTGGACACGGTAGGTGCAGAGCAGCTATTGGGCAAAGGGGACATGCTCTTCCTGGCCCCGGACGCCGCCGGGGCGGCGCGCATCCAGGGCGTTTTTATGAGCGATACCGAGGTAGAAGCCATTGTCAACCATTGGCGGCAAAACCTACCCGCCGACTACAAACCAATGGCCGCGCCCTGGGAAAGCCTGATTGCCAAATATGCCCTGCTGGACGAAACGGACAGTCTGCTGGAGCAGGCCATTGAACTGGCGCAAAAGTATGACACCCTGTCTAGCTCCTTCTTGCAGCGGCGACTGCGCATTGGCTACCCCCGCGCTGCCCGCATCATGGAGCATCTGTACGAAATGGGGCTGGTGGAAGACCCCAAAGAAGGCGGCAAAACCCGCAAAACCACCGTCAGCGAAGAAGACGACCCCCTGCAAGATATTATCTCCAACCAGGGTAATTGAAATCCAACGTGTTATAATGCCGTCAAACTTCTTGTGAGGTGATGAAAGGAGTGCAGCCACCATGGGAGAACCATGATGAGTATACAAGTTGTTGGAGAAGCAAAAGTCATGCGGGAGGCATCGGAAATCTTGCTCGAACACCTGACACCTTCCGAAGCCGCGCGATTTTGGGCAAGCTGGCATGTAGGCAAAGGTGACTACCTGGCGTGGCGAGATGAGGAATTTGCCAATGAAACAGTGACCACGCTATACGAAAAAATTCAGGAATACCAGTGGCAAACTTGTAATCCATAAAAGGGTTGTTCATGGAAGAGTATGAAGTATCTGCCGGTTTCAAATCGGGGTTTGTGGCGGTGGTGGGCCGGCCAAATGTGGGCAAAAGCACCTTGATGAATGCGTTTTTGGGGGAGAAGGTGGCGATTGTCAGCCCCAAGCCGCAAACGACGCGGCAGCGGCAGTTAGGCATTTTGACGACTGATGCCTACCAGATGGTGTTTATGGACACGCCGGGCATGATGCTGCCACAGCATAAGCTGGACGAGTTTATGGTGAACACGGCCGTCGAAACCCTGAACGACGCCGACGTGATCCTGTGGCTGGTGGACGCCAGCGAGCCGGTGGGGGCCGGCGACCGGGCCATTGCGGCCCGGCTGGAAGCCGTGTCTACGCCCACCATCCTGGCGCTGAACAAGGCTGACCTGTTGCCCGCCGCCAACGTACTGCCCCGTGTGGAAGCGTACCGCGCCCTGCTGCCAGAGGCGGAATGGATTTTATTTTCGGCGCAGAAAGGTCACGGCCGTGATGAACTGTTAGAAATGATTGTGGCTGCCCTACCCGAAGGGCCGCTTTATTACCCGGCAGATCAGGTGACGGACAGTTATGTACGGGATATGGCCGCCGAATTCATCCGCGAACAGATTATGCTGCAACTGCGCGACGAGGTGCCGTATGGCACGGCCGTGCAAATCCTGGAATTCAAGGAACGGGATAGCGGCGACGTGTACATCAGCGCCAACATCTTTGTAGACCGGGACACGCACAAACGCATCATCATCGGCAAAAAAGGGCAGCAGTTGAAGGAAATTGGCGCCGCCGCCCGCGCCCAACTGGAAGAACTGGTCGGCGGCAAAGTGTTCCTGGAGCTATGGGTCAAAGTAGAACCCAAATGGCGGCAAAACGAAAAGTGGTTGAGGCGATTGGGCTATGTGAAGCAAGAGTGATATGAGAACAAGATAAAATAAGGTTTGTGGCAGCAACGGTTCACGGCCGTACCGTGTTTCTGTAGTATGATCCGCAAAGGACGCGAAGGGCTTCGCAAAGGACGCAAATTTGCGTCAAAATAAACCGGAGGAGAGTTCATGGGCGGCAGCCCATCACAGCCTGCGCTGACCGCAGTGAAGTGATGAATAAGAATTCATAATTCATCCTTCATAATTCATAATTCTCGGAGGAGTCTATTATGGCAGAGTATCAGGAATCAGAAGTCAGTCGGAGAGGATTTTTATTGGGCATGGGGGTCACGGCCGTCGCCGCCACCACCGTCGGCGCGGGTGCGGCCTTGCTCAAGGGATCACAGCAGGCGGCCGTTACCACCATCACCACCGCCCCCCCGGTGGCCCCGGTTGTTTCCCTGCCACCGTTGGCGGCCAATGCCGGCGCGGAATCATTCAGCCAACTGGCATCCGCCCAGGCAGAAATCATCCGCTTGCAGGCGGCGCTGGACGCCGCCAACCGGCAAATTGAAGCGTTATCGCAGCCGGACAGCAGCGCCATCGCCGCACAGGAAACGATGCGCACCGAACTGGCCTCCGCCAATGAACGGGTGAGCGTGTTGGCCGGGTTGGTGGCTTTGTACGAGCAGCTAGACGGCGTAGACCTGGGCGCGGCACTGGATAATGGACTAACGGCCGTGTCCGGCGCACTCACCAATTTACTCGACGACATCCCCAGCCTGGAAGCCAGCATGGCCGCCGGCACGCTGGCGTTGGCCGAGGTGGAAAGCCATTTGCCGGTGCTGGCCAACGGCCGTGCCTGGCTGGACGCCCACCTGAACAAATTAGACGGGTACTTCCACCAGATTGAAAACCTGCTGATGGACGCGGTGGAAGCGGCCGGCGCATTTGTGCAAATGGTGAATGAGTGGTTTGCCGGGGTCAAAAAGTGGTTACCCTTTGGCATTGGTGAAAAAGCGACCACCATCATGCA
>CAADGU010000287.1 GCA_900696625.1 uncultured Chloroflexota bacterium | reverse complement strand
GGTGGTGGTGACGCTGGCGGCTGCCTGCCGTGAAATGAGAATCATTACCGCGAACAGTAACAGGCTTATGCCCACAACCCGCAGTAGAACATTCTGAGACAAATCGGGCAATTTCATTCCTTTAACTCCTTATCCTCTGGCTGAAATTAGCTGTTCCAGCCGATCTACGTAACCGGCCAGGGTGCTGAATGTGGTTTCTACGGCCGTGGGTTTTGTCATATCCACCCCTGCCAGTTGCAGCGCTTCCAGCGGGTAGACTGAACCGCCCGCTTTCAAAAACGCCAGATAATTTTCGGCCGCGCCCGGTTGACCCGCCAGAATGCCATCTGCCAGCGCATGGGCAGCGGAAATGCCCGTGGCGTATTGGTACACATAAAAATTGCTGTACAGGTGTGTGTGGAACTCCGCCCAGGTGATGCCCACCCGCGCCCGATCTATCACGACTTCCGCGCCAAAACCTTCGGCGAATAGGTCGGCCATCAGGTCAATGAGGCCATCGGCCGTCAATGCCTGGCCCCGCTCCACCCGTTCGTGGATTTCCAGTTCAAAGCGGGCCAGCGTGGGCATGATGAAAAAGTAACGATGGAAGTTGGCCATTGCTTCTTCAATGACGGCGATCTGGAATTCCGGGTCGGGCTGGGTTGCCAGCAAATGGGCGCGCACCATGGCCTGATTGAGGTTAGACGCCACCTCGGCCACAAAGAGGCCATACCGGGCGTAGGCCATGATCGGCTGATTTTGCCAGGTGAAGTAAGAGTGCAGGGAATGGCCTAATTCGTGCGCCAGGGTGCTGAGGCCGAACAAGTCATCGCTGTAGCTCATCATGATGAACGGCCGTGTGCCCGGCGAACCCGACGAAAAAGCGCCCATCCGTTTGCCCTGGTTGGGATACACGTCCACCCACCGCTCTTCCAGGCAGCCGCGCCGCAGCACGGAGACATACTCGTCGCCCAACGGCTGCATTCCGGCGGCAATCCAGTCTACGGCCGTTTCATATGGCACCACCGGCAATTGGCGAGACAGCGGCGCTTTCACGTCGTAAGGATGTAGCGCATCCACGCCCATGGCCCGGCGGCGAATGGCCCAATAACGATGCCACGTCGGCAGGTTTGCTTTGAAAGTGTCAATGAGATTATGAAAGACTGCCGGGGGAATAAAGGTATTGCTCAAGGCGGCGTCCAGCGAATTTTCATACCGGCGGGCGCGGGCAAAAAAGACATCCCGCTTCACCCCACCGGCCATGGCGTTGGCCATCGTGTTTTTGAAAGAGAGGTGGGCGTCGGCATAATTTTCCCACGATGTACGCCGTACCTCACGGTCAGGATGGGTGGTCAGGCTGCCAATGCTGCCCTGAGTGATGTCGTAACTCTCGCCCTGGCTGTCGGTGGCGGGCGCAAATTTCAGGTCGGCGTTCGCCAGTACGCTGTGGGTGCTGTTGGCCGTGCCCAGCGGGTCTTGCACCTGGCCCAACAGCTGCTCTACCTCGGCCGAACGCACATGCGCCTGTCGCTTTTCCAGCCGATCCAGGTAATGGGCGTATACGGCCAGCCGTTCATCGGCTGCCAGCCATTGGCGCAGAGTGTCAAAGCCAATTTGCAGCAGTTCCGGCTCGGCAAAGGCAACGGCGGCGGTGGCGCGGCTGAGCAAACCACGCGCCTGATCCTGGCGGGCTGCCCATTCCTGGTTGTTGGTGTCTACACTGTAGTTGAGTCCGGCGTAGTTGAAGATGTGGCTCAGGTGGCGCTGCATCAGTTCCAGCCCCGCCATAAAGTCGGCCAGGGTAGCCGGGGATTCGTGGAGACGGCCGTGATACTTCCCCGATTCCTCTAACTGTGCTCCCACTTCCACCATGGCGGCCTCCCAATCCGCCACGGAAGCAAAAATAGAATCCGTATCCCAGGTGTACTGCACCGGAATTTCACTGCGTAATTTGGTGACTTGCGCCATAGCTGTCTCCTCTGGAAATTATGAATTATGAAGGATGAATTATGAATTTTCATTTAGCTGCGGATTGTATCCCCGTATCTATCCCAGGTACAAAGATTGAGAATTTGGGGCAGGTGTAATAAAATAGGGGCAAATCCATCAGCAGTAGAGAAAATCATATGAAATCATCTTCCGGCAGCAAACGATATTATCTCAGTGATCTGTTGTCGCTGGACAGCTACGGTATCCCCGCTGACCAGGTACAGGTGGCGATCAATCATTCGCTGATGAAGTATTTGCCATTTATGTATGGCATGGTCGGATTTTTCTTTGTGGCTTATGCGGGGCTGCAATTGACGGTGCTGCGCGAAAACCAGGCGGAGTTGATGGCCGCTGTCGCTTTGGGCAGCGCCGTCTTGATGTTTGCTATCGCCTACATTCTGCGGCAGGGCGGCCTGCCCGACACGTGGGCGGAGCCGCTGACGGCGTTTGGGGCGGCGTTGGTGTTGGCGAGCATTGTGCTGCGGGCGCAGCTGACCATGAACCCCAACCAGGCGGCCAATCTGGCGCTTTTTTTGTTCGCCATCGCCATCATCTTCATCTCGCCGTTTTGGTATGGTCTGTTTTCGCTGCTGACGCTGGCGGCGCTGCTGTTGGCGATTTATACCTTTCCCCCTTCGGCGGATTGGCCCTATTTTGTGGTGGTGACGCTGGCAGCTATGGCTACGGGCCTGCTGGCGCACGTGGTGCGAGTGCGGGCCTACCGGCATACGGTCATTTTGCGGATTGTGGAGCGAGACCAGCGGCAGGCGCTGCAAATGTTGACGCTGCAATTGCACACGGCCGTTGCCGTTGGCCAGCGCATCACCTCCATTTTAGATCAAGAAACCCTCATGCCCCAGGTGGCGGAGCTTATCCGGCAGCAGTACCAGGTGTGTTATGTGGGGCTGCTGTTGCCAGATGAAAACGGGGCGGGGCTGATGGCTGTTGCCCAATCAGGCGCCAACATGGATGCCCAAACTACGCCTATGAAGGTGGGGCCAAGTGGGTTGGCGGGTTGGGTGATGCAGCACGGCTGTGCCCTGCGCGTAGACAACGTGCTGCAACACAACCGCTTCAAACCGGAAGAAGCGACCCCACGTACCCAATCCCAACTGCTGCTGCCCCTGAAAATTGGCGACCAGATGTGGGGTGTGCTGGATTTGCAGAGCAATCGTTCGGCCGCTTTTGCTGAAGAAGAGATTCCCGCTTACCAACTGCTGGCCGACCAGGTGGTCATTGCCCTGGAAAATGCGCGGTTGTATGGCGAAGTGAAGCAGTTTAACCAGGAGTTGGAACAAAAAGTGGCCGAGCGTACCCAGGATTTACTGGCGGCCTATGCCCGGTTGGAACGGCTGGACAAAACAAAAGCCGACTTCATCACCATTGCCTCTCACGAACTGCGCACGCCGCTGACGATAGTGAATTTCAACAGCCAGATGATCCTGGAAGAGGCGCGCAGCGAGCAGCATAGCGACTATTTGAAGTGGGCGGAAGGCATCTACCGGGGCGTACAGCGCATGGAAGAGGTGGTGGAGAACATTTTGGATGTAGCCAAGATTGACAGCCGTTCGCTGGATTTGTTCATGTCGCCGCTGAACATGCGTTTTCTGGTGCAGCAGGTGATACGCCGCCTGGAGCGGGAGTGGGCCGGTCGCCAGTTGGTGATTACGGTGGCCGATATGCCTGGCCTGCCGGACGTGGAAGCGGATGCGGAAGCGATGGAGAAGTTGTTCACACATTTGTTGATGAATGCGGTGAAATATACACCGGATGGGGGATTTATTCGGGTAGACGGCCGTGCCTATACCTCCTCCGGCAATGGCGCCTCTGGCAATGGCAGCGGCGAAGTGACCGGCGTGGAAATCATCGTCTCGGACACGGGCATTGGCATTGCCCCGGAAGTGCAGGAACTGGTGTTTGAGAAATTTTTCCAGACGGGCAAGGTGAATCAACATTCATCGGGCAAAACGACGTTCAAGGGGGGCGGTTCGGGCATTGGGTTGGCTATTGCCAGGGGGATTGTGGAAGCGCACAACGGCCGTATCTGGGTAGAAAGCGCCGGCTTTGACGAAACCGAGTGTCCCGGCAGTGCCTTTCACGTTGTCCTCCCCCTCCGCCAATTTTACCCCTCCGAAACCAGCGAACTCTCCATAGGGGAATTGCAGACAATGTAATTGAACGGGCAGTAGTAAGTTAGCTCCTTATGCTTACCCGCAATTTCCCCTTACCTCATTCAAGTTTTGTCCGGCGCCTCAGGCATACACGGCCGTAAAAAACGAACGCTCTATATCAGAAACCCAGGCATCGTGAAAGACCAGGTCGGCTGCCAGTTTGCCGATGGCGTCTGATGATTTGGCGGCAGAGCCATTGCCCCCGGTAGCCACAAAAACCCCATCCGCCACCTGATCCACATAGGGGTAGCCGCTTGCTGTGTAGGTAATCAGGCAGCGTTTGCTGTGCCAGGAGGTGGCTTGTAGGCCAGGCATCATCGTTTGCAACGCCTGTTTCATCTCTGCCAAAATAACGTCGCTGTTGCCCCGGATCATCCAATTTCGCATGGCTTCCAGGTCGGGCAGGTATTGGTCGGCGCGGGTATTGCAGCCCATTTTCAGGTAGACACGGCCGTCCGGGTACCGGATGGGCGGCAGCAGATAAATGCTGTCCAGCGCCGGGTCTTCAATCTGGAAGATGACGGTGGGCATATCGGCTAATCGGGTGGCTTCGGTATCCGGCAGTTCGGCCAGGATGATGGTCTCCGTTTTCACGCGCAGCGCCAACGGCCGTGCCAGCAGCCCATGACAGTTGCTAAACGCCCCGGCAGCGATGACCACCTTCTCTGATTCAATGGTTCGGCCCGTGTCGGTGGTGATGGTGAACGGGGGGCCAGGTGTGATGTGTACGGCCGTCTCCCGAATGATCGCGGCCCCGTGCTGCTGCGCCACTGCAAGCTGCGCCCGGATCAGGTCACGGGGGTTGATGTATCCGGCGGGGTCTGGCTCGTAGACGGCCGTGCAGTTGGGTGGGAAAGCCAGAAAGGGAAAACGTTCCGCCAGTTCCGGCGTGTCCAGGGCCTCATACGCCACCTGGAAACAACGGCGGCCAATGGTTTCTACCTGTGCCAGGTAGCCATTATCCATATGTGGCGCGGCCACATACAGGCCGCCGCTGGGGGTGTAGAAGGGAATGCCGCTTTGCTGTTCCAGATAGCGGTATTGGGCAATGGCGTTGATCGCCAGTTGTGACCAGACGGGGTCTTTGCTCAGACGGCGGGTGATGCGTCCCTGATCGTAATGGCTGGCAAAAACGCCGGGGTGCGTTTGCCAGTTAGCCGGTTCGTCTGGGCCAATGACGGCCGTCGCCATGCCTGCCTGCGCCAGATACCGGGTCACGGCCGTGCCCATTAGTCCTTTGCCGATTATTACAGTATGAAACATGGGAGATTGGAGATTGGGAGACTTGTCCTGAGCTTCTCGCAGGATTGGGAGATTGAACGAGCAACTGTCAATCATCTCCCAGCCAGCGGCCACCGGCCACCATTTTCTTAAGAACGTGGCGGAAGCGATTGTGGGGGAAGCTGTACCACTTCTAACCAATACTTGCCAATTTCTTCTACTGTCTCGACCAAACTGCTAAAGCTCACAGATTTGGTGACAAAAGAATTAGCGCCAAGATCATAACTTTGCTGAATATCCTTTTCTAATTCTGATGTGGTGAGAATAACGATGGGAATGCGGCGTAATAAGGGGTCTGATTTAATTTCGCGCAGTGCATCCAGCCCAGACATGCGCGGCATGTTCAGGTCGAGCAAGATAAGACCGGGCAGCGGCTTATTTTTGAATGATTCATACAAACCGTGCCGGTGTAAATAATCCATCACAGCCATTCCGTCAGAGACAGTATGAACCTCGTGTTCCATGTTAATATGTGCCAGCGCTTCCTGCGCCAGCAGGCAATCGTCGGAATCGTCATCAGCCATCAATATGATGATAGGTTTGCGCGAATTTGCCAAAATCATCTCCTGCTGCCTGACCATTGGCGATGATGGATGAATGTTGTAAGCGGCGGCAACTCGTTTGTTAGTATAACAATTATAGCCTGACCATCAAGCCTCTATCGCCATAAACCGTTTTGTGTATAATTTAAGCGATGTGTGGCAATCGCCACTGTCCGAGTTTAGCCCCAGCTTGAGAGAAAGAGGTTTTTCATGTCGGACAACGCAAACAGGTCAGGCCAGCCCCCGGAACTGATGCGTGTGTTGATTGCGGATGATGTAATGGAAACACGCCGCAGTACCCGGCTGATGATGACGCTGGTACCGGAAGCGCGGGTGGTAGCTGTGGCCGAAAACGGCCGTCAGGCCCTGGAAATGGTGCGCCAACACCGCCCCCATGTGGTACTGATGGATTTGAACATGCCGGAAATGGATGGGCTGCACGCTGTGAAACTCATTCGCCAACACCGGCCCCACATCGTGTGCATCATCCTCTCGGCCGAACGCAGCCAGGAAACGGTGGATGAGGCCATGAAATTGGGCGTCCATGACTATCTAATCAAACCATTCACCTCCGATCAACTGTTGGCCGTCATGCAGCGTGTACGGGAACAAGTCTTTGGCAGCCAGTGGGCTGAGCTGCAAAATCGCAAACGAAAACAAGAACGGGAAGGAGAGCTAAAACAGTTGGCTGAAGAATTTATGCGCACCCGGCGCACCGACGCCAAAGCGATGGCTGTTTTTGAAGAGCTGGCTAATACACCAAATTGTGACATCCGCTATCTGCGCGCCCTGGCTATCATTTACGTCTTTCGCCAGCAGTGGAAACGGCTGCGACTGCTGGCGGGATACCTGGAGAAGAAGGCGCAAGAGTTGGTGGTGGATGAGTGATCGGTAATCCGTGAACCGTAATCGGAAATCCCTAATCCGATTACGGTTCACGGGTTACGGTTTTGCGGCCAGCGGCAGGTAAACGCGGTAAAGGGGTGGGCCGACGATGTGGGGGGAGGTGAAGACAGCCCGGCCCAGGGTGTTGGTGGCGGTGAGGGTGACGGTGTAGCTGCCCTGGGCAGCGTACAGATAGGAGGGGTTCACGGCCGTACTCGTCCCCACCCCATCGCCAAAATCCCACACATACGAAGTTGCCCCCACTGATAGATTGTTGAAGGTAGCGAGTTCCCCCAACCGCACCGGTGAATTGCTGCTGAAACCGGCGGCCAATGGCGGCATGGTGAACTGGGCAATGACCGGATCATGGTCGCTGGCCTGGGCATCCAGGCGGAATTCGGTGTTCACGTGTGTGATGTCGGCGGCTACGGCCGTGTGCGACGCCAGCCCCTCACTCACCAATAGATGATCCAACACCTGGGCGTTCCCCTGGTAAATATAGGTATATCGCTCCGCTTCCGGTAGCAGGTTGAGTAAATTGCTCAGCCCGCCTTCCTCCAGCGCCAGCAGCGGCGGTGAAAAGTGGAAGTCGTTGAAGTCGCCCAAGACCACCACATGCGCCTGCTCGTCCAGGTCAAGGATGTGCTGCACAAAATCCGCCACCACCTGCGCCTGCGCCAGCCGTTTGGCCTCCGTCACCAGCAGCGGCGGCTGGTGACGGCCGAACAACGGCCCATCACCCCCTTTGGAATTAAAGTGATTGGCAATGAGTATCAGCTTGTAACCATTGAAAAGAAACTCACCCGCCAGCGGTTTGCGGCTGTTGCTAAAGGCGGGATGCTGCGGCGCAATGCGCCCCGGACTGTAGCTTAATTCTACGCCCTGGCTGCCCAGTGAAATGGTGGTGGGCGTCACGGCCGTGCCCCCTGGCCTGTCCACAAACGTCACTCGCCCCGGCTGGAAGATGAACCCCACCCGGATATTGCCGCCCAATTGGCCGCCATCCTGGTTATCTTCCGGGGCAATGTCCCGGAAGTCATACAGTGGCCCACCCGCGTCCACAATCGCCCCCAGCAACAGTTGGTACGTTTCGCTGGCGTCCACCACACCATTATCCGCCGGGCCGTTGTTATCCTGAATCTCCACCAGGGCAAGAATATCCGGCGCACCCAGATTGTCCACGATAATAGCCGCCAGCGCCTCCACACGGGCCGGGTCACTCTGGGCGCTCAGGTTTTCCACGTTAAAAGTGGCAATGGTAAGCCGGTCGGCGGCGCTGCTGAGCGCGGTGGTTTCGGCGGTCAGCCCACCAGGCGCGACCGGTGGCAGGGGGTTCACATTGAGCAGTTTGAAGTTGCCAAAGCTGTAATCCAATACGCCGGTGATGGGCGCGGTAAAGGCGTCACCCACTGTGTAATTGGCCGGTGCGGGCGTCAGGGTATCGTCAATAAAAATGCGCTCCGGGTTAAAATCATCGGCGCGGACGACCAACGCGCCGCGCGAACTGAACAGACCGCCATTTGCGCCGCCGTCGCCGACCACAATCACTTCGTTAAAGAAGGTGGTCCCCACCACCACCGCGCCATTCACCTGCACCAGCATCCCTTCCAGGCTTTCGTAAAAGTCAATGCCATCCTCGGCCGGGTCAAACAGGGGCGTCTGGTTCACATCGCCGTTGGCGTCGTTGTCAATGATCTGGTTGGGGGGCACACGGCCGTTTGCCCCCACAATTACCGGCGCGGGCAATGGTTGGTCGGTCGCCAGCACCTCAATGCTCACGTTTCGCAGTTCGGTGGTAGACAGATTGCCGGAACCGAGGCCATCACTGGTGAATTCATCCACCAGGCCGGTGACGGAAATGAGATCGCCGACGCTGACGGATGGGGTATTGACCGTATAGACAAAAATGGCTTCCGACGTGGCTTCGTCATCGTCCGGCTGTGGATTTTGCAGGAAAAAGCCACTGCCAGATACGGCCGTGACCACCCCCTGCACCCCCGTCACCACCTCGCCCGCCAGTAGCGAACTGTGCCGCGCCCCCTGGATGTGGTGGATGGACACCGGCCCGCTGATGACCATTGTGAACACCGGCGGGCCAACGGTGGGCGTCACAAAATTGGCGGCAGTAATGGCATAGTCGTGGTTTTCCACGACGGCCGTATCCGGCGGTGCAGTCACGGCAAAACGAACGGTAACGCTGCCCTGGTGGGGCAGGGACGGCCGTGTCCACGAGACCACCCCACCCGTATAACTGCCACCGTCCAGGGCATAGGCAAAATCGGCCAGCGCGGGCACGGCATCCGTGATGACTACATTTGTTAGCGTGTAGCCCAGGTTGTTGAAGACGGTGAGGGTATAGGTGAACAACTGGCCCGGCCCCACCAATACCGGCGCGGCTTTGCTCAGGCTGGGCGCATTGCCCACAAATTGCACATCCGCCGGGCGGCGCGGCTTGATCTCGTATTCGTTTTGGAATTGGGTGCTGTAACCGGTGACAACGGCCGTCATGCCATGGCGCAGCCCACCGCCACACACATCAATGCCTGTGTCCACGTCCACGTAAACCAGCGCTGCCCCCGTGCCATCATCCAGGTAAAACTGGGTGGGGCAGTACAAATTGGAGACCGTGCCGCTGATAATCGCCAGCCAGCCTTCGCTGCTGCCGTCGGCAATTTGCCCGGTGTTGAAGGGCAGCGGCGTCACTTCCGGGCCTGGTCCCAGGTTGGCAAAGTAGTGAACGGGGGCCATTAACTGCTCCTCGTTTTGGAAACTGCCCCGTGTAGCCACCAGGCGCACCGTATCACCCAATTGCAGTAGGGGCGGCGGCGAGTAAAAGACGGCAATGCCGCCGCTGCTATCTTGCAGCCCCCAACCATTGGGATGATATGTGCCAGGGGTGTAAATGATCTGCCCTTCAATGGCAAACAGGTCGCCGCTGTTCCCGGCGCGGGCCTGGGCGATGGGGACGAGGGTGTAAAGGGGGGTGCTGGTCTGGGCGCTGTTGTTGGCCGGGTCGTCGCCGGGGGCGCTGGTCACGGCCGTAACCAGATTCGTAGCTATCGTGCCATTGGGAATGGCGGACACGGCCGTGACCGTGAGTTGAAAACTGGTTTGCAGACCGGGTGGCAGGTCGCCCGCTGCCCAGACGAGGGTCTGCCCGACGACCGTCGCCGGCCAGGGGGCGGAGTCGGCCACATAACTTGTTTCCAGCGGGATCACGTCGGTCAGCACCACCTGGGTGGCGGTGGCAATGCCGCTGGTTTGCACGGTGATGGTGTAGACCAGCGGCTCTCCGGTAAAGTTTATGGCGGGGCCGGTGGCCGTTATTGCCAGGTCAAGCGGGCTGATGGTAGTGACCCACTGTGCCTGGTTATTGCTGGGGTTGTTCTCGGCGCTGGTGGTGGTGATCACGGCTGTGTTCGTCAGCACCGCGCCATAAGCAACCGTGTCGCTTACCAGGGCGGTGAGGACAAAATTGGCGCTGCTGCCGGGGGCCAGGCTGCCCAATTCCCAAACCATCTGGTCGCTGCCGGGCATACAGCCGGTGCAGGGTAGGCCGCTGCCGTCGCTCAGGTAGGTGAGACCGCCGGGCAGGGTGTCGCTGAGGGTGATGGTGGCGGCTACGGCCGTGCCCTCATTGGCATAACTCAGGGTGTACTGAATGACGCCGCCTGCCTGCGTGAACGTGGGGCCACTTTTGTCCAGGCTCAGGTCGGCGATGGGGCAACCATTGGCCGCGCCAGGCGTGTCGTTCACCCCGGCGTTGAAATGGCCCATCTCCCACTGTTCCGGGCAGCGGAAGGCGTGGCCGGGCCAATTGGCGCCGCCCGGCCCCACCGTGGGCGGGCCGTAGTGGTATTCGGTGGTGATGGGTGGATTTTCTTCGCGGATGAGGGCGATCAGGTCGTGTACGGCCGTCCAGGGCGTCACGTCCAGCACCCCGTCATCGTTTGTATCCAGGTCTTGCCCATTGCTGCCGCTGAAGTCGCTGACGAGCAGGTGGGTGACGTTATCCGTGTTCTCAAAGTTGAGGCTGGTGGTCAGATCGGCCGTGTTGGTCAGGCTAAAAGTGGGTTCCACCACCAGCAAATAACCCCGCGCCGGCATATTCTCGGCCAGCGGCACTACAGCCTCAATGACACCACTGCCTCCTGCGCCATCGCCAATGACCAGATAGGTGAGGCCAGCCAGACTTGTCCCTGGCGGCCCCGCCAGTTCAAAATACTCGTCATTGTCCGCGCCGGTCTGATCCACACGCACTTCGTTGATGACAATGTGATCCATCGGCTCACGGCTCACGGCATACGGATGACGATCAACGTTTTGGGACAGCAAAGGGGTGAAGAGGTCGGCCGTTTCCGCTGAACTCAGCGCAAACGTAACCATCCCCAACCCCAGGCCCAGCGCCCAACCAAAAGCAACCAGCCGCCGATAAATGCGCCAGACATGCATCATCTTTCCCTCCCACCGTTCGTAGTAACCGCTTCAGCGGGTTCCGGCTAAAGCCGTTACTACAAACCTGATACGAATCGCATGATAGCGATTCACGGCCCGGTACAATTTTTATTGATTGCTTGACTACTGGTGGCAACCAGTGCGATGCGCCAATGGTATCAGGTCAGGTAAATGCAGGCAAGAATATTGCGGGGGGAACATGTCCAGCACGGTGAAGTCTACTCGGATATGGGGCTTCGGGCATCGGATTATGGCTTGTGCAAGTTTATCTCATCAATCAACACACGCCGGGTAACGGCCGTCGCCGCCCCTACCTGCTCCATGCCCAACAGCACCGCGCCTATGACCGGTGGGGCATTCAGGTGTACCAGCCGGGCACGGGGGGCCAGGGTGTGGATCGTCTCGGCCATCGTTTCCTGGATGAGCGGGCTGCCTTTGTAGAAACTGCCCGCCAGCACCACGTCAAATTCCAGGTCGGCGATCTCTAGCTGGCGAATGATGCCACAGGCCAGGTCGCCCAGGCTGTGCCCGGCCCAGCGCACCAGTTCCAGCGCTACTGCGTCACCTTGAGCGGCGGTGGCAAAAACAACCGGCGCTTTTTCGGCGTGGATGTGGTAACGGTCGCGCATCAGACCGGCCAGTAAATCGGAGACATCGGTTGCGCCTACGGCCGTGCAAAATGCCGTGTCTAACGCCGTTTCCGGCCCCCGGTGGCTCCAGGCGCGGGAGACTGCCTGCAAGGCAAACAATACCAGTTCACCTGATCCGGCATATTCGCCAAAGCGGCTGGAGCCGGTCAAACGGCCCATTTGCCTCTGGGGGTTGCGCCCGGTAGCGTTGCAACTGGTACCTGCGCTCACCACTACGCCCCAACCGGCGTCCGTCCCGGCGGGCAGCCCCAGAAAAGCGTCATTCACCAGGGCAAAGGGCACACCGGGTAAAAGCTGCTCGATGATGGCTTCGTGCGGCGGGCGGTCTTCCGGCCAATCGTACCCGGCCAGACCAAACCCCGCGCCGCGCAACTGCGCCCGCGTGATGCCTGCCTGGGCTGTGGCCTGGCCGATAATCTCGTCCAGCGCCGCCCGCATTCCGTCCCAACCGACCACTTCCCAATTGCCGGGGCCGCTCTCGCCAAAACCGCGGACACGGCCGTACTCATCAGCAATCAGCGCATGGCTTTTTGTCGCTCCGGTGTCTATGCCTAAAAAGTATTGTGTCATGTTTAAGAAGAGATCGGGAGATTAAGAGATTGGGAAGCCAATTCCCCAATCTCCTAATCTCCTATCTGCGTCTGGCGAATAAATTCGCGGCTACGCCAGCAAAGACCGCCTTCGCGGTCTGGCTACAGTCGGCGCAGAGCTTGCCCTGAGCCTTGTGAAGGGCCGACTTTGCTTTCTGTAGCTGCGGTTTCAACCGCCGGGTTTATTACCGAAATAAAAAGTTAATGTTCATTAGCCGGATTAAGAGAACCCGCTGAAGCGGTTACTACAAACGCTTGCGCCAAAATTGTGGCAAATATGCTTTGTGTGTACTCAACAAATCGTCCAGTACCGCCTGCACCTGATCGGCGGCGGGGCCGAGGGGGTGGGCCAGCAATGCCTGGTACGCCGCATTGCGGTCGCCGTGTACGGCCGCTTCCACCGTCAGCAGTTCATACTGTTTCACTGCGCTGAGCAGGCCAAAACAGACCGGCGGCAGCGGTTCGGTGGGGATGGGCGTAATGCCGTCTCGCCCCACCACACAGGGCATTTCCAGCACCCAATCCGCCGGCCAACCGGGCACCGTACCGCGATGGGGCACATTGACCACGTGCGTCTCCTGCAAATCGTTGTAATGGGCATTGAGAAGCTGTGTGGCCACGGTGGAGTAATAGGCGCCGCCCCGTTCCATCAGCCCTTCCGGTGGTGTGGTGCGGTCCGGTTCGGCATATTGGGCAAACAACTTTTCTTCAATGGCCATCACCGCCTCGGCGCGGGAAGGCGGCCACTTTTCCTGCTCTGCCAGCTTCTTGGCGGTGTCATAAAAGTATTGCAGGTAATAGTTGGGAATCATTTGCAGTGATTCCACCAATTCCGGTGACCAGGCCGGGTGTTC
>CAADGU010000286.1 GCA_900696625.1 uncultured Chloroflexota bacterium | reverse complement strand
TGGCTGTGGCTAAAAATGGACAAACGCAAAACGTGACGATTCGGGTACAGCGGTTTAATCCCGATGTGGACGCAAAGCCTTATCTGGCGTCGTATGAGATTGAGGCGACGGCGGACACGACGCTGCTGGACGCGCTGGAACAGATCAAGGCAACGCTCGATGGCAGCCTGACGTTTCGCCGCTCGTGCCGCCATGCTATTTGTGGCAGCTGCGCCATGAACGTCAACGGCCGTAACATGCTGGTGTGCAACCGGCGGGTGAATGCGCTGCTGGATAGGCGGGGGCGGGTGACGATACGGCCGTTGCCCTATCTGCCCATCATCAAAGACCTGGTGGTAGACCGCACGTCGTTCTGGGAACAATATCTGCGCGTTAAACCCTGGCTGATTCCGCCGGAAAACGGCGCCGCGCCCGCTGGCGAATACCGCGTGCTGCCCGCAGAAGTGGAAGCGCTGAAAATGGCCGAGACCTGCATCATGTGTGGCGCCTGTTACTCCGCCTGCCAGGTCGTGGCGATGAACAAGCAATATATTGGCCCCCATGCGCTGCTCAAAGCATTCTTGCGCGTGTTAGACCCCCGTGACGCGGCTCCGGCCGAACGGCTAGAAATTGTGGGCGGCGATGATGGTGTCTTTCGCTGCCACACCATTTTTAACTGCATTGACGCCTGCCCCAAGGGGCTAGACCCCACATTTGCCATTGAAACGCTGCGCAAACTGGCGCAAAAGCGGTTGGCCTTCGCCGCCGAACGGGTGGAACGACAAAAGAGTTTGGGAACAGGGCGTGATGCGTGACGAGTGACGAGTGATCTCACTCGTCACGCATCACTCGTCACTCGTCACAAAACCCGAAGACCCAGAACTTGTAGGAGTGAGGTATGTATAAAACAACCGGCTTCATCAGTTTTCTCTTCCGGCGGGTATCTGGCATGGCGCTGGTGTTTTACCTGTTCATGCACATCTGGGTGATTGGTTCGGCAACGGGCGGCGCAGAAGCGTTTGATGCGCGCATGGCCACGGTGCAGGCGCCACTGTTTCGTTTGCTTGAGGTGGCGTTGTTAACGGCCGTCGTCTACCACGGCTTCGACGGCATCCGCCTGCTCATCGTCCACTGGTTCAAGGTGACGGAGTACCGCAAGAGCCTGTTTTACGCCATGTTTGTGCTGTTCATCCTGGTCTCCATCGTGGGCGGCGTGCCGCTTTTGCTCTTTGCTCTGGAGGGAAATTAACCATGCGCGTGTTTGTGATGCAGCGGCTCACGGCCGTTGCCCTCGTCCTCTTCCTAACCTTGCACATGATCGTGGTGCATTATCCCCCCGGCCATCTCGATTTCAGCCGGGTGATGGAACGCCTGGCAAACCCGGTGTGGAAAGTGATAGACATCCTCTTTCTGTTGGCCGTGCTCATTCACGCGCTCACCGGCGCGTATGCGGTGCTGATGGATGTGGAGCGCGTCACGCCGTATAAACGGATGTTGGTGGGCACGGCCGTACTGTTGGGCCTCATCGCTTTCGCCTACGGCACGGCCACCATCCTGGCTTTCAACACCTTTTAATGTGGCAGGTGGCAGGCTACTTGCAACCTGCCACCCCCTGCTATTCATCCACCGGTCGCACCTGCCCGCGAATATCACCAAAATAGGTCTGCGCTTTGGTGTGCAGATTGAAATACAGTTCTCCCTGCCGGGCAATGTGTTCCATACCGGCAATTGTTTTTACTTCGCCCGGCACGCCGGGCACAATGGGGCAGCCCAGCGTATAACCACCGATTAAGCCATGCTGTGACGCCAGCACCATTTCGATGTCCTCATTGGTCAGCACCACCGAAAAGAGGCCATCGGCCAGGTTTTCTGGCAAGTCGCCGGAATGGGCAAAATCAATCAAGATGGGGCCAAGCTGATCCGGCTTGCCACAATGGATGTGGAACATAATCACATCGTCGGGATTGACGTTTTCAAGCTGCACATCCACATATACTTTGCTGAGATCATGGGTGAAACGCAGCAGACCATGACCATGGGCGAGCCGTTCGCTGCGCAGCAGAGAAGGTTCGGTGGAGCGGAATTGTTGGGGGATCAGGGCCGGGGTATCTTTCTCCTCGCCCGGTTCCTGATGCGGGCTGAGAAATGCCTGGAACACCGAACCGATGGCCTGCCCCTGCGCCGGGTCCAGCGTTGCCGGTTCCGGTGCGGTAGCCATGGAGGCCGGATTCTGATGGGCGGTGGGGTGTGGGGCGCCTGCACTGAGCGCAGACGAAGTGGCCGTGTCCTGAACCTGCTCTAGTGTGGGCGTGGCGCTTTCCTGCCGCTGGCAGGCCGCCAGGCAGAGGCCACTCAGTAGAATGATGGTAATGACGAGACGTTTGTTCATGTGAATCACCTTGAAAGAGAGAAGTTGTTGCCGGGTTGCCGGAGTGACCTGGATTCTAACAAAGTCAGTGGGGGCAATCTATGGGAGTCCTGGGTTATTTCCAATTGCTGGCGGCTGTCCCCACCTCGACAGCCACACCACACCCCAGTACAATTTACTCGCGCGCCCGGTAACGCATCCATCAAAAACAATGAGCATCCAACTGACGCCCAAAACACGCCAACGTCTACAAACCACCACCTACATTCTGTTAGGACTGACGGTGCTGGCTATCATCGGCACCCTTATCGCCTGGGTGCTAAGTGAACCGGGCAGTTTTGAACCACTCAACGTCCTCGCCTTTACCATCCTCTCCCTCTTAACCGCTTTCTCCGCCTGGTTAAGCCGCGCCCAGCATGTGGCCCTGCCGCCCGATGTCGCCGCCGCCGATGAAGAAACGCTAGCCTTAGGGCCGCTGCGCCGCCAGATCGCCGATTATTTTGACCTGGATGAAGTGCGGACGTTGTGTCTGGATTTAGGAATCCGTTACGAGGATTTGAGCGGGGATACCATCACCGGCAAGAGCATTTCATTAGTGGCGGCCATGCAGCGGCGCGGTCAGTTGCCGCGCCTGATGGCCGTTTTACAGGGGGAACGCCCTCACGTCCGCTGGTTAATGCCGGCGCAATTGGAACAGCAATATGGGCTGCGGCGCAATGTGCGCGCCGCTTGGATAGCCGGGGTGCTACACCAGTCAGTGACGGATGAGATCGCCCTGGAACTAAAACTGACCTACCAGCCGCAGACGTTGACGCGCAAAGTCACCTATGTGCCGGGGCAGGCAGCGCGCCCGGTCGAAAGGAGTGTGCCTGATCTGTTTGCCGAATTTGGCAGCCTGCTCATTTTGGGCGAGCCGGGCAGCGGCAAAACGATGACCATGCTACAACTGGCCGAGCATTTGCTGGACATTGCCGATACCGACCCGGCCCAACCCACGCCGGTTGTGGTGAACCTCTCGAGCTGGGCGCAGCAGCAGACGGTGCTGTCGGAATGGCTGGTAGAGGAATTGTTACTGCAATACCAGTTACCCCGCCAGACGGGGCGCAGCCTGATTACCAACAGCGGCCTGATTTACCTGCTGGATGGGCTGGATGAGGTAGCAACCGAGGCGCGGGACGCCTGTGTGCAAGCCATCAACAACTTCAAAGCACAGCAGCCTGCGCCAATAGTGGTGTGCTGCCGAATGGCCGAGTATGAGGCGCTGACCGAAAAACTCAACCTGGGCATGGGGATACGCATTGAGCCGTTGTCGCTAGCGCAGGTGGAGGATTATTTGAACCGTCCAGAACTGGCGCTGGCGGCGGTGCGGCACATGGTGCAAACAGATGAGATACTACTTGAACTGGCGCAAACGCCGCTTTTCTTGAGCGTAATCAGCCTTGCATATCGAGGGATGGCCGCAGATGAACTGGCACAATTAGCGACACCAGGGTCACGGCATAACCATTTGTTCGCCCATTACGTGACCGAAATGTGGTGGCGTCGCCCCCTGACCGGAACAGAAGAATATGTCCAGTCACAGGCAATCACCTGGCTGATCAATTTAGCTTATGGCATGAGCAAGAATAATCTAACGATTTTTTCTCTACTAAGATTGTCCCCCCTTTGGCTGCCTACTGGTCTTGTACACAGGCAATACTCATTTATTATTAGAGTAATCTTTTTTTTCACATATGGTATGTCAATCGGAAGTCTCTGTTGGATTGGATTCGGAACTTACGGTTTGGTCATTGGGTGGATAATCGGTGGTTACCTTTTTATGGAGATTGGATTGAATAGACGTTTTATTGAGAATTATGAGAAGCTGTACGAGGATATGATCACTCCCAAACCAAACGAGATTGGTCCACTCGACAGACTGCGAAAACTAAAGAGATCTCTGCTACTTATGGTTTTTGGACTATTCACAATACTTAGTATGGGATTTGCTCTTGGACCATTAGATACAACTGAACTGGGTCCAAATGGAATCTTGACCGTTGACATATATTTTTTGATATTTGTTGCTCTCACCTTCTTTATACTTGGTCTACTCCACTTCCCTTATGCAGTGTTGACACAACACTACATTGTGAGATGGTTGCTAGCAAGACATAAGTTTCTACCATATTCATTTCAAGATAGGCTGCTGGCAACCTATCTGGACGCCATGGCGGAGCGCATTTTGTTGCGGCGGGTGGGCGGTGGCTGGGTTTTCATCCACCGCACCTTACTAGACCACTTCGCCGCTCAACACCCAATGGCAAACGAGCAAAAACCATGAACCCAACGGCCGTAACCCTGTCCATTTTCGCCAACCTCTTTTCCTCCGTCGCTGAGGAGATGGGGGTGACGCTGGAGCACGCCGCTTACAGCCCCAACATCAAAGAGCGGCTCGATTTTAGCTGTGCCCTGTTTTTGGGCGACGGCCGTCTGCTGGCCCAGGCCGCCCATATCCCCGTCCACCTGGGGGCCATGCCCGCCTCCGTCCAGGCCGCCATCACCCACTGCGCCCCCTTCGCCCCCGGCGACGTCGTCATCGTCAACGACCCGTACCAGGGGGGGAATC
>CAADGU010000285.1 GCA_900696625.1 uncultured Chloroflexota bacterium | reverse complement strand
GCTAATTAACTTTTTTCGCCTCATTCATGGGCATTGCGGGTTATTATTTGTATCATCTGGCATGGATTTTGAGGAGAAAGCATGGTGGTTATCACCTCTTGAGGAAAGGAGCGCCCCGGTGACTCCCCGTTTAGAGAGATTGATTGTAATAAGAAGCTGCATACTGTAATGAGGAATCGTCAAAATATTACTTCCGTCCAGGAGATCGTGAGATTGGCATTGCTTCAATCTCCTAATCTCTCAATCTCCTCATCTCACCCTTCTCGTAATAAACAGACGCTTACTTGTTTACTTAAATTGATTTGAGATAGTTATGAACGATTCAATGATTAAACGCTCACCGGTTGACCCCAAAGATGCCCACATTCTGGTTGTGGAGGATAACGTCTCCAACTTTGTCCTCATTGCCCGGCTGCTGGCTTTCATGGGGGTACAAAAATGCGAATGGAAAACCACCGGCTGGGGCGTGGTGGATTTTGCCAATACCATGCCCCGCGTAGACCTGGTGTTAATGGATTTGCGCCTGCCCCATGAAGATGGCTATGACGCCCTGCGCCAGATTCGGGCCGATGAGCGGTTAAAAAATACCCTGGTAGTGGTAGTAACAGCCCACGGCAGCAGCGCCGAGATGCAGCGCGCCAAAGAAGCCGGTTTTGACGGTTTTCTCTCTAAACCGCTGGATGCTGATCGCTTTCCTGAACAGATACGGCAAATTTTAAGTGGCACACCCATATGGGACCTCGGCATTTGACGTGATTTATTCTTCGATAGTGGCTGGCGGCTGGTGGTTGGCGGCTGGGGCCAGCCACCGCTTATTAACCACCAGCTAACCACATGTCTACGCTTTCTCGCCTGCCCTTTTTGCAAATTCAATCGGACGACGACGACACCCGGCGCAAAGGACAACTGCTGCAATGGCTGGTTTTGCTGCTGGCGGGAATGAGTCTGGCGCGTTTTTTACTTGATCTGCCCCTGGCGCTGGCCGATCAACCGGCCAATACCCTCCCCTATTTCTTTCAATTTATGGGCACATTGCTCTTTATCGCCGTCTGCCTGTATCTGGTTCATATCGGGCGCGTGGTAGAGGCCGCCCATCTGTTTGCCATCATTCTCATCACCACCTTTTTTATACTGTTGATGACGCAGTTCCCAGAGGAAATTGGCCTGGTCTATTTGATGGTCATTCCGGTCATGGTGATTGCCGTCATAGACAAAGTGCGCGCCAGTATGGTGTATGCGGTGGTGGTTATGGGCACAATGGCGGTGTACACGGCCGTCACCCCCACCCATACCCCACTCAACTTTGCCTTCTTCGCCCTGGTCATCTTGGGCATTTCCCTCACCACCTGGTTGGTTGTGGCGGACCAACAAAGAGCCGTCCGGCACACGAATCTGCTCGCCCGTGAATCTAAACAAAAAACCGAACTATTACAACACCGCGCCCACCAACTGCAAAGCAGCGCCCAGATTGGGCAGCGTACCGGTCTCAGCGCCGACCTGAACCAACTACTCCAGGAAACGGCGCGGCTGGTACGGGAAAATTTTAGTTTTTACCACGTCTCTATCTGGCTGCTGGAAGAAAATGGGCTGGCGCTGCGGCTACATGCTGTGGCCGGGCAGGAACAACTGCTGCATACCGCCGAATCTGTCCGGCTACCCGTCGCCGATGATTCCATTATCGGTTGGGCAGCCACCCACCAGACCGCCCGCATCAGCGATGATGTCACCACCGATCCCTATTATCTGGCAGAGCCGCTGCTGCCGGAAACCCGTTCGGAAATGGCGCTGCCCCTGGCAGCGCGCGGCCAGTTATTAGGCGTTTTAGATGTGCAAAGCCGCCGCACCTGGGCTTTTCAGGAAGAGGATGCCGCATTTTTGCAGATTGCGGCTAATCAACTGGCAGTGGGTATAGATAACACCCGCCTGCTGGCACAGGCCGAAGCCATCCTGAAGGAAACGCAAGTGTTGTACCAGTTCAATACGCTGCTGGCCGGGACGTTGGATGTCGGCGAAATTTACCGGCGGGCTGCGCGCGCCATGACCCAGCAATTAGGGGCTTGCCGCTGTTTGATGTTGACCTGGCTGCCTGACCAGACGGCCGTGACCGTGCAGGTGGGGTATGAACAAGGCAGCGGCGCCGAGGCCAGAGCCGGCTTTTTTTGGGACACGGCCGTCTACCACCTGCCTGACTTCCCGAACATGGAACACGCGCTGGCAAACGGGGAAACGGCCGTTTACCAGCTTGACCCCCAGGCCAACACCCCCGAACAGCGTATCCTGACCACGTACCGGGCCACCAACTGGCTGGCCACACCCCTGACACGCGGCACGGCCAGCACCGGCACTGTCTGGCTTTTCCGGGATGATAGCCAACCCCCTTTCCAACCGGCAGAAATACAATTAGTTCAGGCCATGGCCAGCCAGACGGCCGTTGCCCTGGCCAATGCCCAACTAACCTCCGATGCCCAGGTACGGGTAGCGCAGCTTAGCACCATTAACCGCACCAGCGTCATCCTCTCCCATGCGCCCACACTCAAAGCCATCTTTGAAGGCGCCCGGCGTGAGATCATGGCGCTTATTCCCGCCACCGGCATGTCTATCATGCTGCTGGCAAAAGGCGGTCAACACATCAACTGGCTGTATGGTTTTGAGTACGGTCAGGAAGTAGACCTTTCCGGCATCCCTCCTTTGCCCATCAGCCAGGGTTTCAGCGGGCATGTGGTACGCACCCGCGAAATGTTGTATGTGGACAAAGAGAACATTGCACTGCGCCATCAATTACAATCGCTGGTCGTCGGTGAAGACCTGGCCACCTGGCTGGGTTTGCCCATGATTGTCTCCGGTCAACTGGTGGGCGTGTTGGCTGTGGAAAACGAGGATTCCTTTAGCGAACCGGAAATTGAACTACTGAAAACCATTGTGGGGCCGCTGGCCAGTGCCATTCATAATTTTATTCAGCTAGATGAACTACAGGCGGCGCTGGCAGCGCAATCCCAGCAGCGCATCCAACTGCAAACGGCCGCCGAAGTCGCCGCCGCCGCTACCGGCGTTCTGAACCTGGAAGAGGTTGTGGAAACGTCCGTCAACCTCATCAAGGAACGGTTTGGCCTGTACTACGTGGGGCTTTTTCTGGTGGATTACGAAAAGAAAGAGGCCGTGCTGGTTTCGGGTACCGGTGAAGCGGGCTGGATGCAGGTGTTGGAAGGGCGACGTCTGCGCGTAGCGGGCCGCTCGCTCATTGGCGGGGCGACGGGGGACGGCAAACCTCGTATCACGCAAGATGTAACGTTGGATGAGGAATGGCTGCCCAACCCGTATTTACCTGATACCCGCTCTGAACTGGCGCTGCCGCTGCGGGCACACGGCCGTATCATTGGCGCGCTCACAGCCCAAAGCGACCAACCCCATCACTTCACCCCCGAACTGATTCAAGTGCTGCAAACATTGTGTGATCAACTGGCGACGGCCGTGGAAAATGCCCGGCTGCTGGCCCGCGCTGAAGCCCGCGCCCAACGCCAACAAACATTGGCCCAACTCAGCGCCCAACTGCACCAGACCGCCGATATTGAAGAAATTGTCAACATTGGGCTGCGGGCCATTTCCAGTCATCTGGACAACGCCCCGGTCACCCTACAATTAGGAAAACAGGCAGGCAGTAACGGCCGTTCCCGATTACGAGAAAACGAAACAGATGAGTGAACAGACCGGCCCCACCGCATCACCCGCCTCCTCAATTTTCCTCAACACCGATGTGCCCAATCTGGCCCGTATTTTTGATTACCTGGCCGGCGGCTCCATAAACTATGAGATTGATCGCCAGGCCGCCACAGCTATGCTCACCATTATCCCTTCCCTGGGCAAATGGGTGCGGCTGCGCCGGGCGTTTATTCAAGAAGCCGCCAGCCAGCTGCACGCCGCCGGGTTCCGTCAATTTCTGGATTTTGGTTCCGGCATGCCCGCCGATGACCACATCCATGCTTTTGCTCCCGAAGCGCGGGTGGTATTTAGCGACCTCAATCCCGTTGCCATCAGCTATGGACAGGGTCTTTTCGCCGGTCAGGAAAGGATCGCCTACATTCGCGGCGATGTGCGCCAGATAGAGCAGGTTTTTGCCGCGCCGGAGGTGCAGCGGTTGATTGACCGGCAGCAGCCGGTAGCCATTGGCTTAAATGCCATCAATCTCTTCCTGAATGAAGAAGATAATCGCCACATGGCGCAGGCGTTATATACGTGGGCGCCGGCCGGGTCTAAGGTTTTTATGGTGTTTCAGACACGGGCAGAACGGGAAATGCCGGCTGAGTATGAGCGTTTTCGGGAAATGTGCCGCGCGGCCGGTTTGCCCATTGAACTGCACACCTACAGCCAATCCATCCAGATGATGCACCCCTGGCGGCCGGCCGATATTCAACCGATTGTAGACTTTCTGGCGCTGCCTCAGGATTTTATTACCCCGGCAGATGAAACAGAGATTGGGCTGGCATTTTATGCGGCATTTTTGGAGATGTAATTGAGTAATTGGTTCTTCAGGATTTCGTGGGGTCTAGCGTGATGCGTGAGGGGATGCCTCTGGTCACGCATCACGTATCACGCATCACGCACTATATGGAATGAACAGTCATTTTGTGGGAGGCAAGACGTTGACCAGTGAGGGTTTGCAGGCACAGCGCCACCAGGTGGAAACGGCCGTTACCGATGCGTTTGTGCGCCATGCCATTGATAACCGGGGCATCTTGACCTCGCCGCGCCGGGGCGCCAACGTGGCCGCCCGTCTGTTTGACCTGCTCTGCCATTATCTGGATGGGCAGGCCGGCGACACAGAAATTACCCTGTGGGCCACCGAACTGGTGGAACAAGGCCTGGCGCTGACAACGGCGTCCGCCATGATGCGGGCGCTCATGCTGGCCGTGCCCTCCCCTCCCCTCCATCTGGCCGAATTCCACCTGCTCTTTTTAGAGAAAGTGGCTACCGCCCGCGAAGGGCTGCAACATGGCCTGCAAGAACAGTCACAGGCCGCCTTACAACGTGCCCTTCACCACCAACTGGAACAACAAATCGCCTCCCACACGGCGCAAACACGGCAAAATGAACGGCTGAACGCTGTTTTGCAGTTGACCGCCCGGCTCAGTCTGGCGGCTGATGAACAGGCGCTGCTGGCTGCTGCCGCCGCCGGTCTGAGCGAAGCGTTGGGCATTCCCCTGGTCACGCTCTACCGCTACGAACCGGAGAGTACACATTGGCGGTGGACTGGTAGTTCGGTCGTTGACCCAGACACATCACCAACCCCGGCCCACCACATCACCTTGCTGCAACAGGCCCAGGCCGGCAGCGGCGAAATGATTCAGCCATACCAACCGCCAGAATCAGCAGATGGTTTAGCTGCCGCTCTAATTTTGCAGGCAGGCGGCCACCCCCTGGGTGGCATTATTGCCGACAGCCCGCAGATGACCGGCCAGGAAAGCGAGCCATTTCTGCTGCTGCTGCGCGCCTTTGCCCAAAATCTGGCGGCGCTGTGGCAAAACCTGCGCCTGCTGGCCGAAACAAAACAGCGCACCCAAGAGCTAGAGATTTTGCACGGCCGTTACCTGGACACGCTCTGGCAAAGTGAACATGCCCTGTTGCAGGCAGAACTGGCCGATGACCACCTGCACCTCAACCGCAACATCACCCCAGGCAGCACGGCCGTGCCGCCCACCGCCGCCCCCCCCATTCCCCTGAAAATTGGCGACTACACCTTTGGTCAGGTGCAGCTTCCCAATACCCTCTCCCTCAGCCCAGAAGATGAGGAGTTTGTCGAGGTGCTGGTGCGCGAGATGGGCAGCGCCCTGAGCAATGCCCAATTCCTGCAAACCGCCCGCGCCTACTCCAACCAACTCAGCCTGGCGGCCGATGTTTCCCGCGCCGCTACGACTATTCTGGATCGGGAAACGCTTATCACCGAAGCCGTAGAGTTGATCCGTTCTCGCTTCAATTTTTACTACGTCGGGCTGTTTTTGTTGGATGAAGAGGGGCAGGTGGCGGTGCTGCAAGCGGGAACGGGTACAGCCGGATCGCAAATGGTGGCTGAAAACCATCAGTTGGCCGTTGGTGGACATTCGATGGTCGGCACGGCCGTCGCCACCGGCGAACCGCGTGTGGAACAAGATGTCTCCCGCGCCAGCCGCTTCACCCGCAACCCCTACCTGCCAGAGACAAAGGCCGAACTGGCGCTGCCGCTGCGGGCGCGCGGCCGTACCATTGGCGCGCTTACCGTGCAAAGCAAAGAAACCGGCGCCTTTAACCCGGAAAGCATTACCGCCCTGCAAAGTTTGGCCGATCAGCTAGGCGTTGCTATTGAAAACGCCAGCCTGTTTGCCCAAACACAACGCAACCTGGCCGAATCGAACCTGCTGTATGAAACCAGCCGCCGCATCAACCAGGCCACTACCCCAAACGAGGTGTACCGGGCATTGGTAGATTATGCGGCCCAGTCTGGCCTGGTGGACCTGGCCCAGATGTTTGTGCCTGATCCCGGCTCCCAGGATTATCTGATCTCCCCTGTGTTTTGGAGCAAATTGGGTGTAAAGCACAACCCCCAACACCGCTTTTCTCGTGATAAATTCCAGGCCACCAACCTGATGGAAACTGATCAGGTCATTCGCATCGAGGATGGCCCCAACCAGCCAGACCTGGATGCGTACACCCGCGCCCTTTTTGCCAACAATGGCGTGCGCGCCGCCACCCTGGTACCGGTATTTGCGGAGCAGACCTGGTTGGGCACCCTGGCCTTAGACCGGGTAACGCCTGTGCCGTTAACTGATCAGGAGTTGCAGCCATTTATTACCCTGGCAGCCCAGGCGGCCATCAATCTGGCGAACCAACAATTCTTGCGCCAGACGGAAACACTCTATCACATCGGTCGCCTGCTCAACCAATCCATGACCCGCGAAGATGCGTTGGAGATTACCGCCCGCGAGATTGCCCGCTATGTGGGCGCCGTGCAGTGCCGTATGGTGTTGTATGACCATCAACAAAAGATCGGCATGATTGCGGCGGAATATGGCGATTATGACTACGGCGATAGGGGCGCGATGCAGTTGCCGGCAGCCGGAGATTTTGTACTGGCGCGGTTACAGCAGCAGCCGGCGCCGCTGCTGCTGGCGGAAGGGGATGGGCAAACGCCGGAAGCGGTGCTGGAACAACATGTACGGCCGTTTGGCGCCAAAGCTTCTCTGCTCATTCCCGCCGCTAATATGCAAGAGGTGATGGGCTTTCTGGCGATTGATTCCCGGCGCGGCACACGGCCGTTTACCCCCGCCAACATCATCTTCGCCCAAACAGTGGTAGACCAGCTGGTCACCCAACTGGAAAATTTGAAGCTGCTCGATGAAGCTCTGCAACGCGCCCAGGAACTCATCACCCTCAACCAGATACAAACTACCATCTCCTATTACCTGGAACTCAATGATCTGGCCCAGGCCGTCTACCAGCAGGTAGGACGCCTGCTGGATAACACCATTTTCACCCTGGCCCGTTATGACCCCCAAACCCACCTCTACACACCCATCTTAAACGTTGTCGAGGGCATAAAAACAGATGGCCACCCCCGGACGTTACAACCGGACGAACCGTTGTGCCTCTTCTTGCAACAAGAACAGCATCATCTGGTAGATGGGAACAGCCCGCTCGCCCGCTTTGAGACCCGCCCGCTGGCGCGCGCCCCACGTTCCGGCCTGTGGATCCCCATGCAACGGGAAGGCAAAGTTAATGGCCTCATCAGTGTACAATCGTATGATGCCCAGGCATACAACGAAAATGATGTGCAATTACTGCGCAGTATTGCCACCCAGGCCAATCTGGCCCTGGCCAATGCGGAGTTATTCACCCGCATTCAGGCCCATAACGAAGAGTTGATGCAGTTGGACCAGCTCAAGACGCAATTCCTGGCCAATATGTCCCATGAACTGCGCACCCCCCTGAACTCCATCATCGGCTTCTCGCGGGTCATCCTGAAAGGGATTGATGGCCCCATCACCCCCGAACAAGAAGAAGACCTGACCTCCATCTACAAGAACGGTCAGCACCTGCTCAGCCTCATCAACGAAATTCTGGACATGGCCAAAATTGAAGCAGGCAAAATGACGCTCAGTTTTGAAGAAGTGGACCTGGCGCAGGCGGCCGAAGTTGTCCATTCTACCGTGCGTGGCCTGATTGATCCTGGCAAAATTGAGTTAATGTGGGATGTGCAGCCTGACTTGCCCCTCATTGAAGCTGACCCCACGCGCGTGCGCCAGATATTGCTCAATTTATTGTCCAATGCGGCCAAATATACACCGGAGGGGCATATTCAACTGAAAATTTTGCAGGAAAATGAACATGTCCACATTGTGGTGCATGACACCGGCATCGGCATCGCCGAGGCAGATTTTGAGAAGGTGTTTGTACCCTTTGAGCAGGCCGACAGCAGCACCACCCGCGCCGTTGGTGGCACCGGGCTGGGCCTGCCCATCACCAAATGGCTGGTAGAAATGCACCAGGGGGAGATTTATTTTGAAAGTGAGCTAGATAAAGGCTCTACTTTCCACGTTCTTTTGCCATTGCATGTGGAGAAGATGGGAGATTGATTCAATCTCTCATATCCAATCACCAATCACTTAAGGATACCCGCTGAAGATGGTTGCTATTGAGATTGAATGTCGCGCTTGCCACGCCAGACGGCCGTTAACCAACCCCTCCCCTACCTGCCCCCACTGTGGTGGTCAGTGGGCGGAAGCGCGTTACCAATGGATAGAACCGGCAGATAAAGAGGCGGTGGATAGGTGGACGGCCGTACTCGCCAGACGCGGCGCCAGCCTGTGGCGTTACCGGGAACTACTGCCCATCGGCCACACCGAAAACATCATCACCCTGGGTGAAGGCTGGACGCCCCTGCTGCGCGCCCATAACCTGGGGCAAATGCTCGGCCACCACCACATCTACATCAAAGATGAACGCCAGGGGCCAACCGGTTCTTTCAAAGACCGCCAGGCCGCCATTGCCGTCAGCGCCATGAAAGAAGCCGGCATCACTGAAGCCGTAGTCGCTTCCACCGGCAACGTGGCCATTGCCTACTCTGCTTTCTGCGCCCGCGCCGGCATCAAGCTGTGGGCCTTTGTTACCAGTTCCGTGCCCGCCGACAAAATGCGCGAAGTAGCCCTGTATGGCTCCGAAGTGATCAAAGTAGCCGGTACCTATGACCAGGCCAAACAGATCGCCGCCGAATTTGCCGCCAGCAAAAATTTGTTCCTGGATCAAGGCATTAAAGCCATTGCCACCAAAGAAGCCATGAAAACCATCGCCTTTGAAACGGCCGAACAGTTGGGCAGCCTGCTGGCAGGCGACGACCCCACCATCCCGCACGGCAACCGCCACCCCTGGCGCGCCCCTGATTGGTATCTTCAAGCCATCAGCGGCGGTATGGGGCCGGTGGGGGTGATGAAGGGATTTACCGAACTACATGACATGGGTTTAACCGGGCATGTACCCAAACTGGCCTGTTTTCAGTCGAGTGGCTGTGCGCCCATGGCCGAAGCCTTCCAACGGGGCGCGCGCCAGGCCGAAGCCATCCTGAACCCCCTGACAGACATTACCACCCTGGCTACCGGCATCCCCGGCGAAGCGTATGAGGTGCTGTTTGATTTGTTAGCGGCACATGGCGGTGTGATTGAGGCCATACCGGACGCGGACACTTTTTATGCCCTGCACACCGTGGCTAAGATGGATGGGATTAGCGTGGAACCGGCAACGGCCGTGGC
The DNA here is from genome assembly GCA_900696625.1 of uncultured Chloroflexota bacterium. Lineage (GTDB taxonomy): Bacteria > Chloroflexota > Anaerolineae > Promineifilales > Promineifilaceae > CAADGU01. Next base: position 14,775 of record CAADGU010000285.1, on the reverse strand, counting down.
CTTTGCCGGTTTGTTCAAACTGGTGCGCGATGGCGTCATCGCGCCCCACGAAACCGTTGTCATCAACTGCTCCGGCCATACCTTCCCCGTGGAAAAGCACATCATCGGCGACCAGTACACGCGCAACATGACCCCTGTCAATGGGCAAGGCGCACCGATGGGCACACCCACTTCTGGCCGCGAAGAAGGGCTGCTCACCGCCCTGGAAGAGCTGGATAACCGCGTCCAACGCATTGCCATCATCGAAGACAACCCAGACGCCGCCCGGCTCATCCGGCGCATCTTGCAAGCCCAGGGTGACTTCCTCATTGACGAGGCCAATAATGGCCTGGACGGCCTGCGTCTAATTCAGCAGGTACACCCCAATCTGGTCATTCTCGACCTGATGATGCCCGGTCTGGATGGGTTTGGCATTGTGGAAGCGATGAAGACAAACCCCGCATTACACGAAATCCCCATCGTCGTCGTCACCGCCAAAGAACTTTCACCTATTGAACGGCAGCGATTAGACGGTAAAATAAAAGCGTTGCTGCAAAAAGGCTCATTTTTAGACTCAGACCTTCTCAGCGACATCAAACAAGCACTTCCCCAAACCTGACAGGTCTTGGAGACCTGTCAGATTTAACCTCAATAGGCAGAAAATACTAATTGCACAAACAGATGGGTGTGGCACAATTGAACACGCGATAATCTATCTGAATCAGGCACCCAATTTGTACACCTTGCTCACACGTTGGTTTTACGGCAGAAAATTTTATGGAAGAGCCAGCCACCATTCTCTATATCGAAGATGACCCGGCCAGCCGCCGGTTGGTACAGCGCGTGTTGGGCAGCCGGGGCTATAACGTACATGTGGCGGCCGATGGGTTGGAAGGTATTTCCCTGGCGCGGGAAACCCAGCCGAACCTGATTTTGATGGACATCAATCTGCCGAGTATGGACGGCCGTGAAATTACCACCCGTTTACGCAGTATTCCTCATTTTGCCAATACCCCCATTGTGGCCCTGACGGCCAACCACAGCCCCGGCAGCCGCGAACTGGCGTTGGCCGCCGGCTGCACCGGTTTTCTCACCAAACCCATAGATGTTTCTGTTTTCCCCAGCCAGGTCAAAGATTTTCTGCAAGGGCGCATTGAACCTCTGGCCGTTGAAGAAAAAAGCACCCACCTGGAAAAACATGCGCAGAACCTGGTGGAACGCCTGGAACACAAAATCAATGAAATGGAAGCGGCCAATAAACGGCTGCGTGAACTAGACCGGCTGAAAAGCGACTTCATCATCATGGTCTCCCATGAACTGCGCACGCCCTTGACCCTCATCAGCGGTTATGCCCATCTGCTGGACGAGCAGTTGAAACAAACCAAAGAAGAAACGTTACCGGCGGCGATGATTTCCGGCGTGGCCGAGGGGCTGACGCTGGGTGTGGGCCGGATGCGGGAAGTGGTTAACGAGATCATCAAAGTGGCGCGTATTGCTTCTGGCACGTTAGACCTGGCGCTGGGGCCGGTGCGGCTTTCCGTGATCATTCAAGACCTGTGCCAGGAATACACAGAAACGCTTAAAAAGCGCAACCTGAATTTGCAGATGGGCGATCTGGATCGGCTGCCGGTGATTGAAGGCGATGGCGTCCAGTTAAAATCAGCCATTGAAAACGTGTTGGGTAATGCCATCAAGTATACGCCGGATGGCGGCAGTATTTTTATTGTGGGCCGTACCGTCGGTGACGCCATTGACATCATTATTCGAGATACCGGTATTGGCATTCCGGCCAGTGAACATCGCCGCATTTTTGATCAATTTTATACCCTGGGCCAGATTGAGCATCACTCCACCAGCAAATCAGCTTTTATGGGCGGTGGTTTGGGCCTGGGCCTGGCGATTGCTAAGGGTATTATTGAAGGGCACAACGGCCGTATCTGGGTCGAAAGCGAACGGCGCGATATGGACGCCCTGCCCGGCAGTACCTTCCACATTTTGCTGCCCACCGATCAATCTACGCAAAAAGTGAATCTATAAGAATGGCAGGTGGCAAGTGACAGGTAGCAAGTGACCGGCTACCTGCGACCTGCAACCTGCCACTTCCCACTCGTCTGTGTGTCCTGCATATTCCCATGCCGCCCTCTCCTCCTGAACCAACGGCCGTTACCCCCCGTCAATGGCGGCATGGTCTGGTTTGGGCGCTGCTTTCTCCCCTCTTCTTAGGCATCGTTCCCATCTTCGCCAAAGTCGCTTATAGCGTCGGCGTGGGCGTTTTGACCGTCGTCACTTTTCGCACTCTTTTCGCCGCGGCTGTGATCTGGCTGACCATGCTGCTCTTTCGTCGCCACCTCATTCGCAGCTCTGCTTTTGCCATTGCCGGCAGCATGGTCGCCGGTGGCATCAATGGCATCGGCTCGCTCTTCTTCTATGCCAGCCTTAGCCGCATTGATGCGTCGTTGGGGCAGCTCATCAACATTACCTATCTGGTATTTGTGACGCTGCTGCTGCGGCTGGCAGGCCAGGCCGTCTCTCGCCTCACCCTGTTTCGCCTCGGCCTCATCCTGCTGGCGATTTATTTGCTGACAATGGGCAGCCTGGGTGAGCCGGACTGGCTGGGAGTAGGTATGATGCTTTTTGCGGCCCTGACCTACGCCATTCAACTGGTATTTAGCCAGCGCATTATGCTGGACATTCCCGCACCAACGATGACCCTGTATGCCGTCTCGGCCATGGCGCTGGTGGTCACGGCCGTCTGGCTGCTGTTTCCGTCTGATCTGGTCATAGTCACGGCCGTTGGCTGGCAGGCCATCTTCCTGATGGGTCTCGCCACCGCCCTGTCTCGCCTCACCTTGTTTTTGGGCGTCAAACGGCTGGGCAGTATGCAAGCGGCTTTGTTAGGCGTTTTAGAGGTGCTGATCACGGTGATCATTGCCATTACCTGGTTGGGGGAACAGTTAACGGCCGTGCAGTGGCTGGGCGCACTGCTCATTCTCATCAGCATCCTGCTGGTGCGTTATGAACGTGGCGTACCCAAACGGGTAGATTGGTGGCACGTCTTCTGGCGCTGGCTGCGACGGGGGCGTAATCCGTAATCCGTAATCGGTAAACCGTAAGCGGTAAACCGTAAGCGGACTTCGGGTCACGCATCACGCATCACGCATCACACGTCACGCATCACGGTAAGATTCCCCCCACATACCCCATCAAGATGAGGGTCGCCTGAGGGTTCGCGCGCCAATTTGCTGATGGAAGCAGCAGTTGGCGTTATAATCAGGTAGACAAATATCTAATTACCCTTTTTAGTTTGAAAATTATGGCTATTTGGAAATTTGCGGAATTCTGTGGCCGTGATGCGTGATGCGTGTTCAGAAAAATCTCATGCATCACGCAAAATACTAACTAAAACTGCTTATGAGTATAGAACTACACAACGGAAACCAGGTCTTCGATTTATTATCCGACGAATGGGATGCACTGGTTGGGCAAAGCATGACCAACACCCCGTTTCAACGGCTGGCTTACCAACGCGCCTGGTGGCAGCACTGCGGCCCCAGCGACGGCAGCCTGCACACGGTGACGACACGGGAAGCCGACGGCCGTCTCACCGCTATCGCCTGCTTTTACAACATAGCAGGCGTGTTGTATTTCAACGGCTGCACCCAGGAGACCGACTACCTGGATCTGATTGTGGCTGAAGAAAACGCGGCGGCAGCGTGGACGGCCGTACTGGACGCTCTCACCTCTCCCGACTTCCCACAATGGCAGGCGATGGATTTGTGTAACATTCCGGCTGCTTCCATCTCCCGCCAAATTTTGCCCGCAGAAGCCGCCCAACGCGGCTTCTTGCACGAAGAATCGGTGCATGAAGTGTGCCCGGTCATCCCCTTGAACACCACATTTGCCGGCTACCTGGAGGGCATTGATAGCAAACAACGCCGCGAACTCCAGCGCAAACTGCGCCGCGCCGAGGCCGCCGACGCTGCCCTGCACGTGATTGGCCCGGATGAGGATGTGACCCAGGCGGTGGATGATTTCCTGGAACTGCTGCAAAAGAGTACATTTGAAAAGCGGGATTGGCTCACAGACGGCCGTCGCGCCCTGTTCCACGATGTGGCCCGCGCCGCCCACCAGGATGGTTATTTACAACTACTTTTTATGGAGGTAGACGGCCGTAAAGCTGCCACCCTCTTTAACTTTGACTACAACAACCGTATCTGGGTCTACAACTCCGGCCTCGACCCGGTCAACTTCAGCAGCCTCAGCCTGGGCGTGGTCATTACTGCCAAAGCCATTGAGTACGCGGCGGAACACGGCCGTACCACCTTCGACTTCCTGCGCGGCAACGAAACCTACAAATACCGCTTCGGCGCCCAGGATACCATTATCTATCGCCAACAGATCAATAAACGGTAATCGGTGAACGATAAACCGATTACCGATTACTGATAACCGATTACCCGAAAACTATGACACCTCAACACACCCACACCCCCATCCGCCGCATTGCCATGCTCAGCGTGCATACCTGCCCGCTGGCGATGTTGGGCGGCAAAAAGACCGGCGGCATGAACGTCTACGTGCGCGACTTTAGCCGCGAACTGGGGCGCGAAGGCATCCTGGTGGACGTATTTACCCGCTCCCAGGATGATTGCCAGCCGATGATCAAACACGATTTGGGTTTCGACGGCCGTGTTATCCACATCCCCGCCGGCCCCGAAAAACCGATCCCCCTGGCCGACATTCCCCAATACCTGGATGAATTTGTGCAGGGCGTTCTCGGCTTTGCCGCCGCCGAAGGCATCCAGTATGACGTCATCCACAGCCACTACTGGCTCTCCGGTCTGGTAGCCGAACAACTGAGTCATGCCTGGGGCGGGACACCCATTGTGCAAATGTTCCACACCCTGGGGCACATGAAAAACCAGATCGCCACCAGCGACAGCGAACGTGCCCCACAAGAGCGCATTGACGGCGAAACCTACGTCATTCACCATGTAGCCGACCGCCTCATTGCCGCCACCCCCGCCGAAGAAGAGCAGCTTATCACCCTGTATGGCGCCGACCCGCAAAAAATCGTCATCATCCCCCCCGGCGTAGACCTGGAACGCTTCCACCCCATGGACAAAAAAGAAGCTAAACGGCGCGTGGGCATCCCCTGTGGTGACACAAACATCCTCTTTGCCGGGCGCATCGAGCCGCTAAAAGGGATTGACACCATGCTGCGCGCCATGGCCATCATTCAGCAGCGCAGCCCGGCTACTGTGGAAAACTGCTGTATGGCCATCATCGGCGGCGACCCCTGGGCCGATGACCTGGACGAAGAAATGGCCCGTCTGCAAGAACTACGCGACGATTTAGAGATTCACGATCTGGTCGTCTTTTTGGGCGCCAAAGATCAGGAGATTTTGCCCAATTACTATGCGGCAGCGGAAGTGGTGGTCATGCCTTCGCACTATGAAAGTTTTGGCATGGTGGCGCTGGAAGCCATGGCCATGGGCACGCCGGTGATTGCCTCGGAAGTGGGCGGGCTGGCGCATCTGGTAAAACATGAACGCACCGGCTACCACGTGCCCAGCCGTGACCCGGAGGCGCTGGCGCGGCGCATTTTTGAACTGCTCACCAACCCACGCTGCCGCGAGGCCATGGGCCAGGCCGCCCGCGAACATGCCCAGGCCTACGCCTGGCCGAATATCGTCAGCCAGATGATGGCTGTGTATAAAGAACTGGCGCTGGAAGTAATTGGGTAATTGGGTAATTATTCAATTACCCAATTACTCCTCTTCTGGCGTGGTATAATCTGCTGCAATTATCTATGCGGTGCGCCCGGTGACGCCGGGCCGCCCCATTGGGCAGGTGTACCATGATCAAGTCAGCCCCTCCCTTTCAATTAACCCCGGAACAACAACAGATTTTGCTGTGTATGGCGCGGGATGCCATCGAACAGTGGGTAACAAACGGCCGTATCCCCCACTACCAGAGCGATGACCCGGCGCTGGCACAGGCGTCCGGTGTTTTTGTCACCCTGCGCCGCCGTGAAAATGGGGACATGGCATTGCGCGGCTGCATTGGCCGAGTAGAAGCGCCCGAATCACTGCTCGACCTGGTGCCGGAAATGGCGGTGAAAGCCGCCACCAACGACCCCCGTTTTCCGCCGGTCGTCGCCAGCGAACTGCCCTCTCTGCACATTGAGATTTCGGTACTTTCACCGTTACAGCGACTGGCGGACGTCCACGAGATCGAGGTGGGCGTACATGGGCTGTTGATTGAGGCACACGGCCGTCGTGGACTGCTGCTGCCGGAAGTGCCCACCCATCACGGCTGGAACCGCACCGATTTCCTGGAAGGCATTTGCCTCAAAGCTGGCCTGCCACCCGATGCCTGGCAAGAGCCGGAGGCGCGGTTGTTTACGTTTACGACGTTTAGTTTTGAGGAGGAGATGAGAGATTAGAGATTGATCAATCTCCAATCTCCAATCTCTAATCTCTCAACACCCCCAACATATCCTCATGAATACGGCCGTTGCTGGCCACCACCGCTAACTCCGGCGCAATGTGAATGGCACGGCCGTTCATATCCGTCACCTGCCCGCCCGCTTCCTGCACCAGCAAGATGCCCGCGGCCACGTCATAGCTTTTCAGCTTAAATTCCCAGTAGCCATCCAACCGCCCGGCGGCCACATAGGCCATATCCAGCGCCGCCGACCCGGCGCGGCGGATGCCATGCGCATGTTTGAGGAAACGAGCCACCTGGGCCACATTATCATGTTCGGCCGTGTGCCGGTCGTAGGGAAAACCGGTGGCGAGTAGACTGCGAATGAGGCTGGCGGCCTGGCTAACATGCAGCCGCCGCCCATTGAGCCAGGCGCCCTGCCCGGCTGCGGCCGTAAAACATTCATCGCGCAGCGGATCATACACCACGCCCACCAACGGCCGTGCCCCCTCAACCAACGCCATTGACACACTAAACACCGGGAAACCATGCGCAAAATTGGTCGTGCCATCCAGGGGATCAATGTGCCAGGTGTAACGGCCGTCGCCGCCGTCGCCGCCATCTCCACCCATCGTGCCCCCTTCCTCGCCGATCAAGGTATGGTCGGGAAAGGCCGCCCGCAGCCGGGAGACAATCAGTTCTTCCGCTGCCTGGTCGAACTGCGTCACCCAATCTACGGCCGTGCCCTTCACCGTAATCTCTTTTTCCTGCCCATACCCCTGCCGCAGCAGTTCACCCGCTTCTCTGGCAATGGGTACGGCCGTGTCTACAATTTGTTGTAATGTCATAACTATGTTTCGTAATCCGTAACCCGTAATCGGATTACGAATTACGGCTCACGGATTACGGCTCACGAATCACCGTTTATACTGTTGAAACGCATCCACCTGCCGCACCAGATGCGTCACCCGCTCCGCCATCAAATGGGACATGATCTGGTGAAAAGCAGCGGCAATGTCCGGGGCTTCCTGTTCCATCCGGTGCAGGGCATCCACCGACAGGCGGTAGACCACGCCCGGTTTATCCACCACCACCGCCGCCGTGCGTTCCTGCCCCAGGTAAAAGCCAATCTCGCCTACAATGTGACCGCTGCGCATGGTTTGGAACCGCACCGGTTCACGGCCGTCCTGTTCCATTTGCGCCGTCACCTGCCCCGTTTCAATGAAGTACAGGGCATCAGGCCGGTCGCCTTGTTGAATGAGCGTGTCACCGGCCACCATCTCCTGCCGCTCAAAGTAGTGTAACAGGCGCGCCTGCTGCTGCGGGTCAGACAAGGTAGGGTTGGCTTCCCACAACGGCCGTTTCCCATCCACCATCTCATCCATCGCCGCCAACAATTGATCCTCGCACCACTCCAGCCCATGATCCAGGTCGGCAAACAGGTAGATACCGTCCAATTGACTCACCATCAGGTCACTTTGCCCAAATTGGGCCAGGATGCCCGGCGACAGATCGGTCAGCACCAACATTATCTGCCGCGCCTGCGCCAGTTGCCACATCTTTTGAAAACTGACAATCGTCGTCGAATCAATCTTCGTCACCCGGTGAAAGTCCAATACCACAAACCGCACCGGCGGCAAATCGGCGTCACCCATTCGCTGCCGTACCCGGTTGAGCAGGCTGTCCGCCGTGCCAAAGAAGATATACCCTTGCAACTGCAAAATGTAAATCTGCTCGCCGGCCACATCCAGAAAATGTTGTTCGGCAAAATCGCGGGTCAGGCGGCTCTGGCACTCTTGCCCAGACATCTCCTGGCGCACCACATCCACCCGGCTGTAATTGATGACAAAAAAGATGACGGCTACCAGCAGCCCAATCGCCACCGCTTCCAGAAATCCGACAACGGCCGTGACCACCAAAATCAACACAATCACCAGATAATCCAGGCGCGGCACTTTAGCCCATGTCTCCACCACCCACTCCACCAAAAATGATAGCCCCAGATACAATATCAATCCCCCCAAAATCATCTTCGGAAACAACGACAACACCGACGCCCCTAACAGCAGCGCCAGGCCACACACCACAGCCGCAAACAAACCCGCCAACCGGCTGTTGTTCCCCATTTTGATATTCATCACCGACAGGCTCAACTGCTGGTAACTGATCATGCCTCCCACCAGCCCCGCAACCACATTGCCCGCTCCCGCCGCCTGCAATTCCCGGTTCAAATCTACCTCTCGCCGGGTGGCAATTTCCAGGCCGCTGGCATTCAGCAGCAGCGCCAACACGCTGATGATGCAAACCGTCACCACATTCAACAATTGCCCGCTCAGCGCCGGCCAATTCACCTGCTCCAGACCGGTGTATGGCAAGGGGGGCAATAAACTGCCCTCCGGGAATGGGCCTAACAACCAACCGGCCGCCAGCAGCGCGACCACATCACGCCCGGTCAACCAGGCTGCCAGATAAAATAGCCCAATCCCCCCCAGCACCATGCCCGGCAGCAGCAAAAAATGATGGGAACGGCGAAAAGCCACCAGCAAAAAGACGGCAAAAATGAACCCCGGCAGCCAGCGCCACAACACATCCGGCTGCACCAGTTCGGTGATTTCTGAGAAAGCGGCGGGCATTTCCGTCATCATGCCCAGACCACCGGTAGCCAGCAGCCAACCCGTGCCTGCCAGAAAACCACCCACCACCGGGTAGGGCAAAAAGCGCACCAGGTTACCGGATTGAAAATAGCCCAATGCCCAGTAAAACAGCCCGGTGATGACAGTGGTGAGGGCAATGGCCACAACAACAGTTAGAAATATCTCCTGTGGGTGGCTGTTGGCGGGCATGTTTTGGGCAACAGTGGCAGCGATGATGGCCAGCACGGCCGTGGCCGCATCCTGATTCCCCCCCACTGCCCCCGGCAGCGAGGTAAACAGGGTCATCAAGATGACGCTGAGAACAACGCCCAACAGCGCCAGGCCAATGCCCTGAGCCACAAACCCGGACAACGGCCCCGAATAGATGAGGGCGGCAAAAGAAAGGGTCAGGACAATTTCCAGCAGGCCGGTCACCATGCCGGCGGTAGCTGCCGGTAACAAACGCCGCCAGCGAAGCTCGCCGCCAATGCGCGCCATGAGCGAAGATTCAGGGGATACGTTTCCAGCCACTTTCATCCTCCCGTTCTAAAGATGGAGCACGGACAAGATGTCCGCGCCACTCGTTTTCACGCTCCGCGTTGAACGACTGCGCAGATGCTCTGCGTCTGCGCCAGGGACAACGCAAGTATATACAAATGCCCGCCCCTGTCATTTCGAGTGGAGTGTGCGGAGCGAGGAATCTTTCGTCTCGGCCTATGTGGAAGATTCCTCACCCCAGGCGGGGTTCGGAATGACAGTTGTTGCTAAAGGGGATGTCCTCGTGGGTCAGGCGTTGGTACCAGGCGTTGAGCCATTGCATCGCTCCGACTAACCTTCCCTCTCAACGCCAGATGGCAATTGTTCCTGTTCTGCTTGCGGCCGTTCCAGGTAATTGGTAGACGAGACAACAGGCTTGCCGGTTTCGGCCTCCAGCTCGCGCCGGGCATTGCCAGCAATACGCCCCCCTTTGCGCGCGGCCGTCTGGTTTTTGGGGAAACCCTGGGCATCCTCTCGCCGGGTAATTTCCGTTGTGGCGGCCTCCCCCAGAATCGTAAAGGCCAGTTCCAGCCCCGTCATGTGGTCGCGCAGGTTTTCTCGTTTGAGCTGCTTGAGTTTTTTATGCTCGGCCGGCGTCAGCCCAAAGGTGGCTTTGGCAATCTCGGCCGTTAAAATGGCTACCTCTCTCCCTGCTTCCACACCCCGATTCTGCCATTCATCTGTCAGTTCATTGCGGGTGACAATAGATTGCAGCCGCCGCTCAATCCAGTCATCTGAATACCCCTTTACTTTATAGATCTGGCGCAGGCGTTCGGCGGCCAGTTCGGGATTTTTTATTTCCTCCAACCGCTGCGCGCCCACTTCAGCCAGCCAGCGTTTAAATGGCTCTGCCCTGGGAGAAGGAATAGATTGGATAATGCGCAGCATCCCCTCTGTGTTGGAGCAATCGGTATCATAAAAGCGGTTGTTGCTCGCCTTCAGCTTGAACTGTCGACAAATTGTCGACAGTTCAAAACCTTCACTTTCTGCCACCCGCTTCTTCATCCGATACCAATAATCGCGCGGTTTTTGGCTATCTGTTAACGCCTCAATAACATCCACAACGGCGTACCACCATTCTCCCGTCTCTTCGTCCAAAACCCGCCGAATCTGGTATCCCTCAAATTGAAGCTGAGCTAAAGCTTTATTGTCATCCATTGCCTGTCCTCCTCAAAAAGTGCGAACGAGAGGTATTGTAGCACACCCGTTCTTAAAAGGAGAAGTTTGACACTGCTCAAACATCTCCTAAAATAGCGTCCGTATGTCTGAGACGTTAACCTTGCCCGCGCCAATAATCACCGAAAAACAAGGCCGCTTTTCCCGGTGGTGGCACGGCCGTTCCCGTTTTGCCCGCCAGACCATCTCCCTCATTGTCATTCTGCTGCTGCTGGCTTTTGCCTGGGAAGGTCTCAAATTCATCGGCGGCGACCCCTGGCGGCCGGCCAACAACCCCTTTGGCATCGAACACAATCCCCCCTTCCGCTTCAAAATCGCCTCTGACCTGAACCTGCCCCACCTGTGGAAAATTTTTGAAGCGTTTGGCCGCGAGTCGCGGCGCAACGGGCCGCCGCTTATTCAAGTGTTAGCGGGTGCGGCCGTGTTCACCTTCCGCGAAGCCTTTCTCGGTTTTGCCATTGGTGGCCTGCTGGGCTTTTCTCTGGGCGCAATTTTTGCCCATTCACGGGTATTGGAGCGTGGTTTTATGCCCTATGTGGTGGCTTCACAAACGGTGCCCATCCTGGCCATTGCGCCCATGGTCATCATCTGGCTCAAAGCTGGCTGGCTTAGCGTGGCCATTATTGCCGCCTATCTCACCTTTTTCCCGGTGACGATCAACACGTTGCGGGGGCTGAGATCGGTGGAGGGTACGGCCGTAGAACTCATGCACTCCTACGCCGCCTCCACCTGGACGATGATGTGGAAACTGCGCTTCCCCGCCGCCCTGCCCCTCATCTTCACCGCCCTCAAAATCTCCGCCACCGCCAGCGTTGTGGGGGCCATCATCGGCGAACTGCCCTCCGGTATCCGTGACGGTCTGGGTGGGGCCATTCTCAACTTCAACTCCTACTACATTTCCGGCCCCGAACGCCTCTGGGCCACCATCCTCATCACCGCCTTCGTCGGCATTTTCTTTTATTTACTGGTATCCCTTGTGGAATATCTGATTCTGCGAAATCGGAGAAGACCTGAATAGAGATTGAGAGATTGGGAGATTAAGAGATTGGTTGCCCTAACAATCTCCCAATCTCCTCATCTCCTCATCTCCTCATTATCTATGCCCCCCACCGTCTCCATCCAAAACGTCAGCAAGGTTTTTAATCCTGGCGAGACCAACCAGGTCTTGGCTCTGAAAGAGATCAACCTGGACATCCTGCCCGGCGAATTTGTCTCTATCATTGGGCCGTCCGGCTGTGGCAAATCTACCCTGCTGCGGCTCATTGGAGACCTGATACCGCCTTCCAGCGGCGCGGTGCTGGTGAATGGCAAACCGGCGCCCCAGGCACGGCTGGATCAGGATTACGGCATGGTGTTCCAGGCCGCCACCCTCTATGAATGGCGTACCGTCAGCAAAAACGTGCAACTTCCCCTGGAACTGCAAAGCGTCCCCAAAGCCGAACGCGAAAGCCGCGCCAGAGAGATGCTGGCGCTGGTGGAACTATCCGGTTTTGAAAACCACCATCCCTGGCAACTGTCCGGCGGGATGCAGCAGCGGGTGGCCATTGCCCGCGCCCTGGTCATGCGCCCGCAGCTATTGCTGATGGACGAACCCTTCGGCGCGCTGGACGAAATGACCCGCGAACGGATGAACCAGGAATTGCATACCATCTGGGAGCAGACCAACAAGACGGCCGTGTTCATCACCCACAGCATTGCCGAAGCCGTCTTTTTGTCTACCAGAGTCGTGGTCATGTCAGTCCGGCCAGGGCGCATCACCCAGGTCATTGACATAGACCTGCCTCGCCACCGCGATGTGGACACCCGCGAAACGACGCGCTATTTTGAACTGGTCAACCTGGTGCGCGAAGCACTGCGCCGCGCCGAGGCAGGGTTGTAATGGCCGGGCAAACGACAGATCAGACCGGGTTTAGCGATGTGGCCGCCGGCGTAGATGCCGTTATCCCGGCGCGCAAACAAAGCTGGTTCCAATACTACCTGCCCTCCATCCTCATCTTCATCTTCGCCATTGTCACCTGGGAGCTTTTTGTCCGTCTTTTTAGCATCCAGGAATTTCTGCTGCCTGCTCCCTCTGCTATTTACAACTCCCTCAGCCTTAATTTGAATCAGCTGCTCAAACTGGGCTGGTTCACCACCAAAGAAGCGTTAGGCGGTTTTGCCATTGGTTGCAGCCTGGGCATCCTGGTGGCATTAGCCACTGCCCGCTGGACAATTGCCACCGAAGCCCTCATGCCCTTTGCCATCGCCGCCAACTCCGTACCCATCCTGGCCTTTGCCCCCATCCTCAACAACTGGTTTGGGGTAGACAATCCCCTCTCTAAAATGGCGATTGTGGCCGTTATTGTCTTTTTCCCGGTGATGATCAACACGGTGCGCGGCCTGACGCTGGTAGACGCCAATGCCCTGGAACTGATGGCCTCTTATGCCGCCAGCGAATTTGATACGCTGTTCCGGCTGCGTGTGCCCAACGCCCTGCCCTACATCTTTAACGCCCTCAAAGTGGCCGCCGCCCTGAGCATGATTGGCGCGATTGTCAGCGAATACTTCGGTGGCAACCGTTCGGCATTAGGTGTCTACATTACCCAGGAGGCGGCCCAGTTCCGCTTTGCTAATGCCTGGGCGGCCATCATCCTGGCCTGTATTGTGGGCATTACGCTCTATCTCATCGTCCTCACCGTGGAGCGGTTTGCCATTCCCTGGCATCCGTCGGTGCGGGGGGAGGAGCGGTAATCCGTAATCGGTAATCGGACTTCGGAATCGAACAGGAAGAATCATGCTTAAACAAAAACGGCTTCATCTATTCTTGTTCCTGGCCCTGTTTTTGCTGTTGGGGCGGGGCATGGCTGGCCTGGCGGTGGAGGACGCGCCGGGGCCGCCGCCTGCCTTCCCGGAAAGAGAAGAAACCCCGGTTGCCGTCAATTCCGGCTACCTGGCCTATTTGCCTTTTGTAACCAGCCCTCCAGAGCTGCTGCCCTGGGTCAATACGCAAGATAGAACGGCCGTGCAGCAACACTACCTGGTGGAATATATGGCCTCAGAAGGGGTGGCCCCTGGCTGGACAGGTAGTCATGGTAGTTGCAATCCGGGCACAACAACGGCCGCCTTCCGTGAGGCCGTGCTGCGCCGCATCAACTACTTCCGGGCCATGGCCGGCATTCCCGCCGTCGTTGGTTTTGACGCCACCTACAACAGCAAAGCACAGGCAGCCGCCCTGATGATGAGCGTCAACCGCGCCCTGAGCCACACCCCGCCTACCAATTGGACCTGTTACAGCGCCGACGGCAGCAGCGGCGCCGGTAGTTCCAATCTTTACCTGGGCATCTATGGCCCTGCCGCTATCAGCGGCTATGTGCAAGACCCCGGCAGCGGCAATTACTTTGTAGGCCATCGCCGCTGGATTTTGTATCCACAAACCCGCATCATGGGCAGCGGCGACATTCCGCCCCAATCTGGTTATCCGGCGGCCCAGGCTTTGTGGGTGTTCGACCACGACCACATGTGGGGGCCGCGCCCCACCACCCGTGAACTGTTTGTCGCCTGGCCGCCGCCCGGTTACGTCCCTTACCAGGTAGTCTATCCCCGCTGGTCATTTGCCTATGCCGGGGCCAACTTCAGCAACGCCACCGTGACGGTGACGCGCAACGGACAGGCCATTGGCGTCACCGTCAGCCCGGTTGCGAATGGTTTTGGTGAAAACACCCTGGTTTGGGAACTGAGCGAATCTATACCACAGCCGCCCGGCAGTGATATTACCTTTGTCGTCACCGTTCAGAATGTGGTGATTGGCGGAACGCCCCAGACATTCACTTATCAGGTAACGGTCTTTAACCCTGATTCATAAAATAAGGAGGTGGTGTTATCGGCATACGGGTCATCATGCAGCCAGACTCATTATCCTATTTCATACAGTTTTGACGGAACGCCGACTGCCAGTCGGCAAGCGTCCGGCAGGGATGCCGGCGCTCCATCTATGGAGGAGAAACATGAAAGTTCTGAATTGGAAATCCCTGATTTTGTTGTT
>CAADGU010000284.1 GCA_900696625.1 uncultured Chloroflexota bacterium | reverse complement strand
GAGTATGACAATTGCACCGACCGGGTGGCGCGCAGCCAATGGGACAAAAAATTGGGCAAGGGCCTGGAAAAGGTGTTTTCTGTGCGCCGCATTTACAACGATGTGGGTTTTATTGACGCCTTTCTTACCGAAGAGTTTGCGCGCAAACATAAGCTGTTTGTGTTCGAATACAATGAGCATATAAACGAGTACGAAATATCCAGCCGTGATTTTGAGGCGGTGAAACAAAAGCTGTTGTTCCAGCTAACCAATTTTGGGCAGCCGATTGTGGATGTGATAGACGCCAATTTTGAGAACCGGGGCGAGTTGTATTTGCGCCATCATTACGAGGGCATAGACCTGGATCGGCCGTATCTGGAAGCGACGCTGACCAACCTCTACGCCATCTGGAACCGCCCGGTACACCTGGAAACGGTAGTGGGGGAAAAAGGGCCGGTTGTTTTTAGTTATGGGCCGGAAGGGGGGAGTGTGCAGGTGGTGGGAGTGGGGGACGGCCGTGCCCTGCTCGAACGTCTCGGTCAGCTTGTGCAATATGCATAGGAGATTAGAGATTAGAGAGTGGAGATTTTTGCAATCTCCACTCTCTAATCTCTAATCTCTCTTCAGCAGGTCTTGAATCACGGCCGTGACCTCCCAAAACGCCGCCGCCACCGGATCATCCGGCTGGTCGTGCATGAGTGGGTCAGCCTTGTTAATCCCCTTCGAAATCACCGGCGTCAGTGGGATGCGCCCCAGAATGGGCGTCTCTTCCAGATTGGGCGGCCGCCACTTGTCTGACCGTTGAAAAATCTCGTGCCGCTGGCCACAGTCCGGGCAGACGAAGTAGCTCATGTTCTCCACAATCCCCAGGATTGGGATACTCCCTTGTTGGAACAGGCGCAGCGAACGGCCGGCGTCGAGCAGGCTCAAATCCTGCGGCGTGGTCACAATCACCACGCCATCAATGGGCACATGTTCCACCAATGACGCCTGCGGCTGCCCGGCCGAAGGTGGCAGGTCAATAAACAGGTAATCCAGTTCCCCCCAGACCACATCCTTCAACGTTTGCACCACCAACTGCCCTACTGCGTCGGGGCTGCGCGCCGGGTCAATCACCTCATCCTCCCCCACCAGCAGCCCAATGGACATCACCTTCAGGCCAAAGCGGGTTAGCGGCTGGATGTACGGCAGCGCCTCTTTGCGGCGGGCCATGGCCATATAGCCCTGGCTGGCTTTGCGGCGGTGTACGCCTAGCATCAGGGGCACGTTGGGGCCGTAAATGTCGGCGTCAAAATGCCCACTTTTGCCCCACTGCGCTGCATCGCCAGCGCCAGATTCACTGTCACCGTCGTTTTGCCCACGCCCCCCTTGCCGCTGGCCACTACAATGATACGTTTTACACCGGGAAGATAGATTTTGTGATTCATGGAGATGTAAAGACCTGACAGGTTTCAAAAACCTGTCAGGTCTGGGAAAGGTGATCAAATACAGCCTTCACCGGTGGTGCAGCCAGGAAGGTCTGGCGTAAGGCTTCGTCTTCAATGGGGTAGATGATTTGTTCCAGTACCTCGGCGGCAATGCGGTAATGGGTGCCTGCCAGGGCAGGATTGGGCGCGATTTCGGCCAGGGCGGCGTGAAGCTGCCAGAGCAGTGTTTGCTGCCCCGTTTCATGCGCCAGGAAGAGGGCTTGCTGCCACAATTGTTCGGCGCGTACCGGGTCGCCCTCTGCCTGGGCGCATAAGCCCAGGATGTGCATGGCCTGGGCGCGGAAGTCGCGGGCGTTGCTTTGTTCGGCCAGGTCAACCAAACGCTGCCCATACTCGGCCGCTTTGGCAATGTGGCCGCCGGCATATTCGGCCAGGGCCAGGGAATAGATGGCCTGATAGGTCAAAAATGGCTGGCCGACTACCTCGCTCAGGCGCAGCGATTGGCGCAGGTTGCCAATGCCTTCTTCGATTTGCCCTAAATAGGCCATTTCCACGCCCAGATTGCGCTTCATATCCACTTCCATAGAGGGCAGGTCAATTTTTTCGGCCAGGGTGAGGGCTTCGCGGTGGTAAACGAGCGCCTGCTGCATGTCATAGAGAAGCTGGTAACTTTCGCCGAGGTTGGTGAGGACAACGGCCGTTTCCATTTCCCCCACCTGCCGCCCATCCTCTAAAGCGGCCTTGAAGGCCACGATACTTTTATCAAGCTGCCCTTGTCGCTGGCGAATCATGCCCATCCAGTTCCAGGTGCGCATCTTTTCTTCCACGTCATCCAACTGGCGGAACAGCGACAGCGCCTTTTCGATGTGGGACAATGCTTCTTCATACCGGCCCAGATAAAAATGGGTGGCTGCCAGACCTTGCAGGGTAAGGGCACGGCCGTAAGTAAAATTAATCGTTTCCGCCAGTTGCAGCGCCTCCCGGTGCAGCCCCATCGCCTTGTCATGTTCACCCATGCTGCTGTGTTGCTGCGCCACCAACTCCGTGCCTAATGCCGTTTGCTGGCTGGTGCGCGCCTCCTGCCGGAACTGCCGGTAGCTGCTCATGGCTGCTTCTTGATGTCCCAGGCGGCGCTGCAACAACCCCCGCTGGCGCAGCGCCAGCAAGCGCATCTCCACAAGGGCCGGATCGTTGGTTCTGGCGTTGGTTTCTTCCAGCACGGCCGTGTACAGTTCAATTGCCCTGGCCGTATCATGCGTCCGTCTGGCTTCGTTGGCCTGGGCCATCATGTCGGTGAGAGAGGTGTGGTTCATACTGTTTCACATCATTGTGCCATGGGGCGCTTCCATACTCAATGGCTCAATGATCTCATTTCGTTTCGGACGAAGTGTATCATACTCAATTCCATACAAAAAGATGAGCGGGGTTGGGCACGGCCGTTGGGCAAACCTATAATTTCAGGGTTAAACTTGCCTCATCTGTAAATGATTGATACGAGGAGAATGGGACATGAAGCGTGTATGGTGGAAAGAGAGCGTGGTGTATCAGATTTACCCACGCAGTTTTTATGATAGCAACGGCGATGGTATTGGCGACCTGCGGGGAATTATCCAGAAACTAGATTACCTGCAAGAGTTGGGCATCAACGTCGTCTGGCTTTCGCCGGTTTACCGGTCGCCAAACGATGATAACGGCTATGACATCAGCGATTATCAGGCGATTATGGCCGAGTTCGGCACACTGGCCGATTGGGAGGAGATGCTGGATGGAATGCACCGGCGGGGCATTAAACTGGTGATGGACCTGGTGGTCAACCACACCTCCGACGAACACTCCTGGTTCCAGGCGTCGCGCCAATCCAAAGACAATCCGTACCGGGACTGGTACATCTGGCGGCCCGCGAAGGACGGCCGTGAACCCAACAACTGGGCCTCCTTCTTCAGCGGCTCTGCCTGGCAGTATGACGAGCTGACCGGTGAGTATTACCTGCACCTGTTCTCACGCAAACAGCCCGACCTCAATTGGGAAAATCCGCAGGTGCGCACGGCCGTGTACGAAATGATGCATTGGTGGCTGAAAAAAGGCATTGACGGTTTCCGCATGGATGTCATCAACATGATTTCCAAAGTCCCCGGTTTGCCTGATGTGCCCGCCGCCAGCCCGGACCGCTACCAGTTTGGTGGCGCTCACTTCATCAACGGCCCCCGCCTGATGGAATTTCTGCACGAGATGAAAGAAAACGTCTTGTCCCATTACGACATTCTCACTGTGGGCGAGACACCGCTGGTTTCCACCGAAAACGGCATGGAGATTACCCATGAAGAAACCGGTGCGCTGAATATGCTGTTCCAGTTTGAGCATATGGATTTGGACGCGGAAAAGGGCGGCGACGCGGCCCGGCGCAGCGTGAAAGCCTGGAGCCTGCTAGAACTCAAGCAGATTATGAGCCGGTGGCAAAAAGATTTGGAAAACGACGGCTGGAACAGCATTTACCTGAGCAACCACGACCAGCCCCGCGCCGTTTCGCGTTTTGGCAACGACGGCCGTTACCGCGTCGAGTCGGCCAAACTGCTGGCAACCTTCACCCATATGCTGCAAGGCACCCCCTACATCTACCAGGGGGAAGAGATCGGCATGACCAATGTTGCCTTCGAGACCATAGCCGATTACCGGGACATCGAAACGCTGAATCTATACCGGGAGTTGACGGAAGAAAAAGGAATGGATCCCGCAGTCGTCATGCCCATCATTCATGCTAAAGGCCGGGACAACGCCCGTACGCCGATGCAGTGGAACAACAGGCCACATGGCGGCTTCACCGGCGGCGATCCCTGGATTAAGGTCAATCCCAATTACCCGGATATTAACGTGGAGCAGGCGTTGGCCGATCCCAACTCCATTTTTTACTACGACCAGCAGTTGATCCGGCTGCGGAAACAATACCCGGTTATCGTCTATGGTACATATGACCTGATGTTGGATGCCCACGAGCAGATTTATGCTTTTACCCGGACGCTGGACGCGGAGCGGCTGCTGGTGATGTTGAACTTTTCGGCGGACACGGCCGTGTTCACACTTCCCCCCCACCTCACCTTTGCTCACCACGAACTGCTCATCGCCAACTATGCGGTCAGCCCGGATGACGACATTCGCCTGCTCAACCTGCGCCCCTATGAAGCGCGCGTCTACCGTTTGCGGTAATTATTTTCTGAGATATTGATTGCCGCTAGACATCCGATTTCTTCAAGAAATCGGATGTTTTTTTATCTCCCCTCCTTCAAATTTGCCCTTCGCCTTTCATTCAGTATAATTGATACAAAATACCAACGATATAAAGTATCAATAAGGAGAATGAAAATGATGATCGGGATGAAACGTCGGTGGACGCTGCTGGTTGGGCTGCTGCTTTTGGGCTTGCTGGCTGTTAGTTGTGGTGGGGATGCGCCAAAGGCAACGGCCGTGCCCACCACCAACCCGACTACTGGAGTGGGGGTGCTGTCGTTGCCCGCGTTAACGGCCGTTGCCCGCCCTGGTGAACCGCTCAACGTCGTCGCCACCACCAGCATCATTGGTGACGTGGTGGCGCAGGTGGGTGGGGAAGCCATTGCCCTGGCCACACTGATGGAGCCAGGGCAAGACCCGCACAGTTACCAACCGGGGGCGCGCCAGCTTACGGCCGTCGCCAACGCCGATGTCATCTTTATCAATGGCTGGGATTTGGAAGAAGCGTTGGTACGGAACCTGGAAAGCGTGGGTGAAAAGGCCATCTTTGTGCCCATTTCCGCCAATATCCAGCCGCTCGCTTTTGGCGCGGGTGGGCACGATGAGGCCGAAGCGGATGACGCGCATGATCATGAAGGCGCAGACCCCCACGTCTGGCAGGCGATACCGAATGTGATGCAGTGGGTGAATAATGTGCAGCAAACGTTGAGCGCGTTGGACCCGGCGAACACGGCCGTGTACCAGCAAAACGCTGCTGCCTACCAGGCCGCACTGGCCGAACTGGAGGCGTATGCCCAGGCACAGTTAGCCGCCATTCCCGCCGAAAGTCGCGTCCTGATCACCAACCACGACGCCCTGGCCTATTTTGCCCACGCCTATGATTTTGAAATCCTGGGTACCATCATACCGGGCGGCAGCACGTTGGCCGAAAGTTCAGCTACCAGTCTGGCGGCGCTGGTCAGCCTTATGGCCGAGCATGGCGTCTGCACCATTTTTGCCGAAAACACCAGCAATACCAATCTGGCGGCGGCGGTAGCGGCGGAATTGAAAACGTGTGCTGGGGATGTGCAGGTGAGCCAGCTTTATACTGACGCCCTCGGCGCGCCCGGCAGCGGCGCAGACAGCTACATCGGCATGTTCCGGGCCAATGTGGACGCGGTGGTGGAGGGGCTGCGCTAGACTGTAGAGTGTCGGGGTTTTGCAAAACCCCGACACTCTACAGTGTCTTTGTAAATGTTATGCTGCGACGCATGGCATAAAAGCCTAAATTTTCATACAGGCGCAGCGCCCCGGTGGGGTTTTCTGTGTCTACGCCCAGGGCGGCCTTGTCTAGCCCGGCCTCTTTGAGGGCGCGCATGGCGGCCACAATCAGCGCCGAGGCGATCCCCTTTTTGCGCCAGCCCCGAATGACGCCAATATCTTCCAGAATGCCCTCGTTCCAACCGGTTTGGGCATTGCGGCCAGGGTTAACGGAGCAAAGGCAAAAACCGATGACATTGTCGGCATCATCCAGCGCGAGGCGGGTCAGATCGCCGCGAAATTCCGGTTTGCCGCTGAAACCTACGTGCCAGATTTCTTCATTCACGGGGAAGAAACCAAAATGATCCTGAAAGGAATCGTTGAAAGCCAGCCGGGTAGCGTTATCCAGTTCGGGCTGCCACGGCCGTAACTGCAATCCTTCCGGTAAGGGCACATCAGGAATCGGCTGGTGCAAATCGCGCTGCATCCGGTAGAAGTAACGGGTCGGCTGAAAGCCCTGCTGTGTAAACAAATCAATGCGATCCTGGTTGTGGTCACGGCAGTTGGTCTGGATGAGGGCGGCACGGCCGTCTGCTTTCTGACGGGCGCGGGCTTCCATCCAAGCCATCAGAAAGGCGCCAATGCCCTGACCGCGGTGGGCGTGATGCACCGTGCCGCTGGCATTAAAGCGCAGGCTTTCACCTTCAGCCGCCGGTGGCAAAAAGAGCATCGCCTGGGCTGCCAATGTGCCATCGGCAGTGAAGGCGGCCAGCGAGTCATGGGGCAGCTCCTTTTGCAGAAATTCCAGCAGGGGTTGTATCTCTTCCACCGTTTGCGCCGAGTCAGCGCCATCGGCGGCTATGTCGGCCACGGCCGACTGGTGCATGGCATGGGCGTCGGCCGTTGTCAGCGGCCGCCAGGTGAATTGGGGGTATTGGGTTGGTTCAGGCAGCATAGGTTGAAATCCTCCAGTTGATGCTGATCAGGGGTGTTGTCTGGCCTTTTGTACGCTGAGGGCCGGTTGCCAGTTGCAAGTGGACAGTTTTCGGACGCTGGCAGGAC
This sequence comes from uncultured Chloroflexota bacterium, assembly GCA_900696625.1. Classification (GTDB taxonomy): domain Bacteria; phylum Chloroflexota; class Anaerolineae; order Promineifilales; family Promineifilaceae; genus CAADGU01. Next base: position 19,402 of record CAADGU010000284.1, on the reverse strand, counting down.
AGGCTGAGGACGGCCGTCTGGTAGGATACGGCCGTTCACTGATCAACTGGTCAAAGGATACCTTACTTATGATAAAGCGTACATGGGTATATGCCCCTTTTTTCATACTTATTTTACTGGAAGTTTCCGGTTTGGCGAAAGCGCAAGAAACGGGTGAACCATTGCCGCCCGCTGCTGCGTTCCAGGTGAGTGATTACGGCCCCTGGGAAATTGTGATTTTGGATGACCAGAATGATGTGGGCAGTTACCTTTCCATGGCGATTGATCCCACCAGCGGCGTACCCACCATTGCCTATTACGACGCCACGGCCGGCGACCTGAAATTGGCGCAGCAAATCCCCGGCAACTGCGGCCCCAACCAGGAATGGAACTGCACCATTCTAGACAGCACCTCCAGTGCCGATGTCGGACAGCACGTCTCGCTGGCATATCGTGGGGATGGAGGTTATGGCGTAGTCTATTTTGACGCGGCCAATGGCGTCAACCGATTCACCAGCCCTGTGGCGGGCATCCACGGTGAAGTGATCGAATATGTGCCTGGGGCTACGGTGGGCCTCTTCAATGCCCTGACATATGACCTTGCCAACACGCCTCATGTTGCCTACAACCGGAATGTCTCTGGCCCTGAAGATTTTGGGTATGCCAATCGTATTGGTGCTGGTGGGAACTGTAGCCTGACCTGGAGTTGTTCCGTCGTGCAAAACTATGCCGGTAACATTTCCATGGATGTCTCCCTGCTGGGGGCCATTGGCATTGCTTATAACGGGTTTGGCGGGTTTTTAGGCTACGCACACCCGGTGAACAGTGGCGGTAATTGTGGCGGCGGCAAATGGCAATGTGACAGCCTGGATAATGGCTCTGCATATGGTACTTCTTTGTATATGCCCCGCTGCCTTTTTGTCCCATGCAGCACCCCCACCCAGATCGCCTACTATGACTACGTCGGCCAACAGATTAAACACGCGGTGTACGTAGGCGGCGGCCAGGGCAACTGCCCCAATAACACAAACTGGCGCTGCTCAGTCATTGACAGTGTGGGCCAGACGGCGAATTACAGCTCTCTGGGCATTTCACTGGTCATGGTAGGGTCGCAGCCGGTTATCGTTTACCAGGATTTGAACGACCAGGTGAACAGTATTGTCAAAATAGCCTGGCCTCAAGCTGATGGCGGCAACTGCGGTCCCAATAACAGTTATTACTGCACCGTGGTAGACAACGGCGTGCGCGGTGGTGGTTTTGTGAGTGTGGGCAAGGCGCTGGATGCGGTGGTGATTGACGGCCGTATCCACATTGCCTATTACGACGCCAACTACGGCGACCTGCTGCTGGCCTATGAACCCGCCCCCGTGTCACCGCCGGAGCAGGTCTACCTGCCCTTTATCCAAAAATAATGGCGAGTGTAACCATGATGAAATTAAAATTTGTTCTCCCTTTACTCCTGACGCTTGTGGCCGCTTGTTTTGCCATAACGCGGTTCACCAACGCGGCGCCGGCCGCGTTGACCCTGACCGTCAATACCAGCCTGGCCGATGCGGTGGACATTAATCCTGGCAACGGCATTTGTGAGACAGCCCCCGGTAATAATGCCTGCACCTTGCGCGCCGCCGTCATGGAGGCCAACGCCTCCCCCGGCATGGACACCATCGTCATTCCCGCCGGCACCTATTACCTGACCATTCCCAGTACGGCCGAAAATTATGCGCTCGATGGTGACCTCGACGTGACCGACAGTGTGATCATCGTCGGCGCAGGCGCGGCCGAAACGATTATTGATGGCAACCGGGATGTGACCAACGGCCGTGTCTTTGACATTTTCAGCGGCGTTTACGTCCATATGTCCCATCTGACCGTGCGTAATGGCATCCATGAGGCCACAGCCGGCATTTCCGGCACTTCCGGTGGTATTCTGAATCGTGGCTCTCTGACACTGGAATATGCCCGGTTACTCAGCAATCAAGAAGGCGGTTTGCTCAATAGCGGCGTCGCTGAACTGAATGCCGTCACTTACGCCAATCATACCGGCGGTTTTGTGGCTCTCACTAACACGGGTGGTGGCACACTGACCATACGCAACAGTACCATCAACAACAACAATTCATCCGGCTTCAGCAATGGCGGCGGTGTGGACGCCAGTAATGGCACCATCACGATTATGAACTCCACCATTGTAAATAACCAGGCTACGTTGCATGGCGGCGGTATCTACATCACCCAATCAGTGGCTAACTACCCGACGGCCGTTTACCTGTACAACGTGACGGTCATGGACAACATTGCCGATTCCGACCAAAACGATACCGGCGTGGGTGGTGGCATTGCTGTTTCCACCTTCTACGGCCATATACCCACCGTTTATATGCACAACAGTATTGTGGCCAACAACCGGCTGCGCTTTTTTACCAACCCGGTTAACAGCGACTGTGCCGGGACGATCACCTCTGGCGGCTACAATCTGGTTAAGACGCTGAGCGGGTGTGACCTGACCGGCGTGACCACTGGCAACCTGACCAACATGGATCCGCTGCTCAGTAACCTACTGGACAACGGCGGTCCCACCCGCACGCGCCTGCCTGGCAGCCTTAGCCCGGTGATTGATGCCGGCAACCCGGCCGGCTGCGCAGGTGACAACGTGGGTGGCATGTTGACGACCGATCAGCGTGAGTATCCCCGACATGTGGATGGCGGCAGTGGCGTGGCCCGCTGCGACATGGGCGCGGCCGAGTACAACTCAGCGCCGACCGAACCGCCGACGCCCACACCATCGCCAACGCCTGTGCCCACGCTGACACATCATATTTTTCTACCGACTATTCAACGCTAAAGGATTATCCGATGTTGACCCGAACGGAAATTGACCAGATTATTCGTATGCCTAACCTGATTTTGCGAAATTTGCGGATCACCCAGGCTTATTATGAGTTGTCGCAGGGCATGGCCCAGGTGTTGGGGCACGAGAATACCAATTGGTGCAGTTTTGCCACGTATGCGTCTAAAACGGCCGGTTATGCCATCCGGCATGACCGGCTGCCGGATAAGCTGGCGCTGGCGTTTGAATGGGCAGACGCCCCCTTCGATAGGCTCAGAGCCGACCGTGTTGCCCCTCGCACCCGCCTGCACACCTACCTCACCGACCCGGCGCGCCGCCTGATGGTAGAGGACGAGGGGGTAGTGGAAAGCATTCTCGACTGTATCAGCCTGAGCGTGTCTATTGGCAACGGCCGTGTCTTTGCCGAACTCGCGCACCCCTTCCACCGCTTCATTACCGAGCTAGGACAGGACACAACCTACGACGAAAACCATTTGCAGTATTTCCTGGCCCAATTCCGCCCTGGCCCGATCAAAGAGGATGGTCAAGATTACCTGATTGAAGCGTTTACCAGCTACTATCAGGCGCGCTTCATGGACGACGCGGCCCACAAGGCCCAGGCCATGCTGCTGGCAAACCTGCTGGTAGGACTGCACGAACAAATCCGCCTACAGCCGCACATTGCCGAAGCGTTGGAAGCGCCTGTGGCCGCATTGCGCGCCCAACCGGCGGCAAAGTTAGGTGGTGTTTTACCCGCTTCGGCCTGGAAAATGGCGCGGCGCATGGGGCAGCAGCTTCTCACGCGCAGTATGATGTTCATCACGATCCCTGCCGGAGAACTGCGTCTGGGGCAGAACGTCAAACCACCGGTTGGCGCGTATAAATTCCCACCGGCATTGGTGACGATTCAAAACGGCCGTCTACGCCAACTGCTAAACCGCTGGGATTTTAGCGACGAAACACTTACCGGCACGGCTGCCGTTAATTGGGCGCGCCTGGAAGACCGGATGCACTTCATTGCTGACTTCTTCCGCAGTCACCAACAAAACGCCGATCTTTTCCAGCCCCCGTTTGTGCCGGTGCAGGTAGCCGGCATGCTGTCGGGGTATATTCCGGGTGGGGTGTTGTAAGGGGGAGATTGAGAGATTGGGAGATTGAGCAATCTCTCAATCTCCCAATCTCTTCTTTTTTACGGCGCCGCCGTGGCCGGTATAACCGGGGTGGCGGTGGGGGCGGTGTAGAAGATGGGGTCGAGGCGCGGTGTTTCCGGCGTGCGGCCGCGATCAAACTCGGTAAAGATGAGATTGCCGGTGAGACGGCCGTCAATAAAACTGGTCAACTGCTGTTGTTTGGCCTGGTTTATGGCAGACTCACTCAACGGCCGTGCTTCCCGTCCCGTCACCATAATGAGGTAATACCGGCTGGTCTCCTCATCTACCTGATGCACCAGGACGGCCGTTGGTTCATTCAACGGTTGCGCAAAGATAGTGGTCGCTGCGTCCGTGCCAAACGTTTGCTCAAGGTCTGACTGCGTGCGCCACAATATCTCCGACACAATCGGCGTAGACGTGGCTTCCGGGTCAAATGGCTGGCTGCGCAGTTCATTCCACGTTTGCAGATAGCCATTCGCCTCAACCAGGGCCGCCGCTTCGTTGGCTGCTTCTTCCGCATCAAAGGCCATAAAGTAAAAACTGGCGTGTGGCGCTGCGGTAGGCAAATTGAACTCAGTCGCCAAAACATCGGCTAGTTTTTCTCGGTAAAGCTGCAACCGGACATAGGCGCGGTACTGTGTTTCGGAAATACCCAAATCCCGGTACTGGGCCAACAAATCGTTTAGCTGTTCGCGGAAAGCTGTTTCGGACACAGGCGTAGCCGTTGGCGCTGGCGTAGCGGTTGGCCCCAAGGTTGGCGTGGGGAAGGGGGTGTTGGTGGGCAGCAGTTCGGTGATCACGGCCGTTGGAATGGGCGTAATAGATGGCGTCGGCATGATCGTTTCCGTTGGCGCCGGTAATGGCGTGGGTGACTGACCACCAAAATAGTTAAACGACTCCCCAACGGATTCGTCTACCTCGGCATCAGTGACGGTGATGCCTCGATCACGGGCCGCCTGCAATACAATCACATCTTCCGCCATCTGATTCAAAACTGTCTGCCCCATCTGCTCTGTTTGCAGCAGTTCGTTAATCAACTGGCCGTAAAACTGCTGGATCAAACCCACATCACCAAACGCTTCTAGCTGATTTTCCAGCAGCAAAATACGCTGCGCCCGTTCCAGGCGTACCCGATCTTGCCATTCGCGCAGGCTAATGGTTTCACCACTGACCTCAGCTACGGCCCGGTTGGGGGAGATAAAAAACTCATTAATAATGGCTATGAGCAGCACCAACAGCAAAATGCCGCCGACGACGGCCGTCGCCATATAAATGGTTCGTTTTTGTTCCCGCTCCTTACGAGCTATCAGCACTTCTTTGCGCGACTGACGTTGTTGGTCTTGACCAACCGTTTTTGTTTGCTTCTTGGTCATAGTGCGCGGTAGGCCTTATTCCTGGACAAAGGGTACCAGGGCGATATGGCGGGCGCGTTTTATCGCTTGAGCCAACGCGCGTTGGTGTTTGGCGCAAACACCCGTCTGACGACGGGGCCGCATACGGCCAAATTCATTTACATAGCGCAGCATCAAATCAGCCTGCTTGTAATCAATGACTCTGTTTTTATCGGCGCAGAAAGCACAACTCTTCTTACGCACTTTTTGTTCATTCATATAAACCTCCAGTATCGGTCAAAACAATTAAATCATGCGCCACCACTTCCGTGCGGAAATGTTTGCGGCCCTGGTTATCTTCCCAACTTCGTGTTTGCAAGCGGCCTTCCACGTAGACATGCTGCTCATGCCCCATGCGCCTCTCGCAAATTTCGGCCAGACTGCCCCAGGCAACCACATTAAACCACTCGGTTTCCTCGTGGTGTTCCCCTTCAGATGATGTCCAACTGCGGGAGGTTGCCAGCGTAAAGGTAGCTACTGCTCGGCCGGTGGGCGTTTGTCGCACTTCGGGTTGCCCATCCACCCAACCAATTAGCATGACCTTATTTAGCCCTCTGTTCATGGCGTTCTCCCAGGTTTTGGCAATGAGACCCCAAGGGTTTCTGAAAACCCGTGGGGTCTTCACTTCAATTAGTCCTCTTTGCGTATAACCAGGAAACGTAGCAAATCTTCTACGTAACGCAGGTTTCGCTCACTGTCGGCCACACGAGCGGGGTCCAGATTGGCTTCAAAGAAAACGTAATAACCCTGCTTGAATTTTCTGATGGGGTAGGCGAGCTGCCGCATGCCCCAATGGTTGGCTACAGGTTTGGCCTCTTCGCCTTCGCCATGGGTCAACCAGGTGGATATGCGCTCGATCAACTCGTTGCGAGCGGCCTCTTCTAAATTGGGCTGAACAATAATGGTTACCTCGTACTCACGCACGTTGCATACCTCCTTTCCTTGGAATTACTCTAGCGAGCTTTGCCCTTTTTGCCCTTCTTATGGCTATAAGAGCGGAAAGCAGCAGAATATAAAGTTGTTTGCTGTGCAACGGGGGCGGATAATAGCACAAATTATTTTTTTCACAAGGGCAAGATGAGTGTTTTTTAACAGGCACGGCCGTCGCCGTATAATTGCCCTTTGTTTCCCAAAAATTTCCGAGGCATTATGAACGAAGAAATTAGCGAACCGATTCCAACTATGGCTGACACGGCCGTGTCCCCACCCCCACCTGTCCCCACTGTCATTCACCTGAAAAGCGACGGCAACGGCCGTACCCCCGCCTGGGTGTTGGCCGGCGTCAGCCTGGGCTTTTTGCTGCCGGTGTGCGCCTGTGGTGTATTGATGCTTACATTCTTTTTTAGCCTGGCGCTGTCCGGTGGGTTTGGTTCCACTGCCGGTTCCGGCGGTTTTGGCGATGCGGTGGCCATTGTGCGCGTGGAAGGGGCCATCACCCACAGCGATGATACCCAGAGTTCCCTCGGCGCTGTCAGTGGTACTGTCATCAATGATCTGCGTACCGCCGCTGCCGACGATACCGTCAAGGCGATTGTGCTGCGCGTAGACAGCCCCGGCGGCACCGTTACCGGCTCTGCCCAAATCCATGACGCCCTGGCGCAAATGGAAAAGCCGGTGGTGGTCAGTATGGCCGGTACGGCCGCATCGGGTGGTTATTACGTCAGCGCCCCGGCCGACTACATCTTTGCCCGCGCCGATACCACCACCGGCAGCCTGGGCGTGGTGCTGACGCTTTACAATGTGACCGAACTGCTGGACAAAGTGGGTGTGGATGTCACCAGCCTTACCAGCGGCCCCAACAAGACCATCGGCAATCCCTGGGAACCGCTGACGGCCGAGCAGGCAGCCATTCTGCAATCTATTGCCGACGAGGCGTATGATGGTTTTGTGCAGGTGATTGTAGACGGCCGTCACCTGCCGGAAGATGAGGTGCGGGCGTTGGCAGACGGCCGTATCTACAGCGGCAGCCAGGCATTGGCCCTCGGCCTGGTAGACGAATTGGGCGACCTTCAAGACGCCATTGCCAAAGCAGCCGCGTTAGGCGGCATCGCTGGTGAACCACGCATTGTGGAATACGAACATGTGCCCGGCCTGCGGGACTTCCTGGCCGGTTTCTCCGCCAGCGTGAGCAAGAGCGAAGCCGAGCGCACCATGGAACTGGTGACCTCGTTGATGACGCCACAAATCGAATACCGTTACATCGGGCCAGGCGCCAATTGAAACCTATAGGCAGTGCCAGGCAAGGGGCAAAACCAGTTTGGTTGACCAAAGCCTCACCGCCCCTTGCCTGGCACTACACGTAAGTTGTTTTTAGATGATCCCTCAGGGAAACATGCGTATGGGCTTTAAGAAAGTATTTCAACGTGGTCGCCGTTGTGTGGCGCTGCTGGTATTTGCGGCACTCTTTACCGCACTTCTGTCCCATCCGTCCGCAGCCCCGGCAGCGGCGCAGGGGCAAACCGGGCTGGTGCTGGCCTTCTATTATGCCTGGTACAGTCCCGGCTCCTTTGGCCCCGGCATCACCCCCTGGCAGCCGCCCGCACCTTACTACTCCAGCGACGCGGGCGTCATCCAACGCCAGGTGAGCCAGGCGCAGGCCGCCGGTATCAACGGTTTTGTGCAAAGCTGGTACGGCCCACAAACGACCAATAACCAGACCGAAACCAACTTTCAAACATTGCTCAATATCGCGGCGGGCAGCGGCTTCAAAGCGGCCGTAGATTTTGAAACGGCCGGCCCCTTCTTTGCCAGCAATGATGACCGCATTAACGCCCTGCGCGCCTTGCGTGATACCCATGCCAACCACCCCGCTTATTTGCGCGTTGACGGCAAACCCGTTGTCTTCTTCTGGGCCAATTGGGTACTCACCCCCGCCGATTGGGTAACAATTCGCAGCGCCGTAGACCCGGACCGCACCATGATCTGGATTGCCGAGGGTGGAAATACCAGTTACCTGAATACATTTGACGGGCTGCATTTGTATAACACGGCCTGGTCAAGCAATCCGGCGGGCACGGCCGTTACCTGGGCCGCCAATACCCGCGCCGCGGCCGCCACCTACGGCGGTTACAAATACTGGGTCGCCACCGCCATGCCCGGCTGGGATGATACGCTGGTGGGGCGGGGGGATGCCGCTTTTGTGCGCAACCGGGCCGACGGCAATTATTACCGTTCTAGTTTTGGCGGCGCGGCTGCCAGCGCCCCAGATATGCTGATCATCACCTCATTTAATGAGTGGCGTGAGGGCAGCAACATTGAGCCAAGTGTGGAACACGGGGAATTTTATTTGCAGTTGACGGCCGAATTAAGCGCCGCCTACAGAGCCGGTTCTTTGCCCACGTATCCATTACCCGCCATTGATCCCACCGCTGATCCCAACGCCACGCCCACCACATCGCCGGCTACAGTGACGCCAGGCCCATCGCCCACACCCACACAAACGGCTTCCCCCGCGCCCACAACGCCGCCGACCAACACACCACCACCCACCGCCACGCAAACGCCCATTGCTTCACCCACGGCCGCAGCCGACGGCCGTATCCTCTACATCATCCAACCCGGTGATACCCTGCTCATCATTGCTGCCCGCTTTGGCGTACCGGTGGCTGACCTGTATACCCTCAATAACCTGACGGCCGATTCACTGCTGTCGGTGGGGCAGGAGATTTTGCTCGGTTACAGTGTGCTGCCCGATGGCTCCACGCTGCTGCCCGGTTTTCCCCAGGCGCGGCAGAAGCCGGATGGCGCCATTGTTCACATTGTGCAAAGTGGCGATACCATGTTTGGCATTGCCGCCATTTACGGGCTGACGCTGGCGGAACTGCTGACGGTCAGCGGGTTGGCAGAAGATACGTTGTTGCAGGTGAACCAGGAAGTCATTGTCGGCCACAAACCACAGCCGCAAGAAGTAGGGGGGTCTTCGATAGACGGCCGTGACGCCGCCCCCTCTCTCACCGACGCCACCATGGAACCGACCATCGCCCCCAGCCACACACCCACCCAGGCCGCTTACCCCGCTGCCGCCACCATGACACCCCAACCCACCGCTACCGTGCAAACCATCGCCAGCGCCATGACGCCCACCAGCATCCCCACGCCGGTCGCCGCCCCCGCGACAGGCTCAGCCGCGCCCACCGCCGCCCCGTTTGATTTTAACGCCATCATGCCCTATGCCCTGGCTGCCATTGGCCTGCTCTTCCTGGCCGGCGCCGGCTTCCTCCTCCTGGCCCGGCGGCGATGATGGAGAGCTTCCTAATTCATAATTCCTAATTCCTAATTCCTATGACCGAATCCACCCTCTTCAAAGATTACTACAACGTGGGACTGGCCGAACGGATGGCAGCACGGATCACGGCCGTATACCCCGCCTTTGCCGCCGCCGCCTTCGTGGCCCAGATTGCGCCGCAGCTAGACGGGCAGGAGATGAAAGCCCGCACCCTCATCTTTACCCACGCCTTGCACGATCATCTGCCGCCCGGTTTCCCGGCGGCCTGGGTGGTGCTGCAAGCTGCGTTGGATGCAGAGCCAACAGACGTGGTGTTGGATGGCGGCTGGCATTACTGGCCGATGGCGCAGTTGATTGAACTGTATGGGCTGGACGATTTTGAGGCGGCGGTGCAAGCCATGCACGAGATTACCAGACGCCATACGGCCGAATTTGCCATACGGCCGTTTCTCATCCGCTACCCAGACCGCACCCTGGCTGTGCTGCACGAGTGGACACAGGACGAAAACCATCACGTGCGCCGCCTGGTGAGCGAAGGCACACGCCCCCGCCTGCCCTGGGGAATGAGGCTGCACCAGTTCATCGCTGACCCCACACCCACGCTGGCCTTGCTGGAAAAACTCAAAGACGACCCCTCCGAGTACGTGCGCCGTTCCGTGGCCAACCACCTGAACGACATCACCAAAGACAATCCGCAGTTGGTCTTGGAGACGCTGGCCCGTTGGCAGAAAAACGTCACCCCGGAACGGCAGTGGATTACCCGCCATGCGCTGCGCTCGCTGGTGAAGGCGGGCGACCCGGCGGCGCTGCGGCTGCTCGGTTTTGGGCAGGCGCAGGTTCGCGTACCGCAGATCACCCTTTCACCGCTGGTAGTGACTTTTGGCAATTCGTTGGAGATAACGTTTACCCTGCAAAGCGAGTCAGATGATCGGCAGGAGTTGGTAGTGGATTATGTGATTCATTTTGTGAAGGCCAACGGCCGTACCGCCCCCAAAGTATTCAAACTGCGCCATGTGTCGTTAGACGGCCGTCAATCCCTCCCCATCCGCAAAAACCACCCCTTCAAACCCATCACCACCCGCCGCTATTACCCCGGCGTTCACCGGGTAGATATTCAGGTGAATGGACAGACGTTGGCCGGGGCAGAGTTTGAATTGGTAATTGCGTAATTACCCAATTACGCAATTACCCAATTACTTCTCCCAAAATGGGGAAAACGGCCGTCTGATGCCTCAGAACGGCCGTTTTCCAAACGCGCGACCGACAGCCGCTAACGTGCGACAACCGGGTACTGCCAGATCAACAGGTTTTTACCCATTTCTCCTCTTGTTGCCGCCGGCCCAGCAGTGCCGTACACCTCACCCAGACCCTAAACCCTCGGCAAAGTCAGGGTCATTACCATGCGCCCCTCCCCTAAAACTGTCACCCTTGCTCTGCAAAAACAGAGCCAGATTTTCCCAATTGTTAAAACTCAGTTTGATGCCCGTGTGTGGATTTTCCACCACAATTTTGGGCAGTGGCCGTTTCTGTCCACTCGGCCATATCCGCACCACGTAAGTCGTATACTCATCTGCCATCATTTCCCCAATCTGGACACAAGTAAAGGCTGCACTATAATCATCTACTACAAACACATTAGCCTGCCAGCGTTAAGGGATCGTTAAATGGAAGAGGAACAGGTTTGGAGAGCGACGAGCTAAAACTTTTTCTGCTGGGTGGGTTACAAATCAGGCACGGCCGTTTGGGGGATCTCACGCCCGACCTTGCTCGATCCAAAAAAGCCCAGGCCATCCTCTGTTATCTGGCGTTGAAGACCCACACACATTACCGGCGTGACCTGGCCGGCAAATTTTGGGGTGACAAATCGGAAAGGCTGGCACAGGGCAGCCTGCGTGTGGCCATTAATCTCCTCAAAAGCGCCGGGCTGGAGCCTTATCTGGTTGTCACCAACAATACCATCTCTTTTGATCTGGATTCTGCTTATTGGTGTGACGCCGAAGCATTTGATCGGTTGCTGGCGCGCTACCATCGTGGGGATGATGCCGGTGATGTCTATTTGCTGCGGCAGGCGGTAGACCTGTATCGGGGTGAATTCCTGGATGGCTTTACATTGGGCGATACACCTGATTTTGACGATTGGGTTGTTGTCCAGCGCCAACATTGGCGAGAACTGGCGCTGACGGCGTTGGATGAATTGGTAGACCGCCTGTCTGCCGCCGGGCAATATGCCGAGGGCATCACCTATGCCAGCCGGCAATTGACCATTGACCCCTTACGTGAACCAACACACCGGCAGTTGATGTGGCTGTTGGCGCGCAATGGGCAGCGGCAGGCGGCGCTGGAACAATATGAAAAGTGCCGCGAATGGCTGCTGTTGCAATTGGGGGAAGAGCCAGAGGAGGAAACAACGGCCGTCTACGAAGCCATCAAATCTGCGCCCCACTCCAGCACACGGCCGTTACCCTTGCCATCCCTCTTTTTACCCACCGACACAACCAACCCACCTTTTCAAGCGCCGCCGCTCACCCCCCATTTTGTGGGCCGCAGCCAGGCATTAACCGGCCTGGAAGCGGCGCTGCGAGCGCCTGCCGCCGGCGCAGGCAGCCAGACGCCGCCCCGTTGGGGGATTGTGGGCATGGGCGGTGTGGGCAAAACAACACTGGCCGTCCATCTGGCTCACCGGCTGCGTCCCTATTTCCCCGACGGCGTCTTGTGGGCTACGGCCGTTAGCGATGACCCCATGCAGATTGCCGAAACATGGGCCACCGCCCTGGGGTATGATTTTGCCGGGCAGGGTACGCTGGCCGAGCGCAGCGCCGCCCTGCGCGCCATGCTGTCCGAAAAGAAAGCGCTGTTGGTGGTGGACGATGTGACCCTGGCTGCCCCCATCAAACTGCTGCTGCCGGAAAACGGCGCCTGCGCCATTCTGCTGACCGGTCGCCGTGAAGATGCCCTGCGCAGTCTGGACGCCACCCTGATGCCCTTGCCTGAACTGGCGCCGGGCGACGGCCGTCAACTGCTGGCCCACCAAATTGGCGCGGATCGCGCTGCCGCCAACGCGCCCGCCGTCGCCGAAATTTGCGACCTGCTGCAAAATTTGCCGCTGGCGGTGGCTCTGGCAGGTGGCTACCTGAACTACCGCCCCAACCGCCCCCTGACAACCTTTGTCACGCAACTACACCAGGAAACCAGCCGCCTCAGTCTGGATCATGAAAACCGGGAAGTGCGGGCCACCCTGGCCATTAGCTGGCAGGGTTTGGATGAATCGCAGCGGCATGTGTTCAGACATTTGGGGGTATTGAACGGCCGTACCTTCACCCCCGAAGCCGCCGCCGCCGTTGCCGAAATGGCCCTGTACCCTACATTGGATCGGCTGGATGAACTGGTGCGCCTTTCGCTGCTGACCCCTTTGCCAGGCGGCGGGGAATGGGCACGGTATCGCCAACACGCTTTGTTGGCCGATTTTGCCCGCGAACAGTTGGGGAATGAGGATGCACGCCAGGCCGCCGACGGCCGCATGGCTGCCTACTTCCTCGCCTTTGCCACCGCCCACCGCCAGGATTTTGCCGCCCTGCGCCCGGAATGGGCCAATCTGGATGCCGGGTTGGCGGCGGCGTATCGCGGGCAGTTGTGGGCGATGGTGTTGGAGTACACGGCCGTTTTGCAGCCGGCCTGGTTTGCGCGGGGGCGCTACACCTTTGCCCGGCAGGCGTTTGCCTGGGCGGAGCAGGCCGCCATGATGCTGGAAGACGACACGGCCGTAGCCGACGCCTGGTTATACAGCGGCATGGCCTGCATGGAGCAGGGTGATTTTGACGAAGCCTGGCAAAAACTGACGCAAAGTCTGGCCCAATATCGGGAACTCAAGCACCATCAGGGGGTGACGGCCGTGCAGCGCAATCTGGCCCGCATTGCCCTGGACCGCGCCAGTTACGACGATGTGTCCACCTTATTGGCCGAGAGTTTGCATCTTAGCCAGACGGTATTGGCCGATGAGGTGATTACGGCCGAACTGCTCTATCTTCAGGCCCGTCTGGCCCACCGCCAGGCTGACAATGCCACTGCCTGGTCACTGGCGCAGCAGGCCGAGGCGAGGCAAACACGATCAGGCGACCGGCGTGGTCTCATTCGCACCCTCCGCTTGCAGACATTCATCGCCATTGCCAATCGGGATTTGGAGACGGCAAGAGAGGTGAACGGCCGTGCCCTCACCCTGGCCGAAGAACTCAACGACATCAACGAGCTGGCCATGGCCCACCGGGGCATGGCCCAGATTCATTGGCGCACTGGTGATCTGGCTGCCGCCCGCCAGGCGGCCGATTTCAGCATGGCGTTGTTAAAAAAGATAGGCGACCGCAAGTCACAGGCATTGGTGCAATTTCAATACCTGCTGATTCATAAGGCAGCCGGAGCGTACCAGGCCGCCCTGGCCCAGGCTGCGCTTTGCCTGCCCGTTTTCGAGGAGTTGGGTTACAAACAAAACATTATGTTTGTCTGTTTTCACGCCGGTGATTGTCTGGAAGCGTTGGGCAATGTGCCGGGCGCTTGCCAAAACTGGCGCCGGGCGCTGTCTCTGGCCGAGGAATTACACCTGCCCGGTTGGATTCACGATCTACAAGAGCGACTCAACCGATATTAAAGTGTGACCTTCCTGAAAAAACACAGTGTGCAGTGTGGATACAAAACAGGCTAGAATTACGGTCGCGTCTGGAAAATACATGTTTCCCCCCAGGTGACTCAAGTAGGCGTAGTGATAATCCACAAAACTTTTTTATCATGCGGACACGCACATTTCATAAGGATTTGATAATGACTCGTATTCAGCTCACTCGATTTTGTATTGGAACCGCCCTGGTATTGATGGTTTTCATTGTATCGGTTATGCCCCAATTGTCTTTTGCCAACCAGCCGAACGCAGGTGGGGGCACGTGGGAAATCAGTGTCATTGATTCCACCAATAACGTGGGGCTGACGCCCTCTCTGGCGCTTCAGCCAACGACAGGCAAGCCTTACATCAGCCACTACGATGGCTCGGCTGGCGATCTGAAACTCGCCTTCCCCGTAACCGCAGGTGGTGATTGTGGGCCGGGCAATACCTGGTCTTGTAATTCGCTCTACTTCCAAAACATAGATACTTTTGGATTGTTTAGCTCCATTGCCTTTAACAGCCTGGGCCAGTGGGGAATTGTGTATTCCGCTGGTTTTTTGGGGAATGGCTTTCGTGGCATCCCGGCGGTGGGTAGTTCGGAGGTTTTTTGGGACGAAATAGAACCACTTGACTTTGTAACCGGCAATTCACTGGCCCAGTATGACAATGGCACCAGCGCAGCCGCTTATGCTGCCAAAGCAGGACTTGGCGAACCAACTTATCTCCGGCTGGCGAGGTATGAGGGCAGTGGGGGGAATTGTGGGGGCAGTTGGTGGTCATGCCTGACCATTACCGAAATCTCTGGGATAGGCATTAGTGATACGGCGCTTTTGATCAGCCAGAATGCCCCCCAAATCTTCTACCGGGAGGTCAACGAGCGGTTGGCGTTTGCTTCTCTGGCTGTGCCCGGCTTTGGCAATTGTGGCCCTGGTGACAACACCTGGTACTGCCTGGTTTTGGACAACACGGCCGTAACCGATGGCATGATTTCTGTGGCGCGGGATGGGGTGACGGCCATTACCTATTATGACGCCCCCAACCAATCCCTGAAATATGCGCAATATCTGGGCAGCCCTACCGGTAATTGTGGCACGGGCATCATTAACAATTACTGGCGCTGTATCACCATCGAAAGTATCGGCGTGGCCGGTGGCAATTACTTGAGCGGCGGCGATTTAGCCATATTCGCCGGTCAGCCCTTACTCGTTTACTATGACAAAGATGATGTCGGGCGCGGCATCTTAAAAGCGGCTTATCCGTTCGACGGCGGCAACTGTGGCCCAATGGTTGCTGGCGAGTATACCTGGATGTGTGAGGTGGTGGATGATGGCGATGGCGTCAACGATGTGGGTCTGAATCCCTCTATCAAAATTGGCGCAGATGGGTTAGCCCAGGTTGCTTATTATGACAGAACGGCTGGCGACCTGAAATTTGCCAGACAGTTGCCGCCATCTCCCCCAGAGTATCTCATTTTCTTACCTGTGATCACGCGATAATTTGAAAATATAGCGACCTTATCTGAAATGTGGACAGTCGGAGGAGAGCCTTTAGGCGAACCTCGCATCGGCTAAAGCCTCTCCTCCATCCACAACTCATTTGGGAGTGCTATAGGCGCTGATGGCTTGTTCCAGCAACTAGCCACCAGCCACCATTTTCACCCTTTGTGGACGGCAATTATCCGTGTTCAGTTCTTATGGATTGCCGCCATCGCTGTTGTCGTCTGGCCCTTTGGTGGGCCAGAAGCCGCTGGTGAAGATGGGCAGCCAGGCGTTCCAGGCAATGGGGTCATCGTGGTTGGCGGCTTCGGCTTTGAACCAGTCGCGCCACGTTTTGGTGCGCCCTTTGCGGCGGATGCTGACGGGGGCGCAGCCATTGTGTACCAGCCCTACTTTGCCATTTTCCAGGTCGCGTAGGGTGTACACGGCCGTTTCCGGCGGCGATGTCACCCATTCTTCATATTGAGCGTACAGATCGCTCAGGCTGGCGGCGTCGTTTGACCAGGGGGTGGGCTGCTGCACATGGCGTGTGTTTTCCAGATAGTTTACAAAGCGGATGGTGGCGTTGTTCACGGCCGTCAACGCCTCTTGCAGGCTGACCGGTGTGTTGGCGCCAATGGGGACAAAGCTGGTGGGGTTATGCCGGGCGCGCAGCCGCGTTTGCCAGCGGGTGGTAAGGGCCGGGGCCGCCTGATCATAATTCAGTTCTGCCAGCGCCGTGCTGTAGGCAAACGGCCGTATGGCATCCACCGGATGTTCCCCATCATCCGCCACCAGACTGTCGTAGGCATTGTCATAGATCAAATCCTGGCAGCTGAGGCCAATGACCGGCCCTGCCACCAGGCAGCCATACACATCGGCAAACACCTCTTCAATCCAATGGTTCATCCAGGGGGGATCAAGGGGGATGAATCTGTGCAGGTCTGCGGCCAATCCTGGCGCATGATGGTAAACAAAATGGCCGACCTCGTGGGGGATTGCCAGCAAGTCGCGGGCCGTGGTCAGGCAGGTGGGGGGAATGCCAATCAGCGCCACCGGTGCATAAGGGATCACCCGGATGTTAGGTGATTTGTGGAAGTAGGTAACGGCCGTGCATTTTTCCGCCAGTAAACCGCTGTGTACGGCCACATCCAGCGTCAACTGTGCTAATCTATCGGCTTTTTCCAATACCGGTCGGTGTGCGGTTATCTGTCGTTGGGAGGCAGCGGCCTGAATGACGGCCGTGTCATACGCCACCTGGTCTAACGTCGCCCGGATGACATGCTCTTCCGGGTAAACCATGCTTGGCAGTAGTTTGCCATTGCTGAAACCGGTATAGAAAAATTCAAACTGGCTCTGGGCAAACGCCTGCAAACACCCGGCCAGTGCGTGCATAGTGTGCAGCCAGGGGTCCTGAAGGGACGCCTCTTCATAGTGGGTGGACAACGTGGTTAAAATTTGCGCCAGCGCCTCCCAGCGCTGCCGCCAGACCAAAGAATCTGTCAGGCACATAAGGATATCTCCATTTGGCATCCGGGACAGGACATCCCATCTGCGCTAAACCTGAGACCCGAAGGGTTTTCTGAAACCCTTCGGGCCTTCAGCCTTGATTTGCTGGAACTGTGTGGCATTATAAACAACCAGACCATGGCTACACGTGCATTTTTCTGGCAAATGCCTGACAATGATCTGGCAGAAACGTTCAAACGTTCGTAGTAGGTGATTTATCGCCGTAAGAAGGCGATAAATCGCCTACTACAAACACGAATATGGAGGTGATTTGGCCCACACACGAATTCTGGTGACCGGGGCGACCGGGTTTATTGGGCGGCTGTTGACGCCGTATCTGGTGCAGCAGGGCTATGCGGTGACGGCGCTGGCGCGTGAGGGATATGCAGAAGGATATGCGGAGGGATATGCCGAAACGGGCTGGCCGCCGGAGATCACGGCCGTGCGCTCCCAAATTGATGTTGTCTATGCTGATTTACGCAACTGGCAACTGACGGTGCGCGCCGTGCGCGCCGCCCAACCGGATGCCGTCATTCATCTGGCGGCGGTGGGGGTGGCCGATCCGTTTTTGCCGGTGGACACGGCCGTGCGCCACAACCTCAACGGCACTATCAACTTGCTGCGCGCCTGTTTTGAAAAGACAACCACCTGCCAACAGCTGATCGTGGCCCGTTCACCCGGCGAATTAGCCAGTATGAACGTTTACGCTGCCAGTAAAGCGGCAGCGTGGAACTTTTGCCAGATGTACGGCCGTACCCAAAACTGGCCCATTCACGGGGCGATGGTCTTTCAGGCCTATGGGCCAGGGCAGTCGCCGCGTAATCTCGTCCCGGCGGCAGTCGCCGCTGCCCGCGCCGGGCAAGATTTTCCCATGACGGTAGGTACGCAGCGACGCGACTGGATTTATGTGACGGACGTGGTCGCCGGGTTGTCGGCCATGCTCATGGCTACTCTCAGACCAGGGGAGACGGTGGAACTGGGCAGCGGGCAGGCCACCAGCCTGCTGGATGTGGTGCAGCTTGTGTACCGGCTGGCGGGGCGCGGCGGACGGCCGTTGCCCGGCGCACTCCCTTCTCGTCCCGGTGAGGTGGAAGTGCAGGCGGCAAATGCTGTGCATACAAGGGAGCGCATTGGGTGGGGTACGGCCGTGACTCTTGAAGAAGGATTAAAGAAAGTAATTGGGTAATTGGGTAATTGAGTAATTACCCAATTACCCAATTACTCAATCACCATATTGTCAATCAGCCGCGTTTTGCCAAAAAAGACCGCCAGAGAAAACAAAACGCCGGAATCCACTTGTTCCAGTTCTTGCAGTGTGAGGGGGTGCGCGGCGCTGGCGTAGTCCAGCCGGGCCAGTGGTTCTGCGGCAACGGTGGCGGCCATAATCTGGCGCAGGCGGGCGCCGTCCCGCTCGCCCTGCGCATAGGCGTCAGAGGCAGCGGTCAGCGCCCGGTACAAGACGGTAGCCGCCTGCCGCTGTTCCGGCGAGAGGTAAGCGTTGCGTGAACTCATCGCCAGCCCGTCTGCCTCGCGCACGGTGGGGCAAATGATCATTTCCACGTTGAAGTTCAGGTCACGCACCATCTGACGCAGCACAACCGTTTGCTGCGCATCCTTTTGCCCAAAGTAGGCGCGGGTGGGCTGGATAATGTTGAACAATTTGGCAACAATGGTCGCCACCCCCTGAAAATGGGTGGGGCGGGACGCCCCTTCCAACGGTTTAGAGACCTGGCCGACGGTGACGGTGGTCTGGAAATCGGGCGGGTACATAATGGCATCGCTGGGCGTGAATACCAGGTCTACCCCCTCCGCCGCCAGCAGCGCCAGGTCACGCTCCAGATTGCGCGGGTAGCTGCTCAGGTCTTCGGTGGGGGCAAATTGGGTGGGGTTGACGAAGATGGTCACGGCCGTGTACCCATTCTCCTCATCCGCCCGGCGCACCAGCGACAGATGCCCCTCGTGCAAATAACCCATCGTCGGCACCAACCCCCAGGTAGACCAGATTTCTTTCTCACGAATCTGGCGAATTTCGGCAATGTCTCCGGTGACTATCATCGCTTCTCCTGTGGAGGCGAGGCTTTAGCCGTTTTTTCGGCTAAAGCCTCGCCTCCGGCTGTTTAATCGTTCTGGAGATTTGAGATTGGAGATTAGAGATGATGGCTGCCCGATCCATCTCCAATCTCCCAATCTCCAATCT
>CAADGU010000283.1 GCA_900696625.1 uncultured Chloroflexota bacterium | reverse complement strand
GACTGTTTTACGGCGTTCGCAATACTTAACTAATTCTCGTGCCAAGTCAGGCTTTGTCGCAGGTAAGTCATCATGGTCTATTCCCAAGTCCATGCAGAGATTACGCAATTCTCCCACGCTAAATGTCTCAATAATCAAATCTCTTAATGTTGGTAAATCCACTTTCATATAAATCTCACTGCCCTCACCGTGACTGATCTTCGAGACGTTGCCACACCTGTGCATGTGAGCGTATGACTGCTGTCTTTAGCTAAGCTGGGGTGTCAGCCCACGTTCAACAGCCACTTTTAACGCTTCGGCCTTACGAACCAGGCCATGCCGGTAAAGTTGCATCAACTCGTCTAGCTGCTGCTTTTCAGGTGGGGTAAGCGTCCCCTCCCGGTTCTTTGCCAGAAACGCAGATAGTCGGTTCTGTTGTGGCCTGTCCAGTTGCAATTTTGTCAGCGCCAGGACTTGCTCATCATTTAGGCTATCTATTGGCAAGTCAGCCACAGCCTGATCCAGCCATTCGACTAAAATTTCTTCAATCGGCCGTTTGGTCTGTTCAGCCAGGGAACGGGCGGTGGAAGCTACACGATTTGGCAGTTGCAGGGTAACAGTTTGCATCATGGTCAAAGTATAACACATCGGTTGGGGAAAGGGGACACGGCCGTACCCTCGTTACGGCCGTAGCAGATGATTAAGGCTCCTGATCAACGTGAACGATGGGGAGGAAGGGGGGCCGTGGGAGGAATACACACATTATCGGTACACTTCGCGGCGATGGGCGATGAGTACAACGATCACAATAGAATTATCTTCGCGGATTTCGTAGACAGCACGCCAATCGCCAACACGATAGCGAAAGTAGCCAGTATATTTCCCGGTTAAACGTTTGATATTGGGGTGGTTGTATGGGTCACGTTGGAGTTGTTCAAAACAACGGTTGAGCCGGCGCGCCAGAGGCTCGTCCGCTTTTTCATAAAACCGTTGGGCGGCGCGAGAAAGTTAAATTTCATACATGGCGACGAATGGTGTTGAATGAGACCAAATCGCCGGTTTCCACTTGCAATTGGGCTTCGGCAAAGGCTTCCGCAAAGCCTTCAATGTTCAACAATTCTGCCGTTGCTTCATTTTCTTCGCGCTCTTCCAGGTAAGCCAAAAAGTCATTGGCGACCCGTAGCCGCTCCACCGAGAGGTGGCGCAGGCGCGTTTGCGCCAGATTGATTAAACCTTCTTTTTCAGTTGAAAGATTGGCTGTCATTGTTACCTCCAGATGCGAGGATTATAGATGGTGATGGGATAAAAATAAAGGGAGGGTGTACGGCCGTCAAACAAACGGTCGCATGGGGGTGACGGCCGTACCCCTGCCGCGCCTGTTTGCTTAATGTGAATGGTGGAATGACACGGCCGTACCCCTCGTTACGGCCGTAGCCGATAATCAACTCCCCTCATCAGCGTCTAAAACCTGTTGGCGCAATGTGAATACTTGGGGTGGACACGGCCGTGGCCGCCCTACCAGCTAAACGACATGAAGTGGCCGTACACGGGCCACATCGTTCTGAATAGCCTGCGCAGCATCCCACAGATCCACGGCCCGTTGAGCGTTTAACCAGAACTCTGGTGAATTCCCGAACAGCCGCGCCAGCCGCAGCGCCATCTCCGGGCTAACACTCCGCCGCTCCCGCAACAGTTCATTGATGGACTGCCGGGACACGCCAATAGCCTGCGCCAAAGCGGTGGTGGTAAGTTCATAATCTGGCAGAAAATCCTCGCGCAACATCTCGCCTGGATGTGTCGGCCGTCGTTTCATGGCGATTGTATTTGGAATACTCATCATTCGTACCTCACTTAATGATAGTCGCAAACTTCAACATCATACGCATCGCCGTCAACAAATCGAAAGCAAATACGCCACTGGTCGTTAACAGAGATTGCATATTGCCCTTTGCGGTCGCCTTCTAGCATATGAAGACGATTACCAGGTGGAACTTTTAGATCATCAAGCCTGGTTGCCAGGTCAATGTACTCTAGTTTGCGGGCCGCCCGTTTGGCAACATCAGGTGGAAATCGCTTTGCCTTACCTGTAACATACAATTCTTGTGTCCGTCGATCCGCAAACGACTTGATCATATCCAAAATGTACTTTGTCACGCGATGCTTGTCAATCATCATGGGCAACGCAAAACTTTCCGTGCGGCAGCCGGCCTTTGAGAGCGTGCCACACCTGTTTGCTCAACGTGGATAGCTGGTATGACACGGCCGTACCCCTCATGACGGCCGTAGCAGATGCTCAACTCTTCTGATTAACGTGCATTCTAATCAACATGCATTTGCTCTTGATCAACGTGCATTAGCTCCTGATGGACGTGCGTTAGCTCCTGATGGAAGTGCGTTAGCTCCTGATCAACGTGCAAAACTGTGGTTGATGAGCCGACATCAGTTTGTTCAATGTGAATACGGGGATGGCACGGCCGTAGCCCTCGTTATGGCAGTAACCGATAATCAACTCCCCTCATCAACGTACAAAAAACCTGTTGGCGCAATGTGAATGGCTGGTGTGGATACGGCCTCTCAGGTGGGTGCCAGCCAGCTTGAATCCAAAAACTTCTTACCAGTAAAGCATCTGGATCATCAGCCAGGAATAGCCCGATAACGGTTGCTCGTCCCGTTGCGGTTTTACCAACGATCTTTAACCCGCCTTCGCTCCAGGCAAAATGTTCGTGCCACGTTTGCCTTCTTGGATTGAACAGGGGAACAAGTTGGTCAGTTTTCGGATCGAGGGCTTCTGTTTGATCCGCTTTGTGCCCATTGCAGAAGCGGCATGACAACCACAAGTTTTCCTCTTCATCATTCCCACCCTGAGCTTTGGGCAAGAGATGCTCCACGGTAAGTGGGATACCGCTCACAACTTCTTGCGTCTGGCAGTAACCACAACGATGATTAGCGGCGACTGCCAAAACGGGGTGTAATTTGCGGATTGCCGATTTCACTGGGCAATGGGAAGTGAGTCGAAGGGAGGAACTGGATAACCCCGCCGTTTGAGTAAAACGGCCGCATAGGCTTTGCGGAACGTCAATACATCCGCTTCGTGGTGTAGGCAGCCAGTTGAGACTGCTCAGGCTTTGTCAGGCGGTCTTCTTTCTTTTTTTCCAGGAGCGTTTCGTATTGGGCCCAACGTTCAGGGTCAAGGGTGCGTTGGGCCTCTTGCTGCAACTGTTTTTCATCCATTTGCAGGAGAGGGAAAACGTCGGCCTGGTATTCAACGGGAATATCTTTGAGCAGCGACGGCAAGCTGTGCGCCAGACTTTGCTCTACAATGGTTTCAATGGGCTGTTGTGACAACCGGGCTGCCTGGTGAAGCTGCCGTATCATCGCCTCTGATAAGTGAATCGTGATTGTTTGAGTGGTCATGCGCCTGTTTCCTTTATGGGTGAATTACACAAGGAATGTAAATTTCAGGAACAACACAACCGGGCCACGGCCGTGCCCACCCGCAACTAGACAATGGAAGATAAGAAGTGGTAGGGGGTGCGGCCGTGTCCCGAACATCCAATCTATCCGATTGCCAATTACCGTCCCTTCACGTAGGTATCAAAAAAGGCGACAGAGCGGGACATGGCAGTGTAGAAGTTGATGGCCAGGTTGTGGTTGTCCCCTTCATACACATACAACTCCGAATACAAACCGGCCGCCTCCATTTGCGTCTGTAATAGCTCAGAGGCGGTCACGGGCACGGAGCTATCGGCCGTGCCGTGATGCAGTTGCAGCGGGCCGGCCATGTCGGTCAGGTAGCTGTTGGCAGAAATGGAGGCCCAAAAAGCCGGGTTTTCCTCCGGCGAGCCATACGTTTCGACCATCTCAAACCGCCAGCGCCCCCGGCCTCCCGGCGTGGCTGAGGTTGGCGGCGGCCCGGCGGCGTTGCTGTTGGCCGGGATATTGCCACGCACAAAGAGGTCGGGATAAGGCCCCACCACCCCGGCCCAAATGACGCCGGCCTTAATTTGCGGCGAGACGGCCATCGCCCGCAGCGTAATATGCCCGCCCATGGAGTGCCCCCACATGCCAATACGGTTGGGGTCGGCGGCGGGCAAGGTGGTCACGGCCGTCAGGCCATTCAACACATCTATCGTATACCCCGGATTGCTATAGCTGCCGCCGGCTTGCCCTTCGGAGTTGCCATGCCCTCGGTAATCGGAGCGAAAGACAATGTAACCGGCGCGGGCAAAACCATCCAAATACTCCACGTACCGCTCGGTGGTGCGGTACTGATCGGGGGGGATGTAGCCATGATTGAAGATGATGACCGGCCAGCCGGTGGGCGGCGGCTGGCCCCAGGGAATGGTCAGTAGGGCGTAAATTTTGTTCCCTTCGGAGAGGTAAGAGACAACGTAACGGTCATAGTTGACCCCATCATCCAGCGTTTGTTCAAAAACCAATTCACTGCCAGGGTAACTTTGCTGGCGCATCACTTCAATCATCAGTGGGTGCGTCGGCGTTGGGGTTGGTGAGGGAGTGGGCGTGAGCACGTGAGTGGATGATGGGGTGCTGGCGCTGGGAGCGTCGGGTGGTGGGGATAAGGTAGCGGTAAAGGTTGGCGGGAGGGTGGGCAGCGGGGTGGGCGTGGGTAATACCGGGGCTAGGGTGGGAGTTGGTGGAGAAAGGGTGGTGTGGCTGACGGCCGTAGGCGCCGAGGTGGGTACGGCCGTGTCACAGGCCACCAGGAACAAACCAAACAAAATGAACCAAAATAACCAATGCCTCAATCTCTCAATCTCCTAATCGCTCAATCTCAAAACCGGCAGTAATTCTTAGATGATTCCTTAGTGAATCGAATGGATAACACCAACGATAACAAAGAAAGGGTGGAAAATCCATCATTATTAACAAAACACGACTTTAGTGCTATTGATTCCTGCTTATTTCCATGTTAGACTGTAGTCATCTTATCAATCTATTCATAAATGGAGGTATTTAGAAATGTTGTTTTTACACCGTGAAGATGGACAAGGTTTGGTAGAATACGCGCTGGTCTTGGTGCTGGTAGCTGTGGTTGTGATCGCGATCCTGACCCTGCTTGGCCCGCAGATTGGTAACGTTTTCAGCCGCATCACCAACGGCCTGAACTAAACCAAAGACGAACTCATTAGTGCAAAAAGCCCTATCACATGATAGGGCTTTTTTGTTTGTCTGTATAAGGTAAACCTTACAATGCCAATGGCAGTGTGACTTTCGGGACACGACTTTAGTGCTATTGATTCCTCACACAGGTAAGGCTAAACTGTGGTCATCTTATCAATCTATTTATGAATGGAGGTATTTAGAAATGTTGTTTTTACACCGTGAAGATGGACAAGGTTTGGTAGAATACGCGCTGGTCTTGGTGCTGGTGGCTGTGGTCGTGATCGCAATCCTGACCCTGCTTGGCCCGCAGATTGGTAACGTTTTCAGCCGCATCACCAACGGCCTGAACTAAACCAAAGACGCACTCATTCGTAAAAATAGCCCTATCATCCGATAGGGCTATTTTTTTGCTTACTGTGCCTATGTTTGTTAGATTACGCCGATGATGAACCTGAACCCCGCCCAAGAATCCGTGCGCCAACGTTTGACCATCACGCTCTTTGTAGGACAAAGCCTGTTTGCGGCGGCCATGATTGCCACGTTTACACTCATGGCGATTGTGGCCGCCGATCTGAGCGGCAGCGATGCTATGGCCGGTATACCCAGCACTTTGACCCTGCTAGGACGCGCCGCTGCTGCCTACCCCATTGGGCTGCTGTTAGACAAAGCCGGACGGCGAATGGGTTTGTCGGCCGGTTTTGGCCTGGGTGTTGTTGGCAGCATCACGGCCGTCTATGCTATTAGCATCGGTTCTTTTGCGGTGTTTTGTGTGGGGGCGGTACTGATGGGCATGGGGCGCGCCGGTAGCGACCAGAGCCGTTATATTGCCGCCGAAATACATGTGGCCGACAAACGCGCCAAAGTCATTGGCTTGCTGGTGTTTGCCGGGACAATTGGGGCCGTGCTGGGGCCGGCGCTGGTCGCTCCCTCACAATTATTTGCAGTGACAAAGGGATTTGCCGCCGTAACCGGGCCTTTTCTGGTGGGCATTGGCCTTTATGCGTTGGGGTTGCTAGTGACAATGCTGTTTTTGCGTCCAGACCCAAAGGAAATCAGCGCAGCCATTGAAATTGAAGAGCAACAATTGCTTGTCCAGGCACCGGCACGGCCGTTAATGGCCATCTTCCGGCAACCGGCCATCATCCTGTCAGTTGCCGCTCTGTCCATTAGCCAATTGGTGATGGCTATGTTGATGGTGATTACACCGCTGCATATGAACCACCATGCACATGGGGCGAGTTCCATTTCTTTTGTCATTAGCGCCCATACCTTTGGCATGTTTGCTTTGTCTGGCGTCACCGGCTGGTTAATTGACCGCTACGGCCGTGTCCCCCTGATTGTGGCCGGTGCGTTTGTGCTGATCCTCGCCAGCATTCTGACGCCGCTGTCTACGGCCGTCATGTCATTGGCGGTGGCGTTATTCTTGTTGGGTTTGGGTTGGAACTTTTGTTTTATTGCCGGGTCGTCACTGCTCTCCGATTCATTGGCGGCCAATGAACGACCCCGCACCCAGGGCGCCAGCGAAATGTTGGTAGCATTTGCCGCCGGCATCGCCGGGTTAGCGACGGGGGTGCTGTTTGATCAGGCGGGCATGACGGCCGTGAGTATTGTGGGATTTCTATTTTCGACCAGTTTATTGGGGTTTGTTGCTTTTTACGCGCTATCGTCACGGCCGTGGGTACACCAGCCGGAAGCTATCCAATAACACACCAGGACTGGTTTTGCCCATTGCCCGGTACTGCCCGGTAGACTAAGAAAAAGCCAAAGGAGCGTGCTGCTGCCAGAAATGAGATAACAGCCCCAAGCCCGACGCCAGAATCAACATACCGGCCAACAAGATACACCCAGCAAATGCCAACCCAAACCAGGCGGAGGCGAACGTCAGTGCCATGAGCAAAAAGGCATAAACAGCCCAATTGAGCGCCCGATAAAGATAACCTACCAGCCCCACACCCAATGACATGAGGATGCCCAACGGATAACCATTGAACTGACCAAACCAGGCCGCCAGTTGTGGCCTGTAGCTGGCAGCGATAAACAGGAGGATGCCCACAAACAAAGCAGCACTAAAAACCGTCAGCAGGATCCCCTTGCGCCGTTCTTCGGCCATAAATTGGGCAGCGCTATACCGCATCGGAGCTAACCGGGGAACTGTAATGCGCCATTTGGCTTCCCACATAAACGGCGCAGCCAGCGCCAGGAGGATGATCAACATGGTAAACTCGCTAGACAGGATGCCAAAACCCAGGGCCAGCAGGAATAAACCAAGCCAGATATCCCACAGGCCATCACCAAAATAAGCCATATAAGGCGCTCGTTCTAAAGGAGAGAATTGATGTTTTTCGGACATATCTGACCTCCTTCATGGGTAAACAGAACCAATCCACCTACCGTGCAGTATGCCGAAAATGAAAGCAGAGGGGAAGTGACAAACGGCCGTTTCCCAGATGACAAATGGCCGAATTCACCAACATAAAACAAATTTACGTTGGTGGATTCGGCCGCGGATCCATCAACTCATCCAGGTGCAGCCAGACCACACGCGCGTAATGGAAAATCAGGGGAATTGCCAGCACCAGGGCTACGACTGCGCCGATGAGATAGCCGTTCATAGACGGCCGTACCGTGAGATACAGCCCCACCATTACTGGTATCACCACAAAAAAACTCATCACATAACCCACAAATACCGACATCATAAAATAGCCGCGTTCCCGTTCAAACACAATGCCACAATGCCCGCAGGTACGGTGCATCACAAACGGTTTGCGGAAGACCGCGCCCTGGCAGCAGTGAGAACACTTGAGCCGTAAAATAGCTTGGAGACGCATAGGATTGGGTAATCGGTAATCCGTTATCGGTAATCCGAAGTCCGGCGACTAACTTTGCACTTCGGTCTACGGCTTGCGGGCTTCGGATTACGGATTACGAACTTCGAGTGACGCTGCTATGCCGGTTCCCAGGTAATTTCAATCCCGTCTGTGCCACCCACCGCCTGGCGCAGCAAGGCTATCAACTCTGGATCACCACCCCGCACTTCCAACATATCAATCGTGTCCTGGTTGACAAAATAGTCAGCATCCTCCACCGATTCCTCTTCCAGCATATCCACCAGGAAACGCATTTCCATCTCATTTACCTCACCAATAACCTTCCCGGTTTCTTCATTCATCAACTTCAGTTTCATCATGCCTCCAAATTAGACTAGGAATTTATAAAATTTTAGTAGGCGTTCACTTCCTCAAGAGACCTGACAGGTTTTTGTCCCGCGATGTTTCAAGTTGAACTGGTAAAAAACCTGTCAGGTCTGAACGGCTACCTCCGGACTCTACTCAAATCCACTCACCTGTTCCCACCATACCCGAATTTGGGCCGCATCCAACCTTTCGTAATAAACTACAGTAACATCATGCTGTCCCGCCACCAGGGTTATGGTGCCGGAAACCTGCCGTACTGTACCATCTTGCCAGGCGTCAATCACCAACACACCATCCACATACAAGCGCATTCCATCATCCACCAGCGCATAAAAGCGATAGCCGCTGGAATTGAAGGGCAATGTGCGAATCCAGATAACGGAAAAATTATTGGCCGGCATACCCGAAGCTGGTGCGCCTGTGCCCCAATCGAAGTTAATATCCTGGTCATTGCGAAGGAGAACCGGTTGGCCTTGCAAATTGGGATCAGCAATGTAAGAACCCCGCCACTGCGGGTATCTGGCCTGCGGCTCTGCCCACACATGGACGCCGGCCAGACCGGTGGCATGGTAATACTCTACCCGCACATTGAGCAATTGGCCGGGCTGCAAGCTGATTTCACTCTGGAAAGTGGCATTCTGGCCGCTTTGCCATTCATCAAATAGCAGTGCGCCATTCACCCACACACGCACACCATCATTACTGTGAGCCAAAAAGCGGTACTCTCCGCCCGGTACAATAATGGACCGTGTCCAACGCACCGAAAAATTGCCGTTTTGCAATCCACTGCCTGGTGAACTGGTACCCCAGTTAAAGTTGATTTCCGGATCATCCCGCACCAGCACAGGTTGGCCGGAAAGCGTTTGATTGTTGAAATACTCACCGCGCCAGCCGGAAAAGGCAGGAACGGCAGTGGCGGTTGGCGGCACGGCCGTCGCCGTGGGCACCGGTATCACGGCCGTCGCTGCCGGTGTATGGGTTATTTGCGGTTGTACAACATTGATGGTTACGGCTGATGGCGGTTGCAAAAGCAGTCCATCCGCCATTTGCGGCTGCCAAAAGCCAATGTAAGCACCGGGCGCCGCTGGCGCCACCAGCGCCACATTGACATCCACCGTTTGCCCTGGCCCGGCAGGCGGCAAAGCCACCAGATCAGGCCCACCCAACTGTTCACCGCCGGTAAACAGCCACACCGCGCCCACATCCCAGGCACACGTGCCATCATTCCGCACCCGCCAGGTTTGCCAGAAAGGATCACCCGACAGCAAATCTGCACCAGGCGTGGTGAAACTTTCCACCAGGGTGTAAGTAGAAAAACAGGTGGGCGCTGCCAGGGCTGCTATTTCGCTCTGTTCGGTTGCGGGTGGTTCAGGGGCAGGGGTGGGCGTGTCCGGCAGAGTGGGCACGGGCGAGGGGGTAGGCGTTGGGGTAGGCGTTGAGGGAGGTAAAATAGCAGCCAGGTCTACGGTGGGCAACACGGCCGTTTCTGTTTGCACAGTCGCCGCAGCCTGGGCCGGGGTAGCCGTTGGCTCCGCTTGCTGGCAGGCAACCAGCACCACCACCCAGAAAAGGACAACGGCTACTTCGACCCTGCTCAGTGTAGGTGTGACCATTCCTTCCCGCCAGCAAAAGGCATAAAACGACCCTTTCCACCCAGTCACTTTATCACCCTGTTACCTTGTCACCCGATCATGTCACGCGGGTACGCTTTCCTTCAAAGCACAGGCCACACAATCCGTTTTTGTTTCGTTCACCTGCACCAAAACGCCATCACAATGACCGTTCGTATCGGCCACCGGTTTATACCAACTGCGCCATTCACAATCTGGATAACGGTTACAGCCATAAAAAACTTTACCCCGTTTCGTGCGCCGTTCCACAATCTGACCGCCACGTGGGCACGTGGTTAACACCTTCACAATTTGTTCTGTAAAGCGGCATTTGGGGAAGGTGCTGCAACCGATGAAACGGCCGTACCGCCCCTCCCGGTACACCAGCGGACTACCACAAGTAGGACAATCCCGCCCGACCAATTCCTGCTCGCGCTGCACCTCAATTTTAGGGATAGATTCATCGGCAATTTCCAGCTTTTCCACAAACTGCCCATAAAAACTACCGACTACCGGCGTCCAGGGATCACCCTCGGCAATTTTGTCTAACTCGTCTTCCAGGCGGGCCGTAAAATCTACCGAGACAATATCGGGGAAATATTCCACCAACAAATCGTTAACCACCTGGCCCGTTTCCGTGGGGGTCAGCCGCCGCTCTTCCCGGTCTACATAACCCCGCTGCTGAATGGTGGAGATGATACTGGCATAGGTGCTGGGCCGGCCAATACCATTTTCCTCTAACGCTTTGACCAAGGTAGCCTCGCTAAAACGAGGTGGCGGTTGTGTAAAATGCTGTTCCGGCAGCAAGCGCAGCAAATCTAACTGTTCCTGCGTTTTCAATGACGACGGCACCTGGTTTTCACCGTCATCAGGCTTATCTTCAGGGCGGCTTTCTTCGTACAGCGCCAGAAAGCCAGGAAATTCCAAAGTAGAACCGGTGGCGCGGAAGAGGTACGGCCGTTTCTCCGCCACCACCGCCTGATTTCCCGCCCATATATCGGCCGATACCGTGTCATACCGGGCCGGCGCCATCTGGCTGGCCACAAAACGATCCCAAATCAACGTATACAGCCGGTACTGATCGCGGCTGAGATGTTCCTTCATTTCCTGTGGCGTGCGCATCACCGAAGTAGGCCGGACAGCTTCATGCGCTTCCTGCGCCGCTTTTGTTTTTGTCTTGTATTCGGGCGGTTTCACCGGCACATAGGTCGCTCCAAACCGTTTGCCAATATAAGCCCGCGCCTCAGTTTGCGCCTCCGCAGAAACGGTTACGCTGTCGGTACGCATGTAGGTGATTAAACCCACCGCGCCATCACTGTCACCCAGGTCAATGCCTTCGTACAACTGCTGCGCGATGCGCATCGTTTTATCGGTGTTGAAGCTGAGGCGGCGTGACGCTTCTTGTTGCATGGTGCTGGTGGTAAAAGGCGCTGCCGGGCGGCGTGTCCGTTTGCCCAGACGCACTTCCCCTATCACCCAGTGGGCGTCTACCAAAACATCCAGATGGGGCTGTACCTCAGCCTGTTGGCGAAACACAGGGTCTTCACCATTCAGTTTGAATAATTTGGCCGTAAACGACGGCCGTGACCGTTCCCCGGCTGTTGTTTGCCGGCTCAATTCGGCCGCCAATGTCCAATACTCTTCAACCACAAACTGTTGAATTTCCCGCTCCCGGTCTACCACCAGGCGCACCGCCACCGACTGCACGCGCCCGGCCGAGAGACGGCCGTGAACCTTGCGCCACAATAATGGACTGAGCTTATACCCCACCAGCCGGTCCAAAATGCGCCGCGCCTGCTGTGCATTCACCCGATCCATATCAATATCACGCGGATGCTCAAACGCCTTTTGAATAGCCGGCTTGGTGATTTCGTGGAACTCCACCCGCCGGGTGCGCGCCGGGTCCATCTCCGCTGCTTCACGCACATGCCAGGCGATAGCTTCTCCTTCACGGTCAGGGTCAGTTGCCAGGTAAATTTCCGCAGCGCGGGCGGCGGCTTCTTTTAATTCTTTGACCACATCGCGTTTATCGTTAGAGACGCGGTACTCTGGCTCAAAGTTATTATCCACATCCACGCTGAGGCGGGATTTCAACAGGTCACGCACATGGCCGACGCTGGATTTGACGACGTACCCTTTGCCCAGGTAACGGCCAATGGTTCTAGCCTTGGCGGGTGATTCCACAACGACCAGTTTACCACTGCGGCGGGGAGCAGGTTTGGCGACGGCCGTGTCTCCTGCTGCCGGTTTCTTAACAGCCTTCGTCTTGGCAACCTTCCCCCCCTTCTTGGTGGCGCCCTTTTTAGCCGCACCCTTTTGGGCCGTACCCTTCTTAGCAACCGGTTTGCGTGTACGTTTGATATTTTCCGGCTTCGGCAGGGATTCATGTTCCGGCGTCCGCATCGCCTTATACATGGCGCCGCCACAATTCGCACACGTTCCCCGCACCCCTGGCGCTCCATGCGCCGACCATTCCGCCTGCGGGTTCACCATCGGATGCTTTTCTTTGCACTTAAAACAATAACCAATAATTTCTTCCATGAGTATCAAGGAGATTGGAGATTGGAGATTACACCAAATCCCAATCTCCAATCTCTAATCTTTAGCTGTAGTTCTCCAATTCCGTCCCTTCTAAACCATCTACCAATTTCTTCACCAAAGGGATCTTGTCTTTATGCACCACTAAAAGGGCATCACCCGTATTTACCACAATCACCCCGTCCAGACCAATGACCGCCACCAACTTATCCGGCTCATAGTTGTAAACCAGGCAATCTTGAGTTTCGGCTAACTGCACCAGCCCCTTCGTCACACTGGTTGCCGGGTCAGGGTCAATGGCCTCCTTCAACGCATACAAGGTGCCGGGATCACTCCACCCCATTTCACTGTGCAGCACCAGTGCCTCTTCCGCCGGAATGTATTGCAAAATGGCGTCATCAAAACTCATCACATCCAATTGTGGATAAACGGTTTGCAGTGTCTCCTGATAGGTATCGCGGCCAATGGCAGCCTGAATTTGTGTCAACTGCGCCCACATCTGCGGCTGCTGTTGTTGGTAAAGCGACTGCACAAAACCAATTGTGGTCACAAAGTAACCAGTATTCCACACATGGGTGCCCTCGGCAAACATGTGGCGACACTCCGCCAGCGGCGGGCGGTATGTGAGCGATTCAAAACCGTAATACGGCCGTCCATCCAGACGCCCCTTCTCCGCTCCCAACCCAATCCAGCCCAGGTTCTCATTGGCGAAACGGGGCGTCTCGCCGATAAAGAGAATGTTGGCCTGTTTTTGTATCAGCAATGTTTCCGCCGCTTGCAGCACAGCCCTGAAATTGTCCACCTGATCCATGTAGTTGTCGCCCCATAAAATAGCAACCGGCTCGTCGGCATCGCTGGTATGGTGGGACAGATGCGCCAGCGCCAGCCCTACGGCTGCCGCCAGATCGCGCCGGGCTGGTTCGCCGATAATTTGCTCCGGCGGAATCTCTGGCAGTTGCCCGCGCACAATATCCGCATACTTTTCATTGGTAGAAACAAAGATATTGTCCGCGCCATAGGTATCGCGTACCCGCGCCACCGCCAGTTGCAATGTTGATTGATCGCCAATAATTTGCTCAAACTGCTTGGGGGATTTCTGGCGGCTAATAGGCCACAAGCGGCGGCCAGAGCCGCCAGCGAAAATGATGATTTTCATGTACTCTCCAAAATGGCGATTAGGAGATTGAGAGATTGGGAGATTGTGAATCTCTCAATCTCTCAATCTCCTGTTCTCTGACCTCATATGCCGGGTCTGGCTCACGGCAAAGGATGTAATTCATACCACCCACCTGCCGCACCATGCCTTTGAGTTCCATAATGGTCAGGGTGCTGCTGACCATGCCGGTAGGCAGGCCGCTGGCCCGGCTGAGGTCATCTATATGCACCGGCTGGCTGGAAAGATGGGCATAGAGGGCAATTTCTTCGGCGGTTTCGGGCAGAGCCATTTGCACGGCCGTATGTTCCGCTACCATGTGAATGTTCAACTCTTCCAAAATGTCCTCGACGCCAGTGACTAACCTGGCCCCTTGCTGAATCAGCTGGTTAGGCCCTCTACTGGCGGGGCTGTTGATATTGCCCGGCACAGCAAAAACATCCCGGTTTTGCTCGGCGGCAAAGTTAGCCGTAATCAGCGCACCGCTGCGTTCGGCCGCCTCTACCACCAGAATCCCCAGCGACAGCCCACTGATAATGCGATTGCGCGGTGGAAAATTTTTGGCTTCTGGCTGCACGCCCAGCCCATATTCAGAAATGAGCGCACCATGCCCCTGGGCAATGCTGTGCGCCAGTTGGCGATGTTCGGTGGGGTATATAGCGTCTAAACCAGAACCAAGTACGGCAATAGTACGCCCGCCCATCTCGACGGCCGTTTTATGCGCCACCGCATCAATACCGCGCGCCAACCCGCTGACAATGGTAATGTTATGGCGCACCAGCCCGGCCACAATATCTTGCGTCACCTGACGGCCGTAGCTGGTTAACCGCCTGGTACCCACCACCGCCACCGCCCATTGGTCAGTTTCTTGTAATTCACCCTGCGCGTAGAGCAGCGGCGGCGGCGCCGGTATCTCCTTCAAATAAGCGGGGTAGTCTGGTGATTCCCAGGTAAGCAGATGAATACCGGCAGCCTGCACCTGATCCAAAGCGCGATCCAGGTCTACGGCCGTGCGCGTTTCCTGTAAATTTTTAATCGTGCGCCGATCAAAGCCAATTTGCGCCAGTTGCAGTTCTGTGGCCTGCCAGGCCGCCGCCAGCGAGCCGAAATAATCCAGCAGCGCCTGCACTTTGGCCGGACCGACGCCATTTACCAGGTTGAAGCCTAACCAATACTTCACATCGGGCATTTTATGAGCATATCATCACGATGGACGCAAGGCAAACGAGGGCGTAATCCGTAACCCGTAATCGGTTTACGGTTTACGGTTTACCATCTCACTCAGGCAGCAGTCCCGGCAATAGGTGAATAGTAACACGGCCGTTATCAAAATCAATGTCCAGGATCACTTCTCTGGTGTCTGGCAGCAACACTTCGCCACGTGGCCCAACCACCCGGAAGACATTGTTTGCACCGGTTTCAATCACCTCTAGCAGTGTGCCCAACAACTCACCGGTATCTGTGACCACAGTTAGCCCCTCGAGCTGGTACAAGAAGTATTCACCCTCATTCAGGGGGATGGCTTCCGCCTCCGGCACTTGCAGCCAGGCGCCACGCAGCATCTCCGCCGCCTCACGGTCGTCATAACCGGCCAACTTGAGCAGCACCATATTTTGGTGCAAACGCGCCCCTTCTACCGCCACTAACCGGGATGGATTCTGGCCGACATACACTTCTTTCAGCCAGGTAAAACGCTCCGGCACATCGGTGTGCAAGATCACGCGCACTTCACCATGCACACCATGTGGTTTACTCACCTGCCCAATCGTCAAAAAAGAAGGCTCAGCGGCTTTTGCCACCGAGCCTTGTGTGGACTGTGGGGCGTGATAGTTCTCTTGCTCTTGCGTCAAGCGTTCACACCTGTGAAAGAGATTCATACTATAGGGCGATTGAGCTCAATCGCCCTATAGTATGAATCACTCCAAGATTTCCACCGTAACCTGGGCGCCTTCTTTGGCCGCTGCTACCTGCACCAATGCCCGAATGGCGTTGATGACACGGCCACCTTTGCCAATAACGCGGCCCATATCCGGCGCAGCCACCTGCAATTGCAGGATTTTTTCTCTGGCGTAACCCGCTTCCGTTACCTGAACTTCATCGGGGTTGTCTACCACGCTTTTGACAATGTATTCCAACAACGCTTTACTGCCGCTTGTATCTTCGGCCATCACGTTTTACTCGCTTTCAGTCTCGGTGGTTTCATCATCAGCAGCTTCTTCCGCCACATCTTCTACAACCACCTCTTCCTCAGTCACCTCTTCCTCAGTCGCCTCTTCCACAACTGCTTCTTCTTGAGCAATTTCTTCGGCAACTGCGTCTTCAAATTCAACGACTTCGACCACGGCCGTTTCCATTTCTTCAGCCACTACCTCTACCACCACCGGTTCTGCAGCAGCAACGGCCGTCACCGGCGTTCCGGTAAACTCAGCCACCAACGAATCCATTGGTTCACCGGCATGAAAACGCTGCAACCGGGCGATGGTGCCCTGCTTTTCCAGCAGGCGGCGCACCGCGTCGGTCGGCTGCGCTCCCACGCTCAGCCAGTACAAGGCACGGTCTTCCTGAATGCGGTACTCCGCCGGGTTAACCAACGGATTGTAATGACCGATACGTTCCACCACACGGCCGTCGCGTCTTGCATCTTTGTTTGCCACTACCACCCGGTAGCTGGGTTGCTTTTTCTTACCAGTTCGAGATAAACGAATTTTAAGCATATTTTTTCTCTCCAAACATTTTGTAGGGCAATTTCCCAAATTGCCCGATACTGCTATTACATGCCAGGAAACCGGCCACCCAATAAATTAGCCAGCCCTCGGCCGCGCCCTTTACGCATTTGTTTCATCATATCTTGCATATCACGAAACTGCTTCAAGAGCAGGTTCACTTCTTGTACCGATGTGCCCGACCCTGTCGCAATGCGTCGCTTACGACTTGCCTTCAGGAGCTTAGGGTCGCGGCGCTCTTGCGGTGTCATGGACTGAATGATGGCTTCGATGCGCTTCAAATCCTGCTCGGCCGTACTCATGTCCACCCCCTGCGTCATCTTGCCAATGCCCGGAATCATCTCCATCAACTGCGTCAGCGGGCCTAATTTGCGTAGCTGCTGCATCTGATTCAAGAAATCATCCAGGTCAAACTCCCCCTTCATCAGCCGCTCGCCCGCTTTGGCCGCCTCTTCTTGATCCATCTCTGACTGCGCTTTTTCAATCAGCGTCAGCACATCCCCCATGCCCAAAATGCGGCTGGCCAGGCGGTCGGGATAAAACGGTTCAATGGCCGTCAGCTTTTCGCCCGTACCCAGGAATTTAATGGGGACGCCGGTCACTTCACGCATAGAGATGGCCGCGCCGCCGCGCGCATCACCATCCACCTTGGTCATAATCAGGCCGGTAATTTGCACCGCCTGGTTGAAATCGGTGGCTACACGCACCGCTTCCTGACCGGTCATGGCGTCGGCCACCAACAAAATTTCAACTGGATTGACAGACTTTTTGATGGTGCGAATCTCGTCCATCATCATTTCGTCAATGTTCAGGCGGCCGGCCGTGTCCAGAATCACGGTCGTCAGACCGTCGTTTTTGGCGCGGTTAATACCGTTGGTGCAAACCTTAACAGGGCTGGCCTGCGGCCCTTCATCATAAACGGGGATGTCTAGCTGGCGGCCCAACGTTTGCAGTTGGTTAATGGCCGCAGGGCGGTATACATCAGCGGCTACCAGCAACGGCCGTCGCCCCTGTTTACGCAAATATAAGGCCAGCTTACCGGCCATGGTCGTCTTGCCCGCGCCCTGCAACCCCACCAGCATAATCACCGCCGGTGACTGCATACCCAGATTCAGACGCCCTGGCTCACCCAGCGTGTTGATCAGTTCCTCGTGAACGATCTTGACTACCTGCTGGCCTGGCGTCAGGCTGCGCATGACCTCCTGCCCCACCGCCCGTTCGCGCACCCGTTCCACAAAGCTCTTCACCACTTTGTAGTTCACGTCCGCTTCCAACAAAGCCAGGCGCACTTCACGCATGGCTTTATCCACGTCCGCTTCGGTCAGTTTGCCGCGGCGTTGCAGGCCATCAAAAACAGTTTGCAGGCGTTCGCCTAATGTCTCAAACAAGGTATCTTACTCAGAAAATGAAACGGGCTGATGGAACCCATCAAACCCGTTTATCAACCTGTAAATTTTATAATATGTTTTTGCCAGATATGCATGGTCATACTACAAGACGGGAAATTCTAACCCAGGCACACCAGCCCGTCAAGAAACCGCTGCCGCTATCATTTCGCGGCGGCGGCGTATTTCGGCCGAAAAACGATAGGATGTCACCAGCGCATAACTCAGGGCAATGGTCAGAAAGGGATAAAGTAAATCTAGCATAAGTGAGCGCAGATCAAAGAAAAGCATAGCCACCCCAAAATAAATGACAGCCAGGCCGGCGGCAAACAACAAGCCAGACCAGGGACGCACACAAATTAACCCGGTGACTACACCTAAAATCAGTAGGGTGGCAATTCGGGCGAACATAGCAGGCTGGGTGATGAAATGCTCTGACCAGATAGACTCGATGACGTTAGCCAAAATTTCCACGCCATACATGGGACGTCCGCGACTAACCGGGGTGAGATTCCTATCCGGTTCGGAGGTGGCCGTGATACCGATCAAAACAATTTTGTCCTTGAACAAATCATCGGGCACACGGCCGTCCAACACATCTGCATAGCTCACCATGGCAAACGTTTGCTCTTCGGGTGTGGCCGGTGGCCCGGCATAATAAATGCTCATCTCCCCCGCCGAACCTACCGGAATTGGGCGCCCCAAAAACGACAGCACCCTGTTTTCCACAGTTGGCAGATCCATCGTAGATTTTCCGCCGCTAATAAACACCATCAGCGCCGCCATCGGCAGGCTCAGGTAGCGTTCTTCGCCAAATGCCAGAATTGTGGGCAGCCGCCGCACATAGCCATCACCATCATGCAAGACATTGGTATGGCCAACAGCGGCAGATACAGCCAGTAATGGCGCATACGGCAAAATACGTTCTTCAAACCGGAGTGCGCCGGGAATGCCGTGGAAGCCATCACCCTGTCCCAATACCGGCTGCACCACATTACCGGCCTCGGCCATGGCGGCTGCCAGACGGCCGTCCGCCTCCCTGTCCGCCGAAGCCGCATCAAACATCACGTCAAAGGCGATCACACGGGCGCCGGCTGCTGCCAGGTGTTTCACCATATCGGCATGGAGTGCGCGTGACCAGCTATCCCAACGGCCGTAGCGCGCCAGACTGGCATCATCCACCGTCACCAGGGTGACGATACCGCTCACCGGATAAGGCGCCAGCAGCACATCCTGCATTTGCACCGCCGGCTGCGAAAACAGCCCCCACACCATCAAGATACTCATCACAATGCCGGCCAGCAGCCCAAAGGCAGTACGCGGTACGGAAAGCAGTTCGGTATCACTAAAAAAGCGCTGCCGCAGCCGGGCAGCCGCCACTTTGATCCGCATACCGGCTGGCACAACAGCAGGCAGGCTGCCCGCCACCGCCCGAATTTGCTGCAATATCTCTTGAATGTCGCGCTCGGGGGCCGCGGCCAGGATCGTTTGTACGGCCGTGATGCTGCGCACCTGGCCGATGAGCGCCGCTGCCTGGGCCGCATGGGCAGAACCGCCCAAGGCCATCTCGGCCAACCGGGCATCGGTGGCGGCAGAAAGAACTACCTGTCGCCAATGGGAGGCAGTGGACATCGTAGCCGCCAGGATCTGCATCCCATTTTGGCGTATATCCTCCTTTTCGGTTGCCAGGGTGATTTCCAGTAGCCGCTCCTGTGCCGCCGGTTCCAGGGAAATGGTGGGCTGCTGATTGACCAGATCAATTAAACGAGAGAGGGCAAGGGAAACGGCCGTGCCGTTTTCGCTGATAACCGTCTCCATACACACCCGCGCCTGCACCGCCGGGTCTGCCGTCCGCTGCCACCAATCATCCAGGTGGTAACCATGGGTTATAGCGCCGCGCAGCATAAATGCAGCCTGCTTTTGCGAGATATTCAGCGGCTTGAACTTAGTAGTAGCGGAGGCGTCAATCAAGGCCAGATGCGACAGCCGCGCCGGGTAAGGCTCGGCGTCGCTTTGCCAATCAAACATGAAAAGATTAAGCAAAAATGCTGCATCTTTGGTAGATAATTCTGCTTCATTGATCGGGCGGGGTGGCACACGCAGCGCGGTGACGGTAGAAGATGGCAGGTCAGGCACGGCCGTCAGCAGCAGATTGAGGGCGTCAACGGCCGTAACCGGGCGGTCACGATGATTAAATGCGGTCAGGCGACGCAGCACGGCCGTTAAACTGGCCGGAAGAGATGGATCAGATTCCCGCAAATCTGGCAGTTCTGCGCCTTCCTGCTTTTGCTGAATAGCCAGAAATGCTGACCCCTCCCAGGGTAAATGCCCGGTAAGAATCTCATACACCACAATGCCCAGGCTGAAAATGTCCGACTGGGGCGACATGGCAAAATGAACATGCTGTTCATACGGAGCGTATGGCCCGGTGCCCCGTCCGGTGTGAAAAGGCAGCGTTTCTTGTGAAAGTTGCCGGGCCAAACCAAAATCAGACAGGAATACATTATCCTGACTGCTCAACAACACATTAGTCGGTTTCAAATCCCGGTGAACAATGCCCTGGCTGTGCAAATACCCTAACGCATGGGCCATTTGGGCGATTATGGGCAGCGCTTCAGCCAAAGGCAGCGGCCCACCTAACAGCCGGGTAGCCAGGGATCCCGTAGCGTTATAGCGCATGACAAAATAGTAATATGTTTCGTTGGAACCAAACTCATAGAGGGGCAAAATCCCTGGGTGTTCCAGGCTGGATAACAAATGAACCTGACGCTCAAAGTCACGGGAGACCATGACCATCATGGTCGGGTCATTGCCCTCGGTAGAAACCATTTTCATGGCTACTACCCGTTGGCGCAGGTTATCCCAGGCAGACCAGACAACCCCCTCTCCACCCCGGCCAATCAATTCCAGCAGCGAATAATCACCTATCTGGCAACCACGCTCTAAATTGTTATTGGTAAGATCACGCGTGGTGAACATTCACTAAACCTACACGCCTGATTTATTGTACTCGCAAGAATAAAGCGTCATAATTTTGATTATACAGGAAAATTCGATTATGCTATTTATTCCGTAACCAACTAAACCCTATATTATGGAAGCAAAATTTTGCCCTTTTTGTCAACGCAAGAATAAACCAGACGCCATCCGCTGCGCCCACTGCGGTGTGCTGCTGATTGCCCATCAGCCCGGTGCATTCACCACAATGAGCGTTTCTTCACCTGCTGCCATGCAGAATCAGGAGGAAAAGGACTGCGCCGGGCGCATTGGGCATTTGCCGCCTGATTCATTTGCCCTTTTTATTCTCGATTTCGCCGAGCCTATCATCGTGAAAAACCAGCCGATACTGGTGATTGGCCGGGATAACCCAGAACCGAATAAGGACACCATGTTAGATATGTCCCGATATGGCGATCTGGCTCAGGGTATTTCGCGGCAACATGCCCAAATTCATTATGCGAATGGGGATTATTTGATTGAAGACCTGGGCAGCACAAACGGTACCTGGTTGAATCGCAGCCGCCTAACACCTGGTCAGACGTATCCACTGCGCAGCGATGACCAGGTATGGCTTGGCCCGCTCAAGCTGCTTTTTTGCAAAGGCTCTGCACGTGCGGGCGAACGGGTCGTTTTTTCGTTGCGGTTGGTGAATACGTTGGCGGCGCCACCACGCCTG
Source organism: uncultured Chloroflexota bacterium (assembly GCA_900696625.1). Lineage (GTDB taxonomy): Bacteria > Chloroflexota > Anaerolineae > Promineifilales > Promineifilaceae > CAADGU01. Next base: position 22,810 of record CAADGU010000283.1, on the reverse strand, counting down.
ATACGGCCTGGGTTATTGTTGGCAGAAATTGCCCCCTATTTACGGGCATTGGAGCAGTTGGAAGAAGTGCGGGCGGCTTGCCTGCAAGAAACGGCCAAACCGATTTATGTGGCCTCCATTGAAGAAACGGCCGTTTACATTCAGGTGCAGATGGATGGTCTATACGATGTAGCCACGCTCGTGGGAAAATGGGTCATGCGCTGGCGTGACGAGCATCTGGAAATGGTCAATGCGCCCGACGCCGGTGAACCACGATGGCAGGAACAGTTACGGCCGTTAGCCACCCGCATCGCCGAATTTTTGCAGCCTACCCTGCCCCCCAGCGACCTGACGCCATGTATTGACGCTTTCATTCCCCCTTTGGCCCGCCTGGTGGCAAGCCCCTTTGAATTTAGTCTGGTGTAGGACGATTTGACAAATCGCCCTACATCTTACCTACTGACCCTTAATTGCCGTCCACATTTCATCCCAGGTAAACAAACCATCCCCTAATTCGGTTAACCATTGCAGTTTGGCCTCTACTTCTGCTGGTGGGTAAATCCCCGGATCGGACAGAATGTCCGGCTCAATATATGCTTTGGCTGCTTCGTTGGGGCTGGCGTAATAGGTGAAGTTGGTAATAGCCGCCCCATTTTCCGCATCCAGCAGGTAATTGATGAAGTGAAGAGCTGTGTCACGTCTGGGGCTGGAAGCAGTCACACAGATATTGTCCATCCATTTCACCGCACCTTCTTGAGGGATGGCATAATACCAGTTGCCATCTTCGGTTTCGTCACTGTAGGTTGACCAGTATGCATTGGCCGCATCCCCGCTCCAGGATTGCGACAAGACCACTTCGTCGGCAATTAACAGCGAATCATCATAATCTTCACTGTTAAATGTTTTCCAGTAAGGTTTGGCGCGCACAATCAGGTCGCGGGCCTCTTCCAGTTGGGTGCGTTCAGTAGAGTTGGGAGAATAACCCAGGTAAAACAGTGCTGCTGCTATCAATTCCCGCTGATCATTCAAGACGTTGATGCCCCCATCGGCATATTGCGCAAGCAGCTCTGGGTCAAACAGATAAGCCCAACTGTCGGGCGGGTTCTCGTCAAAGTAAGGATGCCCGGCGCGGTAGGCAATGCCCGTTGTGCCCCACTGATAAGGAACACAATGTTGATTGCCCGGATCAAAGGGGGCATTCTTGAAGTCAGGATCAATGTTAGCAAAATTGGGGACTTTATTGAGATCAATTTCGGCCAACAGTCCTAATTCGATCATCTGGGCAACCATATAGTCTGAGGGCACAATGACATCATACCCGGTAGCGCCGGCTTGCAGCTTGGCCAGCAGGTCTTCGTTCGAGGCGAAGGTGTCATAAATGATTTTGACGCCATACTCTGCTTCATATTGCTTGAGCAAATCTTCATCAATATAGTCAGCCCAGTTATAGACGCTGAGCTGATCAGCTAACTGTGGCACGGCATCGGTATTATCGGCTGCATCTCCACCGGTACTACTCTCTGATCCCGGCCCGCCACCGGGGCCGCCACCACATGCGGCCAACAACAGCACGGCCGTTACCAATAAAATAACCCATTTTTTCTTCATTTCTTTCCTCCGTTACGATCTGCGCTGTAACACCAGCGACAAGACCACTAAAAACGTTGATCCTACCAGCATGAGCGTGGAGATGGCGTTAACCTCCGGCGTCACACCAAATTTAATCATAGAGTATACCCGCACCGGCAGTGTAGTAGACCCTGGCCCGGAAACAAAAAAAGTGATCACAAAATCATCCAGCGACAACGTAAAAGCCAACAACGCCCCGGAAACGATAGCCGGCATGAGCAGTGGCAGCGTAACACGACGAAAAGCCGTCCATTCATTCGCACCCAAATCGGCCGCCGCTTCTTCCAAATTGCGATCCATATCGGCCAGCCGCGACCGCACAATAACGGCCACAAACGCGATATTAAAAGCGACATGGGCAATGAGAATGGTGTACCGGCTGAGAGGAATGGCCACAATGACAAAAAAGAGCAGCGCCGACAACGCCATGACAATATCGGGGATAATAATGGGCAGATACATAACGGCGTCAAAAGGCAGCTTACCACGATAACGATACCGCTCTAATGATATGGCCGCCAGTGTTCCCAGGATAGTGCTGATCAGGGTTGACCAGGTTGCCACCCACATGCTTACCTTAAAAGCGTCAATCATCGCCCGGTTATTAAATAGAACGCGGTACCATTCTGTCGTGAAACCGGTCCACACACCCACGACTTTATTGGCGTTAAAGGAGTAAATGATCAGCACCAGGATAGGCAGGTAAAGAAAAAAGAAGATGCCATAAGCAAACCAGGTGAGGAGGTGCCGTCGCACGGCCGTGCCCCGTTGACGTTTGGGTCGCGGCTTGACCAGATTGGTTGGTTTGGGGGGAGAGGTAGTAATTGTACTCATTATTTGCTGTCCGAAACCCAAAGTCAGCCTTCTGCCTTCGGATTACCGATTACGGATCACGGATTACGGATCACGTCATTTGCTGGTTCTTCGCCAGTGTGCGGAAATAAACCAGCGTCGCCGCCAGCATGATAGCCATCATAATGAAACCAATAGCCGAGCCAAACGGCCAGTTACGCACCGTCATAAATTGCTGTTGCAGCAGGTTGCCCAACAATGAGACCTTTGCCCCACCCATGAGATCGGGCGTTACGTAAGCCCCCAACGAGGGTATGAAAACAATCACCGAACCGGCCACAATACCCGGCATAGAAAGCGGTAACAAGATACGCATAAAACTTTGCCGGGCATTGGCGCCCAGATCGGCCGCCGCCTCCAACAAATTCCAATCTAACTGCTCCAGATTGCTGTATAGCGGTAAAATCATAAAGGGCAAATAGCCATAAAAAAGCCCCATCATCACCGCCGGTTGATTAAACAACAGTGGCAATTTCCGCGATGTAGCCTCTGCCAGCCAGGCAAAAAAAGCAGAGTTATCGGCCAACAAAAGAGCTTGTTGATGGAGGGTGATCGTCCAGAAATTGTTTATCAGGCCAGAGTCGCGCAAAATCAATATCCAGGCATAGGTACGCACCAGAAAATTTGTCCAGAACGGGATCATCACCAGGAAAATAAGCATGCTGCGATATTTTTTTGGCTGGCGGGCAATCCAGTAGGCAAAAGGATAACCGATTACCAGGCAAATGATGGTGTTAAGAACAGCGATCCACACCGACCGGCTAAAGATGCGCAGATAGATAAATTCGCCGCTGATCCGGCTGAAAAAACGGACATAGTCGTTGAAGTAAATGCCGATATTGTTCAGTTCAAACGGCGGGTAGGCGACAGTACCAAGCCGGGTGCGTTCACCCAAACTGACTACAAAAACCACAACCATGGGCGCGATGAAGAAGATACCCAACCAGAAAGCAGCCGGGTAGGCTAATGACCAACCTACCTGGCGAGTTAACAACAGCAGCCTGAACAAAGCCAACGCCAAAATAATGGTAGCCCCCCAAAACTCACGCAGGAGCAGGAAATAGACGAGCGCCAGGAGGATGGCGAACACGGCCGTAGCCAACCCGACCCCACGCGCCCACTTCATCCCCCGCAGCAGCCCCACACCCACCACCAGATCGGCCACCAACAACCCGCCGTAGATGAGGTAGGGCAAAATAGGAGGCCACTTGCTTAACGCCAGTTCTGCGCCCAGAGGCGTCCAACCAAACGAGCTAAACGTCATCCAACGAAACAGCAAAAACGCCCACAAGGCGGCCCCGCCCAACGACACATACGCCGCCATTTTCCACAACGGGTCTATACCCGCTTCCATCACCACGCGGGGCGGAGCTGCCGTTTGTTCTTCTGTGGTAGAGAGTGCCATGATCCCTCCGTAATTCGTAATTCGTGAGCCGTAAGCCGTAAGCCGATTTCGGGCATCGGCTTACGGGCAAGGGATTACTCCGTCAACACTTGCGCATTTTCCGCTGCCCAATGGACATAAACCGTGCTGCCGGTATCAAAAACCTGATCGTAGCGGGAACCGAAGTTTTGCACGCGCACAAAAATGCTGGCGTCGTTAGCCAGCGCCACACGATAACGGGTATCGGTGCCAATGTAGATCGCTTCCTGGACACGGCCGTCTACCACCACATTATTTTTCTCCGTGGCCAACCATTCGCGCATATCAATTTTCTTATCTGGGATTTGCCCACCAAACAACTGTTCAATTTCATCCACATCCACCCCAGCCTTCATCACGTCCACCTCACCCGTCGGATAGAGGTTGATCTTTTCCGGGCGAATGGCCAGGGTAATTTCTTCGCCGAGGGCAAGGTCACGGCCGTCGGCCGTACCCAGCACCACCAACTCACCCAAATCAATTGCAGTGAAGTGACCCAATTCCCTCACCTTGCCGGTCACAAAATTCGTTTCGCCAATAAAATCGGCCACAAACCGGTTCTGGGGATGTTCATAAATCTCGCGCGGCTCCCCCACTTGCTGCACAATACCCGCATCCATCACCGCAATGCGATCAGACATCGTCAGCGCCTCTTCCTGATCATGCGTCACATAGATAAAGGTAATGCCCACTTCCGCCTGGATTTGTTTCAGTTCTAGCTGCATTGCCTTGCGCAGCTTCAAATCCAACGCGCCCAACGGCTCATCCAGCAGCAGCACCTCCGGCTTGTTCACCAGCGCCCGCGCCAGGGCAATGCGCTGCTGCTGTCCACCGGAAAGCTGCTTCGGGCGGCGGTCGCGCAAATGGGGCAGCCGCACCAGCTCCAGCACATCACCTACACGCCGTTCAATCTCCGCTTTCGGTGTTTTTTTCATTTCCAGGCCAAAAGCCACATTTTGGGCCACCGTCATGTGTGGAAAAAGGGCATAATTTTGGAAGACGGTATTGACCGGTCGTTTATAAGCGGGAATCCCGGCTACCGGCTGCCCATGAATGAAAATCTCGCCCAAAGACGGCTGTTCAAAACCGGCAATCATGCGCAGCGTCGTCGTCTTGCCACAGCCGCTTGGCCCCAGCATAGAAAAAAACTCGCCATCGTGTATATCTAATGAGATGTTATCTACGGCCGTAAACTCCCCAAACCGCTTCGTGACATCAACTACCCCCACCGCTACCGAACCATGATGCTCAGGTGTCTTTCCCAATCCCTTTCCTCCATGTTGCGTAACCCGTAATCCGACCTTCAGGCTTCGGACATCGGACATCGAATCACGGATCACGAATCACGGATTACGGTCGAAACAGGCCGCGCCCCGTGCGCCATTTTGTAAGTATGCAAAATAAAAAAGGTTTGGGTGCGCTGTACGCCCACCACATTCTGCAAGTTGTCGCGCAAGAATGATGCCAGATGTTCCCGATTTCTGCAAAGAACTTCGACGATCAAATCATACTCACCGGAGACCATAATAAGATAGCTGACTTCCGGCAGTGCGGCAATGTCTATGGCTGCCTGTTCCAGATAAGGCGCCTGCACTGTCACCCCGATCCAGGCCGGCGCATCATACCCAATTTTGTGGGGGTCAATGACGCCAATAATTTGCAAAGCCTGGCTTGCCACCAACCGTCCCACCCGATTACGCACCGTCCCCTCAGTTACATTTAATTCTTTGGCAATCTCGGTAAACGGTTTACGGCCGTCGCGCTGCAACTGTTCAATAATCGCCAAATCCAGATTATCCATCTCACCTCTTGCCACCATTACGATTTTTCGGTATGATTTCCCAAATTCCTACGATATTCGGAGTCAACTATCATTTTATTACGAATTTCGTAATTGACCAAATCATATCCGCCATCGGCTAACCGATTACCGATCACCGATAACCGATTACCAATCACGGATCACGGAGAAATCCCCATGCCCTACCAAGGCCCCAAATCCCACGAATTTTTTGAACGCGCCAAAAAGGTGCTGCCTTATGGCGTCAACTCCAATTTCCGCTACCACGACGATTACAATACGCCCGTCGTGGCGGACGCGCAAGATCAATACGTATTTGATTTTGACGGCCGTAAATACATAGATTACCGCCTCGGCTTTGGCCCCATCATCCTGGGGCACACCGACCCCTTCGTCAACGCTCGCGTCAAAGCCGCCATTGATCACGGCATCAGCTTTGCCTCCACACAAGAATTAGAAGTAAAAGTCGCCGAACGCATCATTGATATGGTACCCGGCGTGGAAATGGTGCGCCTTACCAACACCGGTTCCGAATGCACCATGCACGCCCTCCGCCTGGCGCGCGGTTACACCGGGCGCGATCTTATCGTCAAATTTGAAGGCAGCTACCACGGCGCGCATGACTATGTGCTCTGGTCTACCGCCGGGGGCAACCCAGAAAAAGTGGGCAACCGCCAGCGCCCCACCGCCCATAAAATGAGTTGGGGCATCCCCGAGTCCATGCGCGATCTAGTCCAGGTACTCCCCTTCAACGATGTAGAAATCCTGGGCGACTTCCTGCAAGAAAAAGGCGACCAGGTTGCCACCATCATCATGGAACCCATCTTGGGCAACGGCAACGCCATCATGCCCCGCCCCGGCTTTCTGGAATTTGTGCGCGAACAATGTGATCAATACGGCATCCTCCTCATCTTTGACGAAGTAAAAACCGGCTTCCGCATCGCGGCCGGCGGTGCGCGGGAAACATTCGGCGTCATCCCAGACATCTCCACCTATGCCAAAGCGTTAGGCAACGGCTATCCTATCGCTGCCATTGGCGGCAAACGGGAAATTATGATGAACATCGCCCCCGGCAAAGTATTCCAGGGTGGCACATACACCGGCAACACAGTTTCCACCGCCGCCGCCGATGCCGTGCTGGAATACATGCAAACCGGCCAGGTATTCCCCAAAATCGAGAAGGTGGGCCAGATGATCATGGGTGGCTACCATGAAATCCTCACCCGGCACAACGTGCCCCACGTCATCAACGGCGTGCCCGCCATGTTCGGCTATGCCCTGATGACCGACGAACCAATGTACGACTGGCGCGACCTGCACAAAGCCGACTGGGACATGTACGAAGAGATCACCCGCTACATGATCGATCACGGCGTCTTACCCGAAGCAGATGGCCTGGAACCATACTTCCTCTGCTCTGACCACACCGAAGAAAACGCCGCCACCACGTTGCAGGTGTTTGAAGACGGGTTGAAGCATGTGTTAGGGAAGTAATTGAGCAATTGAGTAATTGGGTAATTAGCCTACCTTCCAATTACTCAATTACCCAATTACCCAATTACCCCATGAAAACAACCCCCTTCTGGACCGACCAATTCCCCCGCCCGGCCAATTTACCGGTGGCGGCACACTTGCCTGATCAGGTAGATGTAGTCATCGTTGGCAGCGGCTATACCGGCTTAAATGCAGCGCGGGTACTGGCAAAGGCTGGGGCAATAGTGGCCGTTCTGGAGCGACACACCATTGGCTGGGGAGCCAGTTCGCGCAATGGCGGCATGGCTACACCGGGCATTAAACGGCCGTTAAAACAAATTTACCAGGCTTACGGCCGTGACTACGCCCACCAGTTCTGGCAAGCCTCCCTCGACGCCATTGACCTGATTGACCAGATCGTGCGCGAAGAAGAGATTGGGTGCGACTGGAAACGCAGCGGCCACATCGCCCTGGCCGCCAAGGCCAGCCACTTTGAAAACCAGAAACAATCCAGCCAGTGGCTCAAAAAAGAGTTCGGCCACGAAACCACTCTGGTGGCTCCTGGGGATTTACGCAGCGAAATTGGCTCCGACATCTATTTTGGCGGCCTGGCCGATACCTACAGCGGTGGCCTGCAACCAGCCAGATATGTCTTTGGCCTGGCGCAGGCCGCCGCTGAGTATGGCGTCCAACTGTGCGAAAACGCCGAGGTGCAGCGCATCGAACGGCTGCCCACCCGTTTCCTGGTTCACACAAAGAATGGCAGTGTAAATGCCAGAGAAGTCCTTATCGCCACCAACGGCTACACCGACCGGCTGGTACCACAACTGAAACCCAAAATTTTCCCCGTCGGCAGCTACATCATCGTCACCGAACCATTATCCCCCGGCCTGCAAATGAAACTGAGTCCAAAAGGGCGCATGTTTTACACCACGCAGAACTTTTTGCACTATTTTCGGCTGACGCCCGACGGCCGTATGCTCTGGGGCGGCCGTAACAACCTCAGTGTAGACCTGGATCCGCAGGAAAGCGCCCGGCGGCTGCGCGCCAGCATGAGCCACGCCTTTCCCGAACTGGCCGATGTGCCCATCACCCACACCTGGACGGGGCAATTAGGCCTTACGTTCGATTTGATGCCGCACATTGGCCGCGTTGAGGGCATTCATTATGCCTTCGGTTATTGCGGGCACGGCCTTTCCATTGCCACCTACGTGGGCACGGAAGTGGGCAAGCTGCTTGCCGGGCAGATCCGCCACAGCCCCTTCCAGGAAATCCCCGAAGACGTGCGCTTCTTCTACCGCAATCGCCCCTGGTTCCTCCCCTTCGCCGCGCAATACTACCGTTTCAAAGATTTGGTATCATAGTGGGCATGGAAACAATGCCAGCCGATTATGACTCTCCCTGGAAAGAGATTATTGAACGCTTCTTCCCAGAATTCATGGCTTTCTTTTTTCCAGGAGCCCATGTGGCGATTGAGTGGTCCCAGGGGTACAAATTCCTGGATAAAGAACTACAACAAGTGGTACGCGAAGCAGAAACCGGCGCCCGTCGTGTAGATAAACTGGTGCAGGTGACAAAAAAGGAGGACGGCCGTGAAGCCTGGGTATTGATTCACGTGGAGATACAGGGCCAACCAGAAACCGCCTTTGCTGAACGCATGTACATCTATAATTACCGTCTGTTTGATCGCTATCAACGACGTGTCGCCAGCATGGCAATTTTAACCGACACCAACCACTCCTGGCGACCACACCAATTCGAATACGAGCTTTTTGGCTGCCATGTGTTGCTAGACTTCCCCACGGCAAAACTGCTAGACTATGAGGCAGATTGGGAAGCATTGGTAGCCAATAAAAATCCGTTTGCGGTAGTCACCATGACCCATTTGCAGACATTGGCTACTCGTCAAAATCCCACAGAACGCTATGCGGCAAAGCTGAACCTGGCAAAAATGCTGTACCATCGGGGCTATCATCGCCAGGAAATTTTGGACCTTTTCCGGTTTATTGATTGGCTTATGACCTTACCACCAGAGTTGGAGGAACAATTTATGACCGATGTAACCACTTACGAAGAACACGAGCGGAAACCTTATGTCAGCAGTGTGGAACGCCTGGCCACCGAACGGGGACTGAGACGAGGCATGGAACAAGGGCTGCAACAAGGGCTGCAACAAGGGCTGCAAGCTATGATTTTAGACACACTCCAGATACGATTTGGCGCCGTGCCCCAGCATGTGGTGGTAGAAGTAGAATCTCTAGCTGACCCCGATGCACTTAAAACCTTGCACCGCCAGGCGGTCACGGCCGTAACCCTGGACGAATTTCTGGCCCATCTACCTGCTCAATAATTCCAACCCACAGCTTTATAGATGTAAACGCCAACGATGGCGGCAACTACCGTGAAAGCTGCCTGAGAACCGAGGAAGAAGGTGATCAGAGATGCTTGCGTGATCAGCCGTTTGTATACAGGAGCGAGCCAAAATCGTCCCCTCAGCCCCTCAGCGAAATCGGCTGCCAGGCAAGCCCCTTCTCGCCAATGTAGGCAGACTGCGGGCGAATGAGACGGCCGTATCGCTGCTGCTCTAAACAATGGGCAATCCAACCGGCGGCGCGGCTGATGGCAAAGGTGGGTGTAAAGAGGTCGGTCTCCAGCCCCAATCCGTGCAGCAGCAGAGCGGTATAAAATTCCACGTTCGTTTGCAAATTGCGGCCCGCTTTGTATTCGGCCAGAAGGGTCACGGCCGTCGCCTCTACCTCCTTCGCCAGTTCATACAACGCCAAGTCACCATCGGCGGCAAACATTTGCTCCGCCGCTGCCTCCAACACTTCGGCGCGGGGGTCGCGCACCTTGTAAATGCGGTGGCCGAAGCCCATCAACCGTTCACCCGCGTCCAGTTTGGCGCGCAAAACTAGCTCCGCCCGTTCCGGCGTGCCAATTTCAAACACCGTATCCAGCGCCGGGCCAGGAGCGCCGCCATGCAACGGCCCCTTGAGCGCCCCCACCGCCCCGGTCACGGCCGAAACCAGGTCCGAATTGGTGGCAATAATCACCCTGGCGGCAAAGGTGGAAGCGTTCAGCCCATGATCCACCACCGTATTCAGGTACGTTTCCAGGCCACGCACCCGCGCGGCGCTCGGCTCTGCGCCGGTGAGCATATAAAGGTAATTGGCCGCATGGCTCAAATCGGTGCGCGGCACAATCGGTTCCTGCCCTTGCAGGAAACGCCAATAGGCCGCCACGATGGTCGGGAAGCGGGCCACGATAGCCAACGCCAGTTGCTCATTGGGCACGCCCAGGCTGAGCGTGCCCGCGCCGATACGCAAGGCATCCATCGTCGGTGCGTTTTCGGCGGCAACGGATTTCAAGAGAGCCAGTGTGGCTGGGGGGACGGTGCGGTAGGCCGCCAATTTGTGCTGGAAAGTGGTGAGTTCGGTAGCGGTGGGCAAACGGCCGTTCCACAACAAGTACACCGTCTCCTCAAAGGTGGCATTGGCCGCCAGTTCCGCCAGTGGGAAACCACCGATGATCAACTCACCCGCCAACCCATCCACATGGCTCAACCGCGTTTCCGCCGCTACCACCCCTTCCAATCCGGGGACAAAATTTGTTCCGTTTTTCATATCAACACGCTCCTTGTTGGTTAAGACCCAAAGGATTTTTGAAAACCCTTTGGGTCTGGTCTTACAAGGATATTAGGTTGATTTAACGTTGTCAATGTTGATTTTGTAATCAATATATAGTAGGCTACAATTCAGGTCACAACTTCAATGCAAAGGTGCAAAGGCGCAAGGCGACAAAGATGACAAAGAGGAAGAAAGGGTTAGAAAATCAGGTGCGGCGGTTGGCAGCGCGGCAGCAGGCAAAACAAGAACAGGCAAACCAGATCATTCATTTCCGGCTGGCGGCATTTGTAGTGGCGGTGGTGATCAGCGGTTTTGCTTTTTTTAAGTGGGGGGCAACAGTGTGGCTGCCGGTAACGGCCGTCGCCTTTATCCCTTTTATAGCGCTGGTTATCTGGCACCGGCGGGTAGGCACGGCCGTTACCCGTCTCTCGCTCTACCACGCCATCAAACAAACCCACCTGGCTCGTCTGGCGTTGGATTGGGACAATCTACCGCCGCCTCTACCTGCTCCGGAACGCCTGGAACACCCTTTTGCCATTGATCTTGACCTGGTGGGGGCGCGCTCACTGCATCATTTGTTGGACACGGCCGTGACCCAGGAAGGCAGCACCCGGCTGCGTGACTGGCTGCTGGAAACAAACCCAGACCCGGCGGCAATTGCCCAACGTCAGGCTTTGGTGGCCGAACTAACATCGCAATTTCGCTTCCGCGACCGGCTGGCGCTGCAAGCCATGTTGGTCAGCCAGAGCGGCCGTTTTTCCGGGCAGGCGCTCACCGCCTGGCTGGCCGAAACCACACCCGCCTCCCATTATCGCCGCCCACTGCTGGTATTAACCGCGCTGGCCGCGTTAAATATCCTGCTGGCGCTGCTGGCCTCGGCCACCGATTTGCCTGACTTTTCGCTCATCACCTGGCCTCTTTATCTGGGACTCTATCTGCTGTGGGGCTTTCGCCAAAGCTGGTCGCTACTGCGCGACACGCTAACCCTTCAAGATGCGCTGGAAACGAGCCAGGTGATATTTGGCTTTTTGGAGAACAACCGTTACGCTCGCACCCCCCATCTGCAAACTCTGTGCGCCCTATTTCAAGACCAAACGACACGGCCGTCGCAATACATCCGGCGCGTTCGCCGCCTTTCCACCGGGGTAGGCGCGGCGCAAAACCCGGTGTTGGGTTTCATCCTCAATGTGTTTGTGCCCTGGAATCTCTTCTTCGTTTACCAGATCACCCGCTGCCGTCAGGATTTAGCCGAACGGCTGCCACTCTGGTTAGACGTGTGGTACGAATTAGAAACGCTCAACGGATTGGCCACATTCGCCTGGCTCAACCCGGACAACACCACCTTTCCCACCATTGAGCAAACCGGCAGCAGCCTCACCACCCGGCAGATGGGACATCCCCTGGTACAGTCTGAGACACGAGTCACCAACGATTTTGCCATCAGCCAGCCCGGTACCGTCTACATCATCACCGGCTCCAACATGGCCGGGAAAAGCACCTTTTTGCGCACCATCGGCATCAATCTGGCGCTGGCCTATGCCGGTGGGCCGGTGCTGGCAGCCGACATGCAGACATCGCTGTTCCGCCTCTTCGCCTCCATCCGCGTGGCCGATTCCATCACCGACGGCTTTTCCTTCTTTTACGCCGAAGTGCGGCGGCTGCAACAATTATTGGCGGCGCTGCCAGTGGAGGAGACACGGCCGTTACTCTTTCTGATTGACGAAATTTTCCGGGGCACCAACAACCGCGAGCGGCTGATTGGCAGCCGCGCCTACATCCGCGCCCTGGCCGAAAGCAGCGGTCTAGGCCTCATTGCCACCCATGACCTGGAACTGGTGCATCTGGCCGAAGAAAACGGCCGTATCCACAACTACCACTTCCGCGACGATGTCGCCGACGGCCATATGGTCTTCGACTACAAACTGCATCCCGGCCCTTGCCCCACCACCAATGCTTTGAAGATCATGCAGTTGGCCGGACTACCCGTTGGTGATGAGTTGAACAGGTGAGCAGGTGAGCAGGTGAAGGGGTGAAGGGGTGAAGGGGTGATGGGGTGATGGCGTGACACACGGTGATCAATTACCCAATTACCCAATTACCCAATTACAAATGACAAATGACCATTAACCAATGACTACCTACCTTTCCGCCAAACAAGCCGCCGCCGAACTGCGCATTAGCCTGCCCACACTGTACGCCTACGTCAGCCGGGGGCTAATTCGTTCGGAGGTGGGTGAGGGGGCAAGCCGCGCCCGGCGCTACCGCGCTGAGGACGTGGCGGCGCTCAAAGCGCGCAAGCAGATGCGCCACCAGCCAGAATTGGCTGCCGAAACGGCGACCAAGACGGCGTTACATTGGGGCGCGCCCGTGTTAGAATCGGCCATCACGCTCATTGACAACGGCCGTCTCACCTATCGCGGGTACGACGCCATCACCTTGCCCGGCGCCCACACCTTCGCCGATGTGGCCAACCTGCTCTGGCGGCAGGAGTTAACTACCGGGGCGCAGTTCACCGCCGACATCAGCCCGCAGTGGGCGACCATCGCCCCGCTCTGGGCACACATTCGCCAGTTAACACTGATGGAACGGCTGCTAACGGTGCTGCCCCTGGCCATGGCCCACGATCTGGCGGCGTATGATTGGCAGGCAACGGCCGTCTACCAGACCGGCCAACGGATTTTGCTGCTGCTGGCAACGGCCGTCACCGGCCAACCCATCTCCGGCTCGATTGCCGCCGCCTTGCAGCAATCCTGGTCGCCAGTGGATACCACCACTTCGACCCCGCTTAGTGCCAGCCTCACGCCCTTGCTCGAAGCCGCCCTCATTTACTGCGCCGACCATGAGTTGAATGTGTCCGCATTTGCGGCGCGGGTGGTGGCATCGGCACGAGCCACGCCGTATGCGGTGGTGATGGCCGGGCTGGCGGCGCTGCAAGGCACGCTGCACGGCGGGGCAACGGAACGGGTAGATGCCTTTTTGCGGGAGGTGGGCACGCCGGATAATGCGCGGGCAACCATTACCGCCCGGCTGCGGCGCGGCGAGGAGATTCCCGGCTTCGGGCATCCGCTTTACCCGGAGGGCGACCCACGCGGGCGGGCATTGCTGGCGAAGATTGCCGCCGTTTACCCGGCGTCCCCTGGCTGGCAGTTGGCGCAGCAAGTGGTGGCGGAAATGGCAACGGCCGTTGGACGCCACCCAAACATTGACTTTGCGTTGGTAACACTGGCCTGGGCGGCCAATCTACCACCGGGTGCGCCGCTGGCGCTCTTTGCCCTCGGCCGCACCGTCGGCTGGCTCGGCCACGCCCTGGAGCAAGTTGAACAAGACCAGATGATCCGGCCCCGCGCCCGGTATGTGGGGCCGTTAGCCATGATGCGTGATGCGTGACCGACAGACCCTCACGCATCACGCATCACGATCAAGGAACTATGAGCAAAGTATTGATCACCGGTATCACCGGCTTTGTGGGCAGCGCGTTAGCGCGGGCATTGGCGGCTGAGGGGGCGGAACTGTTTGGGCTGGTACGGCCGTCGGCCGACCGTTCGCGCCTGGATGGATTGCCTGTTACCTGGCTGGAAGGGGATGTCACCGTCCGCGAGTCATTGGCAGGAATGTTTGACTGGGTAGATGGGGTCATCCATGCTGCCGGGATGTTGGGGCGGGCCGGTGTGCCTGAATCCACCTTTCACCAACTGCACGTCAACGGCACCAGCAATGTGTTGGGCGAAATTGAAAAGCTGGACAACCCGCCGAAGGTGTTGTACGTCAGCAGCCCCGGCGTTTTAGGCCCCATTACTGGTCCACCTGCCGACGAAACGGCCCCTCATGCCCCTTCCAATGCGTATGAACGCAGCAAAGCGGCGGCCGAAATGGTCGCCCAGATTTTTGCCCGGCAAGGTACGCCGGTGGTGATCACCCGGCCAGAATTTATCTACGGGCCGGGGGATTTGCACGTGTTGGGATTGTTTCAGGCAATACAAAACGGCCGTTTCTTCACCATTGATCACGGCCGTGCCCTTTGCCACCCCACCTACATTGACGACGCCGTAAACGGGATGCTGCGCTGCCTCAAACAGGGGCAGCGCGGTCAGATTTACCACATCGCCGGGCCGGAACCGGTAACGTTTCGGGCGTTGGCCGATACGATAGCCACGGCCGTGGGCGTTTCGCCACCCACACGCAATCTACCCCACTGGCTGGCCATGGCCGGAGCCACGGCGCTAGAAGTTGGCGGCGCACTCTTCAAAATCACGCCGCCGCTCAGCCGGGACGGGGTTGCCTTTTTCAGCCATGACCGCCAATTTAACTGGCAAAAAGCGCACCACGAATTGGGCTACACTCCTCGTTTTAACCTGGCAGACGGCGTGGCGCAAACGGTAGCGTGGTATCAAGAGAAAGGCTTACTGGAGAAAATGTAATCGGGTAATTGAGTAATTGGGTAATTGACGCGCCCAATTACTCAATTACCCAATTACCCAATTACATGAAAAAAACAATAGCACACACTTCCATCAAATCCCTTTACACCCTGGCGCTGGCCGAGGGTGAAGGTGTAGGTACGGCGTATGAATACTATGCCAAGCGGCTGGTATTACGGCCGTGGCTGCCCACCATCTCCCCGGTAAAACGGCTGCTTATCGCCGGGCTGCCGGAAAAGTATGGCGCCAGTCTGGATTATTTGCTGCTGGCGGAAGAGTTGGGGGCAACGGCCGTCATCGCCGATGATCGCCCGGCAGCATTGGCGAAGTTTCAAGCGTCGTGGGCTGAAGCGCGGCAGGTGAGCTGGCTGACGGCCGTGCAGCCAGACCTGCTCCTGGTACACGACATGGCAGAGATGGCCGAAGTGACCGGCCCGTTTGACCTGGCGATTTCTAACGAAGTCATCCAGCGTTTAGCGGCAGCCGACCGGCCAATGTATGTACAGAGGCAGTGGGAAATGGCCACGGCCGTAGCCCTCTTCTGCCCCAATGCCGCCAATCCCGACCACGCCGCCCACAGCGGCCTGGACACCCTCCGCCTCTCCGACCTGCTCTCCTTATCACCGCCTCACCTGCTCACCAGGTCAGGCTTCATAGACATGCCCCCTTTCCCCACCGGCGTCAGCCGCAGCGCCGAACAGCGCGTCCAGGCGGAGAGCGGCGCGTTTGAAGCGCTGGTGATGTGGGGATTGGGCTATTTTGCGCGGCTGGAGCGATGGCTGCCAACGGCCGTGCGCCGCCAAAAATCGCACATTATCTATGCTCTTATAGGGCATTAGGTATAATGGGCGGGACGCTTTTTGTCATCCATCGGTGTGTTATAATTTCAACGGCTTGGGATAAGATGTATAGTTGTATGGAAGATAAATGAGGCCAAACCATGACACTAGCTGTAGAATTTTTAATTGATTCATTTGAGCGATTGAGCGAGAGAGAAAAAAAGCAGTTTGCCTTTGAGGTATTGCGACGCATCTCTGACCTGGACTATGCGGCACTCTCTGATGAGGAACTTTTGTTAAGCGCGGAAGCTGTTTTCTTAGAACTCGACCAGCAGGAAGTATCCGATGGCCTTGCCCAGACGTGGTGAAGTGTGGCTCGTAGATTTAGGCATGACGGCAAAGGTACGGCCGTGTCTCGTTTGCAGCATTCCCGTTCAGGATGAACATCGGGCTTTAGTAACATTAGTACCGCATACAACCAGCGTCAGAGGCTCCCGATTTGAAGTCGTTATTCCGGTCAAATTCTTGCGCGCAGGCGCCTTCGATGCACAAAATATCGTTACCATTCCATACGCCAAGCTCATCAGAGAATTAGGCACATTAACTCAATCACAGCTTACTTTGATTGATGATTCTCTGCGGCTGTGGCTGGGACTGTGACCAATAAACGATTACCGGCTACCCATCACCTACGCTATAATCCCCACACAAACCATTAACAAAGAAGGAAATCCATATGCCAACTGCTTTAATTACCGGCATCACCGGCCAGGATGGTTCTTATCTGGCCGAATTTTTGTTGCAAAAGGGGTACACCGTCATCGGTATGGTGCGGCGCACCAGCACCCTCAACTTTCATCGCCTGGAACACATCCAGGACAGAATCACCCTCGTTCCCGGCGACCTGGGCGATCAGGTTTCGCTTATCCACATTCTGGAAGAACACAAACCAGAGGAGGTTTACAACCTGGCGGCACAATCCTTTGTGCAAACGTCGTGGAACCAGCCCGTTTTTACCGGCGATGTCACCGCCTTAGGCGTCACTCGGCTGTTGGACGCTATCCGTTTTGTAAACCCCAAAATTCGCTTCTACCAGGCCAGTTCCAGCGAAATGTTCGGCAAAGTAGTGGAAGTGCCACAGCGTGAAAGCACCCCCTTTTACCCCCGCAGCCCGTATGGGGTAGCCAAAGTTTACGGCCATTGGATCACCGTCAATTACCGCGAAAGTTACGATATGCACGCTTCGTCCGGCATTTTGTTCAACCATGAATCGCCCCGGCGAGGTATGGAATTTGTGACGCGCAAAATTACGTATCACGTGGCCCAAATTAAACTGGGGCTGGCGAATGAACTGCGCCTGGGTAATCTGGATGCACGGCGAGATTGGGGTTTTGCCGGGGATTATGTGCAGGCGATGTGGCTGATGTTACAGCAGGAATCGCCCGATGATTACGTGGTAGCTACCGGCGAA
The DNA here is from genome assembly GCA_900696625.1 of uncultured Chloroflexota bacterium. Lineage (GTDB taxonomy): Bacteria > Chloroflexota > Anaerolineae > Promineifilales > Promineifilaceae > CAADGU01. Next base: position 5,359 of record CAADGU010000283.1, on the reverse strand, counting down.
ACACATTCGGTGGAAGAGTTCCTGGAGCAGGCGTTTGGCTGTGTAGACCTGGACTGGCACGACTATGTGGTGCAAGACCCGCGTTTCATGCGGCCGGCCGAGGTGGACTTGCTGGTTGGCGACCCCACGAAAGCGGGGCAAAAACTGGGATGGGAACCAGCCGTTAGTTTCCCGCAGCTGGTGAAAATGATGGTGGAGGCAGACCTGGCACTGCTGGAAGCAGGGCGGACGGGAATGTGATGCGTAGTTCGTAATCCGTAACCCGTAATCGGTTCACGGTTCACGGATAACGGGTAACGAACAAGGAATTCAACATGAGCGACATCAAATTTGGCACGGACGGCTGGCGGGGACGGATTGCCGAAGATTATACGTTTGACAATGTGCGCCGCTGCGCGCAGGGGTTTGCCAACTTTTTACACCAGCAAGGGCTGGCGGAAAAAGGCGTTGTGATTGGGTATGACAAACGCTTTCAGGCGGAGTTTTTTGCGGCGGCGGCGGCGGAAGTGCTGGCGGCCAATGACATTCATGTCTGGCTGACAGACGGGGCCACGCCGACGCCGACGATTTCGTATGCGGTGGTGGATAAACAGGCAGGTGGGGCCATTAACATTACCGCCAGCCACAATCCACCCTGGGACTGCGGCTTTAAGGTGCGTGACCCACTGGGTGGGGCCATTCCGCCAACAGATCTAAAGAAGATTGAGGCGGCTATTCCCGACCTGGACGGGGTGAAACGGATGAAGCTGGATGATGCGTTGAGCGACGGCCGTGTCCACACCTTCGATCCCGCCCCCGCCTACATCGCCCAACTGCACCGGCTGGTGGACATTGAGGCCATCAAAAATGCCGGCTTTAACGTGCTGGTAGATTGCATGTGGGGCAACGGGGCGGGCTGGTTTCCGCGGCTGCTGGCGAACGGCCGTACCCATCTCACCGAAGTCCACAACGAGCGCAACCCCCTCTTCCCGCACATGACCCGCCCCGAACCCATTCCGCCGAACGTGGATCACGGCCTCAGCTTTGCCGCCACGGTGGGCGCAGATGTGGTTATCATCAACGACGGCGACGCCGACCGGGTGGGTTTTGGCGACGAAAACGGGCAGTTTATGGACCAACTGCGCGTGTATGGGCTGATGGGCTACTACCTGTTGGAAGTGCGCGGCGAACGTGGCCCCATTGTCAAGACCATCTCCACCACCAAAATGCTGAACAAACTGGGCCAGATTTATGGTGTGCCGGTGCATGAAACGGGGGTGGGCTTCAAATACATCGCGCCCAAAATGGTAGAGGTGGATGGCTTGATTGGGGGCGAGGAGAGCGGCGGTTATGCCTTTCGCGGGCATGTACCGGAGCGGGATGGTATTCTGGCCGGGCTGTATATGCTGGACATGATGCGGCTGACGGGCAAAAAACCGTCGGAACTGCTGGCGGCGCTGTTTGAACTGGTTGGCCCCCATTTTTACAACCGGGTAGATTCCACCTTTGACCAGGGACGGCGGGCGGAAATCTGGCACAATGTGGATGCGGCACGGCCGTCTACCATTGGCGGCCTCAAAGTAACCGATATTGTCACCATTGATGGGCATCAGTTTGTCATGGAAGATGGCGGCTGGCTGCTGGTGCGCTTTAGCGGCACCGAACCCATTATCCGCGTCTACTGCGAAACGACACACGAAGACCGGGTACAGGCGATCCTGGAAGACGGCCTGCGCCTGGCCGGTTTGCAGTAGGTCAGCAATATCCATCAGGGACCCGTTAACCGATTACCGATGAGTCTACTGAAGAAAGCCACCACAGAGACACGGAGGCACGGAGTTTTCTCTGGTCGAATTTCTCTGTGTCTTTGTGCCTCTGTGGTTTTTTCAGTAAGCTCACCAATTGCTGTGTACCAATGCTCATAGACACCCACTGCCATCTTGCCTTTCATCGCTTTGACGCCGACCGGGCGGCCGTGGTGGCGCGGGCGGTAGCGGCGGGGGTGGTGCGCATCGTTGTACCGGCAATTGATCTGGAAAACTGCACGGCCGTACTCGCCCTGGCCGAACAATTCCCCGAAGTGTACGCGGCGGTGGGTGTCCATCCCAATTCAACGGCCGATTGGCAAGATGGCTGGCTAGATAAGCTGCGTGACATGGCGCAGCATGAAAAAGTGGTGGCTATTGGCGAAATTGGGTTGGACTATCATTGGGATAAATCGCCCCACCCGGTGCAGCATCATGCCTTCCGGCAGCAGCTACAACTGGCGGTGGAACTGGATTTGCCGGTGATTGTACACAACCGGGAGGCCAGCGAAGATGTGGTCAGGATGCTGCGCGAAACGCCGGGCAAAGGGGTGCTGCACTCCTTTGCCGCCGATTGGGACACGGCCGTGCAGGTCTTAGACATGGGCTACTACCTTGGTTTCACCGGGCCGGTGACATATAAAAAAGCGACCGAATTGCGAGCCATTGCCGCTCGTGTGCCGCTGGATCGGATTGTGGTGGAGACGGATGCGCCTTATCTGGCGCCGGAACAGGGCGATGGGGCATCGCGTGGCAAACGGCCGTCACGCAATGAACCGGCTTTTGTGACCCAGGTAGCGGCACGGATAGCGCAGGAGAGGGGGATGGACACGGCCGTGTTTGCCCACCATACCACCCAAAACGCCCGGCGGTTGTTTTCAAAAATGAGATTAGAGATTAGAGATTGAGGGATTCGCATCAAAGCAGAAGAGGTTGATTTGCTACCGGTAGACCGCCAGTTGTCCATTGTGATTGTGAGTTGGAATGTGCGCGAGTTGCTGCGCGAATGCTTGCGTTCCATTGCGCAAACACAAGGCGACCTGACCGTCGAGGTGATTGTGGTAGACAGCGCCTCCGCCGATGGCAGTGCGGCGATGGTCGTCGCCGAATTCCCGCAGGTAACGCTGATTGCATCTGACGAGAACGTCGGCTTTCCACGTGGGAACAATATGGGGATTGCCAAAGCGCACGGCCGTTATATACTACTGCTTAATCCAGACACCATCCTTCATGCTAATGCGCTGGCGTCTATGGTGGCATTTCTGGACAATCATCTGGATGTAGGCGTCGTGGGGGCACAATTACTGAATGAAGACGGCTCGGTACAATCTTCCCGGCGGCGCTTTCCCACCTTGACAACCGCATTTTTTGAAAGCACCTGGCTGCAATCCAGAGCGCCACAGCGAATCTTGGACAGATATTACGCTCTGGATATTGCCGATGGCCAGACGGCCGACGTGGATTGGGTCATGGGCGCCTGCCTGATGACACGGCAGGAGATTGCCCACACCGTCGGCGGCATGGACGAAGGGTACTTCATGTACTCGGAAGAACTCGACTGGTGCCGCCGCATTAAAATGGCCGGGTGGCGGGTGGTCTATTTGCCCACCGCCCAGGTAACACATTACCAGGGCAAAAGCAGCGAACAGGTAGTAGCGCAGCGCCATATTTATTTTAACCAGGCCAAGTTACGCTACTTTCGGAAATATCACGGCCGTGTCCCCGCCCTTATCCTGCGCCTGTTCCTTTTGCTAAATTATCTGGCGCAGATGGCGCTGGAAACAGGCAAGGGTGTGGTGGGGCACAAACGGCCGTTGCGCTGGCAGCGTGTTCATGCGTATTGGTTAGTTATACGGTCTGGTTTGCGCCCGGCCGGATATTGAGTTAACAGTGGCGCGGTTAGAAACCGGCCACAAGTCATTATCTATTGAAGGTGAAACCATGAAAACCCACAAAGTCACCATTGAACTGTCGGAAACCGATTACAACCTGCTCAAAGAGATGGCCGAAGCCTCTAAATGGCCGCTGCAAGAAGTGATCATGCAGTGCATTCAGGCCGGTATGCCGCCCTCTCTCAGCAAAGTGCCGGAAGCCTTCCACGCTGACCTCATCATCCTCAACAGCATGAATGATCGCGATTTGATGAAAGTGGCCGATGGGAACTGGCCGGAACCGGCTAACCAAACCGATCTGCACCGAAAAGCCGACTTCGCCTCTTTACGTCGCACCTACGCCCTCTCCCTGCTTAAATGGCGCGGTCATCCCATCATTGCCGAAGATGTGCTGCTGTAGGGGCCAGGCAGTTGGGTATTATGATGTATTACCAGATCAGTTTGCTGCCAACTGCTTCGCCCCTACCATAAAATGAAAATTGGGTTGGTGACAGGCGAATACCCACCCCTGCAAGGGGGAGTAGGCGCATTCACACAGGAACTGGCCAAAGCATTGGCCGAACAGGGACACGACATTCACATTATGACCCGGCGGGGCATACAGCCGCCGGGTTTGTCAGACGCCAAACGCAAACCAGGAGAGCCATTTCACCTACCCTTTGCCCAACTTTATCCATTCATCAACCGCTGGCGTTGGCCTTCGATTGCCCGAATTGCCGACTGGGTGCTGCGGCATGAATTTGACGTGGTCAATATCCAGTATCAACCGGCTGCCTACAACATGCGCAGCGCGGCCATCAATCTACTTCCCTGGCGATTAAAAGGCGTCACCACTACCGTTGTCACCTTTCACGATTTGCGTGTGCCGTATTTGTTCCCTAAAGCGGGTTGGCTGCGGCAAACGGCCGTGAACACCATGGCGCGGCAGGCAACGGGCGTCATTGTCACCAATGCGGGTGACTACCAGGCGCTTACCGCCCGTGTACGCACCCCCATCACCCAAATTCCCATTGGCAGCAACATCAAGGCCAGAGAAGTGACGCCCGCAGAAGTCACGGCCGTGCGCCGCCAATTGGGGCTGAACGCCAGCGATTGTCTACTCGGCTATTTTGGCTTTTTGCACGAAAGCAAAGGGGCCGATCGGCTGCTGCAAGCGTTGGCGGAATTATCGAAACATGTGCATGTGGTGTTCATCGGCGGGCGCACCGGCAGCAGCGATGAGGCTAATAACCAGGCATTTTATGAGCAACTGGAGGCTTTCATCAACGAACGCAACCTGAGCAACCGGGTACATTGGACGGGTTTTGTCTCTGACTATGAAGCGTCGGCATATCTGACGGCCGTAGACCTGATGGTACTGCCCTATCGAGATGGCGCATCGCTGCGGCGGGGCACGCTCATGGCGGCATTGGCGCACGGCCGTGCCCTGCTTACCACCCACCCCACTGCCCCTACGCCCGAACTGGTACACGGCCAAAATGTCTGGCTCGTCCCACCAAATGATCCGGCGAGTCTGGCTGACGCTATTCAGCATTTACTGGCAGATACCGACTTGCGCCACCGGTTGGGGCAACAGGCAACGGCCGTAGCCAACCTGTTCACCTGGGATAAAATTGCGGCGCAAACGGGGGAATTTTTTGAGGGTTTGGGGAGATTGAGAGATTGAGAGATTAGGAGATTGGG
>CAADGU010000282.1 GCA_900696625.1 uncultured Chloroflexota bacterium | reverse complement strand
TTATGCGCTATTTGCAGCCGATCACCCCGTTCTTGATGATTTATGCGGCGGCGCTGCTGTTGAGTATTCGTTGGCGGTGGGTGCGATGGGGGGCGGTCACGGCCGTGGTGCTGACCACCACCCTCTACGCCCTCAGCTTTGTCAATCTATACCGTCAGCCCCACCCCTGGTTGGCCGGGTCGGCCTGGGTGTATGAAAACGTGCCGCCGGGCGCGCTCATCCTCAGCGAGCAGTGGGATGACGCCCTGCCGTCCACCATGCTGCTGAATGGCGTACCCCGCTTGCGCAGCGAATACCGCAGCGAAGAACTCACCTGGCTCACCGGCGCAGACGAAGCGGATAACGCGGCCAAGCTGGAACGAAACCTGGCGCGGCTGGCGGCGGGTGATTACCTGACTATCATGTCCAATCGGGTGTATGGCGTCGCGCCGCGTTTAGATGATCGTTACCCCCTCTCCGGCCAATACCATCAACTGCTGTTTGATGGCTCGTTGGGCTACGAACCTGTCTATGTCACCACGCGCATGCCCACCCTGTTCGGCCTCCGCCTTTATGCGGATCGATTCGGTTGGCCGGGTCTGACTCCCCCCGCTGAAGTCAACACGCTCTTAACCGCTCACCCCACCCTCAACCTGGGCCGCGCCGACGAGAGCTTCACCGTCTACGACCAACCCCTGCTCATCATCTTCCAAAACACCGGCCACCTGAGCGTGGAAGAAATGCGGGCGCTATTTGAGCCGTGATGGGTGACGGGTGGCGGGTGACGAGTGACGGGTGACGAAAGAGTTTTCACGCATCACTCGTCACGCATCACACTTCATGCCTTCTCCGCCACAATCGCTTCTACTTTCCCCGTTTGCTGTTGGCCGGGGGCACGGCCGTACAGTTCTGTAATCTCCCGCAGGCGGTAAACCAGATGGTCACTCAGGGCATCGGCGCGGTAACGCCAGCGCCAGTAGCCGCCCACCTTACCGGGGAAATTCATGCGCGCTTCATTGCCCAGCGTGAGCAGGTCTTGCATGGGGATGACGGCCGTGTTCGCCACCGAACTATGCGCCAGCCGGATCATATCCCAGGCAATATCGTGCCCATTGATGGCCATGTAGCGCCGGGCATGGTCTTGTTCATGCGTGCTGGCGTTCAGGTACCAGCCCACTGTCGTTTCATTGTCGTGTGTGCCCGTGTAAACGACGCAGTTACGGCCAAAACTATGCGGCAAAAAGCTGCTATTGCGCTCGCCGCCAAAACCAAATTGCAAAATTTTCATGCCGGGGAAGTTAAACTCGTCCCGCAGCGCTTCCACTTCCGGCGTAATCACCCCCAAATCTTCGGCAATGAGGGGCAGGTCCCCTAATTTTTCTTGTAGCGTGCGGAAGAAGTGCGCGCCTGGCCCCTGCACCCAACGGCCGACGACGGCCGTTGGTTCACTTGCCGGAATCTCCCAATACGCATCAAAGCCCCGGAAATGGTCAATACGCACAATGTCTGCCTGCACAAAACTCATATCCAGCCGCTTTTCCCACCAGGCGTAACCATCGGCCGCCATCCTGTCCCAGCGGTAGAGTGGGTTACCCCAACGCTGCCCCGTTTCGCTGAAATAATCTGGCGGCACACCGGCGATGACCGTGGGCTGCCCGGCCTCATCCAGAAAAAAGAGATCAGGATTGGCCCATACGTCGGCGCTGTCAAAAGCCACAAAGATGGGAAGATCACCGACAATTTGAATGCCACGAATATTGGCATATCCCTTCAGTTCCAACCATTGTTTGAAGAAAAGGAATTGCAAGAATTTGTGCAGCGCCACTTCGTTGGCCAGTTTTTTACCCCACTCCTTCATTGCCTCAGGTTTGCGCAGGACGATCTCTTGCGGCCAGGTATTCCAGACGCCGCCTTCATGGTGGGCATATTCGTTTTTTAAGGCCATAAACAGCGCATAATCATCTAACCAATAGGCTTGTTCCTGGCTAAATTGGGCTAACGCTTCCTGTTGTTCGGCCGTGCCATACTCCTGAAAATAGGTGAACGCCTGCCGCAGCAGGTTCATTTTGTAGGTGATGACGGGGCCATAATCTACCTGGTGATTGGGGAAAGGGGGGACGGTGGTCACGGCCGTTGCCGGCAAATACCCCTCCGCCACCAGCCTATCCGGGCTGATCAGCAGCGGATTCCCGGCAAACGCCGAAAAACATTGGTAGGGCGAATCACCATACCCCGTTGGCCCCAGCGGCAGCGTTTGCCACAGCGCCTGTTTGCTCTCGATCAGAAAATCCACAAACCGGTACGCCGACTGCCCAAAGTCACCAATACCATACCGGCTGGGTAGAGATGTGGGATGTAATAAGACGCCTGCGGCGCGTTTGAATCGCATGTCACCTCTGAGGAGTAATTGAGTAACTGCGTAATTGAGCAATTACCCAATTACGTAGTTACTCAATTACCCAAAAGTCCGGGCAATCGCCCATTCATACAACTGTTGGTAACTCAGCGCCGAGCGCCGCCACGAAAAGTCGGCAGCCATGCCGTTATATTGAATCTGTCGCCAACGGGGACGGTCTACGTTGTACACATAGATTGCCCGCTGTATGGCTTGCCAGAAGGCTTCGGTGCTGTAATCGGCGAAAGTAAAACCGGTGTGCCCTTCAATCACCGTATCGGCCAGTCCGCCAGTGGCCCGGACAACGGGCACGCTGCCATAGCGCATGGCAATGAGCTGCCCCAGGCCACATGGTTCAAAGCGGGAGGGCATGATGAACATATCGCAGCCGGCATAAATGAGGGGAGCAAAACCGGCGCTGTAATCCAGGATCGCGGTCATTTTGCCGCTGTGGTAATAAGCCAGTTGGGCAAACATGCCCTCATACTCGGCCGCGCCCGTGCCCAGGACAATAAATTGGGCGTCCCCGGCAAAGCCGTTCATCAGCAGGTGAATGGCGTGCCCGGTGATGTCCAGCCCCTTTTGCCAATCCAGGCGGGAGACCATGGCCACCAGGGGGATGTCATCGCGGATGGGTAAGTCGGCGCGGGCCTGTAGGGCGCGGCGGTTGTGAATACGGGTTTCCAGGTGGTCGGCGTCGTAGTGGGCGGCAATACGGCCGTCGCCCGCCGGATTCCACTCGTCATAGTCCAACCCATTCAAAATGCCATGCACGTCATAATGGCGGTGGCGCAGCAGGTCGTGTAAGCCTGCGCCGCCTTCCGGGGTCATAATCTCGCGGGCATAGGTGGGGCTGACGGTGTTGACCATGGTGGCATGGTAAATGCCCCGCGCCATGAAGTTCACTTCGCCGTACCCTTCTTCGGCCAGGGAGTGGGTCTGGATACCCAGGTAATCGAAGATGTGCCAGTTGGTGCGCCCCTGGTGGGCCAGGTTATGGATGGTAAAGATGGTGGCGATGCCGCGGAAACGGCCGTCGCCCTGCCCTGCTGTAGCCAACCAGGTGATGGCCGGGGCGGTGTGCCAGTCATGGGCGTGGACAATGTCCGGCTTCCACTCGAGCGACAGCGTCAGTTCCAGCGCCGCCCGGCTGAAAAAGGCAAAGCGGTAGGGGTCGTCACTATAGCCGTAGATGTTGGGCCGGTTAAATAGATTCTGCTCGGCAATGAAATAAACGGGAACTTCACTATTGGGCAGCTTGCCGGTGAATACACCCACCGGCAAATAACCTGACCCGGTGGGTACATGCAGCAGGCCCGGCATAGGCGACACGCCGGGATAGCCGTCTTCAATCTTCTTATAAGCGGGCATCACCACGCGCACATCATGTCCCAGAGCTTGTAATGCTTTGGGCAGCGAGCCGCCCACATCGCCCAGCCCGCCTGTTTTGGCAAAGGGCGTTACCTCGGCGCTAAGAAAAAGAATTTTGAGTTGGTCTGCCATCAATCGGTTGCCTCTAATGGTGAAGTGCCCTTATTTTCCACATTTTAAGGAGTTATCCAAATTGTCCTTTATCCTTTGTCATTTGCCCTTCACCAGTGACGAGTGACGAGTGACGAGTGACAGATGACCGTTTCTCCCTTTCCCGGTACAATAATCACCAGGAGAAACGAATGTCTGCTCGACGCATGTTGCCGTTTATTCTGATCAACATTGTGGTTTCGGCGGTGGTGATGCTGGCGATCCTCTATTATTGGGAGAATCAGCGGGCGGAAAATGCGCCGATTGTGGCGCAAACGGCCGTAGCCAATACCGACCTGTTCACGCCGGCTGCCCTGCCGCTGGTTTCAGCCGCCACCAACACGCCAGAAACGCCGCCAGAACCAGAAGGCCCGCCGGTACATGTGGTCAAAGCCGGTGACACTCTGGCGAATATCGCCCAAATTTATAGTGTGCCGATGGAAGATATTGTGACGGCAAACAACATTGCCAACCCCAACTTTTTGTCGGTAGGCGACCAACTGGTTATTCCGGTTGGTGGGTTGGCTACCGCCACGCCGCCGCCACCGGAACCAACGCCGGTAACATCGCCCACGCCCATTCCGGCCGAACCGGTGGCAGTGGCGCCGGGTAGTGAGGCGGTGGTGGGGATTACGGCCGTAATTGCCCCCGGCGACATCGGTAATGAGGCGGTGCAAATTATCAACAGCGGCAGCAGCGCCATTGCCCTGCTTGGTTGGAAGATTGTGGACCAGCAAAACCACTTCTACACCTTCAAGCAGGTCACGCTCTTTGGCGATGGCGCCGGCATCCTGTTTCACACCGGCGCCGGCCGGGATGGGGCCACGGACGTGTATTGGGGTCGCACTGAAGCCGTCTGGGAACCGGGTGAACTGGTAACATTACTCGACGGACAAGATAATATCATGGCAACTTTCACCGTACCCATTGAGTGAAGCAGTAATCGGTAAACGGTAATCGGTAATCAGTCTTGTACAAACCGATTACCGATAACTGATTACCGATTACCGCCAAAGGGGGAATATCATGCGTGGTATAGTTGATCGAAAAGGGGAGCAGTTTGCTTATGTCCATGGCAAAGGGGTGTATACCCTGGAAGGTGAACTGACGGGGCATGTGGAAGGTGATTATATCCTTGACCTGGAAGGGAACCGGATGTGGCGGGTGGTTGGCGACGGCATCTACTCGCTAGATGGGGCCGAAACGATAGGTTATTTGAGCAGCGAACGGCCGTTTGAATACGATCTGTAACGCGAAGGGCAGTGCCAGGCAAGGGGTTTTTCAACTCTGGTTAACCAAAACGGTTTTGTCCCTTGCCTGGCACTACTTCTTTAGGAGAACATATGCGATTAGGCGCACACATGAGCGCAGCCGGTGGGCTGCACGAAGCATTCAAACGCGGCCATGTGGCCGGCTGTGAGTCCATGTTGGTTTTTACCAAGAGCAACCGGCAGTGGGCGGCCAAACCGATTATGCCGGATGACGTAGAAAAGTACCGGCAGGCGCAGAGTAAATACAGCCATATCTTTCCGGTAGCCGTCCATGCCAGCTACCTCATTAACATCGCTTCGCCCGACGAGGCGTTGTGGGAGAAATCTTACCAGGCTTTGCGTGATGAGGTGGAGCGCGCCGCCGCTTTCAGCATTCCGTTGCTCACATTCCACCCTGGTTCCTATATGGACGGGGATGAGGGGAGTGGGATTAAGCAGATTGTGCGGGCATTGCAGCGGTTGTTGGCGGAGACGGCCGTGACCGCCCCCCATGTCACCATCTGTCTGGAAACCATGGCCGGGCAGGGTACCAATCTGGGCCGTGCTTTTGACCATCTGGCGGCCATGCTCGATGGCGCTGAGCGGCACGAGCGATTAGGCGTTTGTTTTGATACCTGCCACGTGTTTGCCGCCGGCTATGACATTCGCACCCCCACCGCTTATGCTCAAACAATGGCAGAATTTGACCGGGTGATTGGGCTGGACTGGATCAAATGTTTCCATTTCAATGACAGCCAGCATGAATGTGGGTCGCGCAAAGACCGGCACGAACATATTGGCGATGGGCACATTGGGCGGGAAGGATTTGCCAATTTTGTCAATGATTCCCGCTGGCAGGATCATGCCGCTCACCTGGAAACACCCAAAACGGAAAAAGACGCGGATGGCAACGAAATAGATATGGATGTGGAAAACTTGAGGCGGCTACGGGAGTTGATCCGTTCCTGAAAACGACCATGATTGTAGACGCTCACCTTGACCTGGCCTACAACGCGCGGGAACACGGCCGTGACCTCACCCAACCTCTCGCTGCCATCCGTAACGCCGAAAAGGGACAAAGCAGCAACGGCATGGCCACCGTTGCTCTGCCCGAACTACAAAAGGGGGGCGTCGGTCTGGTGTTTGGTACCATCTTTGTCATGCCTGCCAGCAGCCATCTGGCTGCTATCGGCACAAAAGTCGGTTATAAAGACGCCGCCGAAGCTCATCAGCAGGGCATGGCCCAACTCGATTATTACCACCGCCTGGCCGACGAACAAAACAACATCCGTTTGGTCACTGACCGGCACAGCCTGGATGAAGTCGTCGCCAGCTTTGCCACCGCCGAAAACCACCTGCTGGGCATTGTGCCCTTGATGGAAGGGGCTGACCCCATTCGCCAGCCGGAAGAAGCCGAACTATGGTATGAGCGCGGTCTACGTCTGATTGGGCTGGCCTGGGATGATACCCGTTATGCTTCTGGCGCCTGGCGTGGTAGCCGGTATGGTCTGACGAGTGACGGCCGTCGCTTGTTGGAAGTGATGGCCCAATTTGGCTTCATTCTGGATTTGACCCACATGAGCGAAAAAGCCTCGCTGGAAGCGTTAGACAGTTATCCTGGCGTGGTGGTCGCCACCCATAGCAATGCGCGGGCATTGGTTCCTGGTGAACGCCAACTTAGCGATACCCAAATCCGGCTGATAGGCGAGCGCCATGGTGTTATCGGTGTGGTACTCAGCAACTCTTTTTTGAAGGCGGGGCATCGTCGCGGCGAGCGTAAAGAGTTGGTGACATTAGACCAGGTGATGGCCCACATTGACCACATCTGCCAGCTAACCGGCAGCGCCGACCACGTGGGCATTGGCAGCGATCTGGATGGTGGTTTTGGCGCAGCCGACATTCCCGCCGAATTAGATTCGGTCGCTGACCTGGCTAAGATTGGCGATAAACTGCGGGAACGTGGTTATGAACAGCGCGATGTAGAAAATATCATGGGGGGAAACTGGCTCACTCTCTTGCGGCGTACATTGCCATAAAAAAACAGGAGGGCGGGGCAACCCCTTACCCCGCCCATCTCCCATTTTGCCTCTGTTCTGAACCTGCTGTCCAGACCATTGGTATTGAGAGGAGGAAGTACGCGCTCATTGTAATACAACGATTGTGTGGTGTCAATACGGTGACACTACAGGGTCAAAGCGGGGTGAGGGGTAGTTGAGGAACCGCCAAATATGTCTCAGCAAAAACGAAACATCGTCTATTCCACAGATTCCGCCTTTGCAAAGCGTTGTGAACGCTGCGGTAGTTATCCCTGCCGCTGTCCAAAACCCAAGAGCCTGCCGCCATCGGAACAAACAGCCCACATTCGCCGCGAAAAGAAGGGGCGGGGTGGCAAGACGGTAACAGTGGTGATGAATTTGCAGCTAACGCCAGAGGACAGAAAGGCCTTGGCCACCAGCCTGAAAAAAAGCTGCGGGGTTGGCGGCGCCATCAAAGAGGAAACAATTGAAATTCAGGGGGATCACCGGGAGAAAGTAGCCGATGCCTTACAGCGGCTTGGCTATAAGGTGAAATACGTGGGTGGGTGAAAAAGGGGAGGGTAACGGCCGTTGCCCTCCCCTTTTTCACCTATCGAGAATTGGCGCTAATGATGGCCGGATTGAGGATATTTAGTGTCTGGTCAATGGCGGTATAGGCCAACCCGTAGTTGAAATCCCCCATGTCGCCACCGTTGACACAGGCCAGATAAGCCGGGCGGGTGCGGTCCAGCGCATAAATGAAGGATATAAAGTAGACATAATCAATGTCCTGCCAATTAGGTGGCACAGGGTCAAAAAAGACGCCAGAGTACAAAACATTGTTGTATGCACCCACATAGTTGGCACACGCGGCTGCGTCACCGGCTTTGGCCGCATCCAGATTAGACCGCATTGTATTCAGCGATCCCTGGATTCTGGTCATCTGGCGGCGCAGCTCGTCGGCGTCAAACGGTTTGACCGGGAACACACCCAAGATGTCATTGGGATTGGAAATATAGTAAACGGTGACAAATTCCTCTTCCGCTCCCTCAACGGTGGCTGTGGGGGAAGGGGTGAGGGTGGGGCCAACCGTATTGGTTGCCCGCGGCGTGGCCGTAGCGGCTGGCGTGTTGGTTGCCGCCGGTGTAGCGGTTGCTTCTGGGGTGTTGGTTGGTTCTGGGGTGTGGGTCGGGGTGTTGGTAGGCGTATGCGTCGGTGTGGGCGTTTCGGTGGGGGTAGCTGTTGCGGTCGGCGTGTCGGTGGGGGGCGGTGTGTCAGTGGGCACTGGGGTGTCGGTGGGCGCTGGGGTGTTGGTGCTGGTGGGGGGAATTGGGGTGATGGATGGCGCTACTTCAGCCACTTCGGTCACGGAAACTGCCGGGGAATCACTCCCACAGGCAGACAGAGTGGCTGCCAGACCCAGAAACACAAACAGGATCAGCAGTACTGAAAAAGGCTTGCATAAGGTTTTCATTTGTCCTCCTAAAAGAAACTGGTGGTTGGCACGGAATTGAGAATCTAAATGTTGTTCCCACCCCAGGCTCAACAATGCTTATTTTATCGGTTTATGTGCCAAAGTCCAGAAACAAATAAGAGGCTGCATCGTCAGATGCAACCTCTTGCAGAACCATCAAAACAACCGGAGAATTTAGCTCAAATTCTCAAAAATCCCGGCAGCGCCCATGCCACCGCCAATGCACATGGTTACCATGCCAAACTGAGCCTGGCGGCGTTTCATTTCGTGGATGATTTGCACCGTTAGCTTGGCGCCGGTGGCCCCCAAGGGGTGCCCCAGCGCAATCGCGCCACCGTTGACGTTGGTTTTTTCCTCGTCAAAACCCAGTTCGCGGATAACGGCTACTGCCTGGGAAGCGAACGCTTCGTTGAGTTCGATCAGGTCAATGTCACTCAGGGCCATGCCGGTACGTTTGAGCAGCCGGGGCACGGCCGTGATCGGCCCCACACCCATAATCTCTGGACGCACACCACCCACGTTGAAACCCACAAAACGCACCAACGGCTTCAGCCCTAAGGACTCGGCCTTTTGCCGCTCCATCACAATTACCGCGGCCGCCCCATCGCTCAACGGTGAGGCGTTCCCGGCGGTGACGGTGCCGCCCTGCATGAAGACGGGCTTGAGTTTTGCCAACCCTTCCAGGGTGGTGTCCGGGCGCACGTGTTCATCCTTGTCCAGCATAATGGTGCGGCGCTGCGGGCCATCCGCGCCGGGCGTCACTTCTTCCATCTCCACCGGCAGGATTTCATCTTTGAAAGCATTCCGCGCATAAGCGGCGGCGGCGCGTTGGTGGCTGCGTAGGGCATATTCATCCTGCGCCTGGCGGCTGACCTCAAATTCGTCGGCCACACGCTCGGCCGTCAGCCCCATGCCCATGTACACTTCTGGTTGGTGTTCCACCATGTACGGGTTGGGGTTGACGCGAAAGCCGGTCATGGGCACCAGGCTCATCGTCTCCGCGCCGCCGGCAATGATTACGTCCGCGCCGTTGGCGATGATGCGCTCGGCCGCCAGGGCGATGGTTTGCAGGCCGCTGGAACAAAAGCGATTCACCGTCATACCGGGTACGTCGGATGGCAGCCCGGCGCGCAGGGCAATGGTACGGCCAAAGTTCAACCCTTGCGCCCCTTCTGGCATGGCGCAGCCAATGATCACATCATCTACTTCGTAGGGGTCCAGCCCCTCGGCCTGGCGCAGCGCTTCGCGGATGACGGCCGCGGCCATTTCATCAGAACGCCAGTGACGGGTGGACCCACGTTTTGCTTTGCCAACGGCCGTGCGGCTGGCGGCTACAATTACTGCTTCTCGTGTCATTTCAAATTTCTCCTTGTAAAACTACCCACCAATTGCCTGTATGGCCGAGTATTGGGGCACAGCCAGGTAACGTTCGGGGCGATGCTGGTGATACTCGCCCAAAAAATGATCTAATCGTAAAGATATCTGTGCTGACAGGTATGCTTCCTGACATTGTTGGCAAACATCAGCCGGAATGTCTCGAATCACGACCAATTCATCACCCCGCCATACTTCTAAGGTCGTTGTACCCGGTTTCAGTTCACCGCCACAATAATCACAGCGTTCTATTTGATCTTTCATCGCTTCACCTTTCGTGTCTTCCAATCACTCTCCCAAAGCGCATCTTCAGGTTCATAAACTGTTACAATCCGCAAGGCTGGTGCCGCATTTCCGCGTGAGCAGACAATATGCAGCGGATCTCCAGATTCCAGCCACCCTAAAACCAGGCAGGCAGGATAAGGTTGAGCATCTGGATAGGTTTCAATGATCTCGCCATTGAGTACCGCCTGTTCCAATTCAAGGATGGAGATTCCTCGTTCCAACCGCGTAACTGTAGCATGTTTTGTCAATCTGTAATCCCGTGAGCGAACATGACTGCGTATGAACCTTAGACTTGGTCGGTTTGCCATTTCTTTCTAATTCCGCAACGGCTTGCTCGTCTGTAGCATGTGCATAATGCGCTCGCGGGTTTTTTCTTCGTGCAGCAGTTCGATGAACATCTGCCGTTCCAGGTCGAGCATGTACCAGGGGTCTACCCAGGCCGGTTCGCTCAGGTCGCCGCCACACAACACGTAGGCCAGTTTGCGGCTGATGAGGGCGTCGTGGGCGCTGGCGTATTTGCCCCACTCGAAACTGCGGATGCCCAGGTAGAGCGCGTAGAGGGTGTCACGGCCGGCGGCGTAGATTTTCTCTACTTCTGGCGGCCGCACCCCAGCGTCCGCCAGTTGCCGCGCCTTTTGTTTGGCCCTGGCCAGGCGGTGGTCGCTGTTCATCACGATGGTGTCCTGGTCGGTGAGGAAACCGAGTTCGCGTGCTTCCCAGGCGCTCGTGCCCACTTTAGCGGTGGCGATGTTTTGGAAGATTTCTTGCATGGCGGGCAGTACGTCGGCGTTGGCGCTTTTCATCACCGGGTTGATTTTGCGGCGCACCAATTCTTTGCAGCCGCCGCCGGCGGGGATGAGGCCTACGCCCACTTCCACCAGGCCGATGTAGGATTCGTGGTCGGCAACGGCCGTCCAACTCGCCATCACCATCTCTGCCCCACCACCCAACGCCATCTGGTGCGGCGCTGTTATCACCGGTTTCGGGGCATGGCGCAGGTTAAAGGTGAGGGTCTGCAAATCTTTGATGGATTGATCCAGACTGTCCCACATGCCCTGCGCGGCGGCGATACCCACCATGGCAATGTTCGCGCCGACGCAGAAGTTGTCGCCATTGTTGCCCATGACCATCGCGTCGAAGTCGGTATTCAGGCGATCCAGGGCGGTGTTGCCCATGGCCACCAGGTCGGCGTCAATGGCGTTCATCTTGGCGTTAAACTCGTAAAGCAAGACGCCATCGCCCATGTCGTGCAGGCGGGCGCTGCCATTTTGGGCCAGCGTTTTGTTTTGCTTGAGCAGCGCGGCGACGGTGATGTGCTTTTCGTCTTTGGGCAGGTCAACGTATGCGCCAGTGTGAAAGTCGTAGTAGTGACCGTATTTGTAAAAGCTCTCATGCCCACTGTCCAGCATCTCCTGTACCCAGTCGGCCACTTCGTAACCGGCGGCCTGCATTTTCACGGCCGTGTCCCGCACCCCCAACATATCCCACATCTCAAACGGGCCGGCTTCGTGGGCAAACCCCCACTTGTTGGCGTTGTCCACGTCTGCAATGTTGTAGGCAATTTCCGGCGTCACATAGGCGGCATAGGCCAGGGCGTAATAGGTAGTGGCGCGGATAAATTGGGCAGCGCGGTCATCCAATTCCAGCAGTTTGCGCAGCCGTTCACCCAAATCTTCAATCTTGCGCACGGCGCCAATAGAATCAAAACGCACACTGGGTGGGTTGAAGTATTCCAGCGTCTCCGGGTTCAGGGTATGGAATTCGCGCTGCCCGCCGGCCATCACTGTTTTGTAGAAACCCTGCCCGGTCTTGTTGCCCAGCCATTTACGTTCGGCCATTTGCCCGTTGAGGGCGTTGGTTTTGGGGGACTTGAGGACTTCGCGGTAATTATCATGGGGGATGGCCGGGTAGAGGTTGTTGTTGACGTGCATCATCACGTCCAGCCCTACCAGGTCGGTCAGGCGGAAGGTAGCCGTTTTGGGATGTCCCACCACCGGGCCGGTGATGGCGTCTACTTCGGCGATGCTATAGCCGTTTTCCAGGGCGTATTCGCTTATGTAGGAGCCAACGATGGCGATGAAGCGGTTGGCGATGAAGTTGGGCGTGTCTTTGCAGACGACGACCCCTTTGCCCAATACGTCGCTGCCAAACTGCACCATAAAGTCCAGCACCGCTTTACTGGTGTCGGCGGTGGGGATGATTTCCAGCAGTTTTAAGTAGCGGGGTGGGTTGAAGAAGTGGGTGCCCAGGAAGTGGGCGCGGAATTCGTCGCTACGGCCGTTGGCAATCTGGCTGATCGGTATGCCCGACGTATTACTGCTGACGATGCTGCCCGGTTTACGCACCGCTTCAATGCGTTCCATCAGCGCCTGTTTCGGCGCTAACTGCTCAATGATGACCTCCACGATCCAGTCACAATCGGCGATCTGGTCAAAATCATCTTCCAGGTTGCCCAACGTGATCAGGTCGGCGCGGTCGGCGCGGGCCAGGTTGGCCGGTTTGGCCTTAGCCATCCGGTCATACAACGACTGCACGATGCGGTTGCGGGCTTTGCGATTGCCTTGTTCCGCCTCGCTCAAATCGGGCGGTACGATGTCCAGCAGCACCACCGGAATACCGATGTTTGCCAGGTGGGCGGCAATACCGCCACCCATCGTGCCCGCCCCAATCACAGCTACTTTCTGAATATCATATGACATGTGCTTCTCCT
>CAADGU010000281.1 GCA_900696625.1 uncultured Chloroflexota bacterium | reverse complement strand
GCGTGCCCGACGAGGCGCTGAATCCGCGCAATACCTGGGCGGACAAGGACGCCTATGATGCCCAGGCGCGTAAACTGGTGGGCATGTTCATTGAAAACTTCAAGCAGTTTGAGGCCGGCGTCAGTGACGAGGTGAAAGCGGCAGGCCCGGCTCAGTAGCCGGTTGTCGGTAATTGACGCCGCGTCAATTACCGATTACCAACCTCCGCCAGCCACTTCTCCCGATTAGCAGCGCGGGCAATTTTGCCACTGGACGTTTTCAGCAGCCAGTGGGGGCCAACCAGATGCACGTAGCTGACGCTGACACCGCTCTGCCGCGCTACTTCCTGGCGGATGGTTTTGTTGATTTCCTTGCGCTCGGCAGGGTCGCCGGTTTTTACTTCGGCCACAATAGCGATGAGTTCGGTTCCCTCTTTTTCATCTGGTACGCCAAAACAGACGGCGCGCCCGGCATGCACACCGGGCGCGCCATTGACAATGGCTTCAATGTCTTGTGGATAGATATTTTTACCGGCGTTGATGATCAGGTCTTTGGCGCGGCCAATCACAAAAACTTCGCCGTTGACGGTGTAGCCCTGATCGCCGGTTTTGTACCAGCCGTTGCTGAACGGCCGTAAATCAGGCCGCCGGTAGTATTCGCTGAGCATGTAGCTGCTTTGGATGGCAATTTCACCCACGTAGCGGTCGGGCAGGGTACGGCCGTCGCCAGCCAACACACACAGCGCCGTCCCCTGTATCACCGGCCCGCACGATACTTTGACGGCTGCTTGAGGATGGTCGGCCGGTACCGGTTGCGCATATTGCTTGTGGATAAGGGAGTGTTCGTCTATGGTGTCCAGGACGGCCGTGCGCCCCGGCACAGTTTGGGTGACGGCAAAGGTGTTTTCGGCCATGGCATAACTGACGCCGAGCATTTCCGGGCGGACGCCGTTTTCGGCAAAGGCCGCCAGGAATAACTGGTGGCTGTCATACCGCACCGGCTCGGAGCAGTTGACGAACAGGCGCATGGAGGCCAGCGACAGCCCCTCTTTGTCTCGCGCCCGGATGCGGCGGGCACAGTGGTTGTAGGCAAAGTTGGGCAGCCAGCAGAGTGTGCCCTGGTGATCGTGAATGGCCCGCAGCAGCAGCGCCGGGTGGCTGACCCAATCAAACGGGGACATCAGCACCAGGGGAATGCCCTGTACCAGCGGCAGCAAAAACCCGGCAATGAGGCCCATATCATGGTACAGCGGCAGCCAGCTGACAACCACATCCTGTTCGTCTAAGCGTAGGGCGTCGCTGTAGGCGGCAAGCTGATTGAGTACGGCCGTGTGCGTCAGCGCCACCCCTTTTTGCAAGCCGGTGGTGCCGGAGGAGTGTTGCAAAAAGGCGATGGTATTGGGATTGGCAGATTGGTAATCTCTCAATCTCGCGGTGTCCTCACCGCCAATCTCCCAATCTCTATTCTCCAATTTCCCAAACACCTGGCAATCCACGGCCGTTTGCAACTGCGGCGCAAATTCATCGGTTGTCAGCACGGCTTTGACGGCCGAGAGGCGTACCAGTTCGGCCATATGCCGCATGTAAGTGTCAGCGTCCAGCTTTTCGGTGAGGGTGGGGAACATAGAGGGAACAGCGCCAACCAGCAGCGCCCCCCAAAAGGCGTAGATGCTTTCCAGGTTTTGGGTGTGGGCGATGATGACCAGGTCGCCGGGCTGGATGCCCAGCCGCCGCAGGCCATTCGCATAACCAGCGACAGCCAGCCGGAACATCTGGCGCGAGACGATTTCCGGCTGGCTGTCTGTTTGCAGGTAAATGATGGCGGGGAATGTGTCATCTACGGCCGTCAGCGCCAGGGCATCGAGCAAGGTGTGGAAGGACGGCCGTGTTGCCAGTGTGAGCATTTACGGCCACTCCGTTGCGGCCTTGCCGGTTTGCAAATCTACGCCGACCAGCGCCCGAATGGTCAGGTAAAGATGGCCGGGGGCGCGGGCAATGCCTCGCCAGAAGTCATCGGCCAATGTGTTTTTTACTTCGTAATTCAACGCTCCCGTGCTGGTATTGAGCGATTGCACCAGCAGTTCCGGGGGATTTGGGGTGGCGAACAATTGCACGATATAAAGGCCATTGTTTGTCAGCACATACGTCCATTTATCATCAAATGGGTCCATTTCAAACAGATACTCAGCTTTGAGTGGGTGCTGCCACAGGCGTTCCCCACTGGTTTTGTCCAGCCCCCACACTTCCACCTGTTTGGTACCGCGCTGCCGTTTGGCCCAGACAACGGCCGTGTCTCCCTGTACCCCCATCGGCCACAATTCATAATCACCCCCCTCCACATAAAACTGCATTTCGCCGCCGTTCAAATTCACCGAGACCACCCCCTGGTTGCCAGAGTCATACGCAGGCAGCAGTAACGTATCCCCATTAAAGGCAAAATAAGGTGAAAAGTTCCAATCGGTGACGATGCCCCGGCCAATGGAGGAGGAGATGCTGGCATCTCCGGGCAGGCGCGTTTGCCAGATAGGCTCGCCAGTTTCCGGGTTCCACTCTTCCAGACATTCTGCGCCATTGATGGAGGTGCCCCACAGGAAAAAGAGCCGGTCTTGAGCCTCATCCGCAAAGACCTGATCATAATAACCAAAGGGGGCGGGATCAAAGAAGTTGCCATCATCCGGGCACATCGGTATCAATTCTTGCATCAACTCGCCACTGTTGAGGTTGAACAATTTGAGGGCAAAACCAAAAGCGCCGGCCTGCGACGATTCGTCTAACACAGCCGCCATGTTTTTGAGGATAGCCAGGGCCACAAACCCTTCTTCCATGTAAATGGGGGTGTCATTTTCCAGGCGCGCCTGCCACAACGTTTGCCCGGTTTTGGCATTGAGGCCATACAAGGTGTTGTCGGCCGTCAGGGCTATCACCACGCCTTGTTCGGAGCGCAGACAGCCAGAACAGCGCCGGTCTACAACGTCGCTGAGGTTGGTTTGCCACACCTGTTCGCCGCTGGCCCGGTCGAGGGCGCGCAGCGTGCTGCCGCTGGTGTGGTAAATGTGTTGGTTGTCAGAGGCGACATTGAAGTCCATGTTATTGCTGGAATCGCCAACTGCTGTTTCCCAGCGGACTGTGCGACGGCCGTCCTTCTCTTCGGTGTAGCTGAGGAAAATGTTGTTGACATCGTTGCTGTACTGCCAGTTTTCCACTATCAGGTCGGCGCCTAAGCCATCGCCGCCGCCGGTGACTACCAGGGGATCATTTTGGATGCTCCGGTTGATGGTAGCTACCTGTACGCTTACTTCCTGGACAAAAGTTTGAATGTCGCCTTCAGAAACCTGTTGGATGAATGTTTGGGGGCTTTCGATGACCTGGGTGATGGTGGCAAATGGCACCATGGCTGCCACCACAATGCCCAAGGTGAAGAGGATAATGACGATGGCCACCAGGCAGCCACAACTGTTGTTGCCGCTGCTAGAGACGGTGGTATAGGTGACGGCCGTTGGTTTGCCCATTTCCAGACCATCCACAATATCTTTGGCCTCTTTTAGCCCGACGCCGAAGGTTTCCCGGTATAGTTTGATGGCTTCAATTTTTTGCCCGTGATGTACCAGTTCTAAAATGCGGTGGATACTGTCGGCCTTTTCCGGGGATTCGCCGCCCATGTAGCCGGCCTGGTAGGCGCCGGCGCGCATGTTTTCGGGCACAATGATGGTGGTGCCGCAAAATTCGCAGCGAATGGTTTCGGAACGGCCGTCGTAATCCAGCGAGGCATTACAGGATGGGCATTTAAGGGCTTGCATTTGGGTCATTGTTTCTCCTTTGTACGGTGGCTGGTTGCTTATTGCTGGTGGCTTGTTACGGTTATGGTTACCGGCCACCACCCTTTTAGCCAGCGGT
>CAADGU010000280.1 GCA_900696625.1 uncultured Chloroflexota bacterium | reverse complement strand
CATCCTCAATTTGCGCAAACAACCGGGGGTTGCTGATCAGGCCATGTTTAATCACCTCGGCCATGCCCGCCGCAAATTCGGCCGGGGGCAGGGTTTGTAGAGTGGCGATGTCGGCGAGTACGGCCGTTGGCTGCTTAAACGCCCCCACCAGATTCTTGCCTTCCGGCAAGTCCACCCCCGTCTTGCCACCCACGCTGGCATCCACCATGGCCAGCAGGCTGGTGGGGCACTGCACAAACGCCACGCCGCGCATGTAGGTGGCGGCCACAAAGCCGGCCATATCCCCCACCACGCCGCCGCCCAACGCCACCACGGCGCCGCTGCGGTCAATGCCCGCCGCTAATAGCTGGCTGTACAGGCCATTCACCGTTTGTAGTGTTTTATGCTGCTCCCCAGGCGGCACGGTCAGCACACAATCCACCGCGCCGCACTGCGCCGCATACAGTTGGCCAACGTGATCATCGGTAATCAGCGCCACCGGCCCGGCAATACGCGCCAGTTCCCGCAAATGTGGCAGCAATCCGCTGCCCACGGTGACATCGTACCGCCCACCGGGGTAGTTCACAGATAAAGTTGTCGTTTCATTCATATTAAACTTGGTTCTTTGGGAACTCAAGGCAAGCTGTGATGCGTGACGAGTGATGCGTGACCAGAGAGACCACACGCATCACTCGTCACATGTCACGCCGAACCCCATGAAATCCTGTAGAGCCTTAAACTTTTGCCTAACGGGGCAAGAGAGAGAGCAGGGTATGAATTGTGAAGCATGACGGCAAATCATACCGTTTCTGGCGGGAATCTGCCAACAGAAATAACGAATCTCAGTAGATCCAAAATCTAATGACGATGCCCCGGTTGACAACAGATTTGCAGGATTCACGGATCAAATCTGCCTGAGAAAAATCCGCTAATCCTGCAAATCCTGTTCATTATCCGCTGCCCCGAAATAAATAGGACAAAGGATGTCATAAATGGGGTGGTATAGTAGAATAGATGTTCTGTTTGAGGGCGCGATTTAGAAAATCGCGCCACATATAAGGAGGTTTATGGCGGCACAAATTGCTTTACCAAAAACAGAGTTTCGCGTGGAAAACGCGCCCACTTATAACCAGACCAACCCGATACGTTGGGTGGTGTCCCACCTGGCGCGATACAAATTGCTGCTGGCGGCCTTTTTTGTGGGCATGACGGTGACAAACATTTTTAACGCCGCCATCCCCCGGCAAATTGGGGCGGCGTTTGGCGTGGTAGCGGGGGAAACAACCGCCGATGCCGCATCGGCCACCGACCCCTACTATGCCATCGCCCTCATCACGCTGACGCTGGTGGGGCTGGCAGTGGGGCGCTTTTTCTGCGACGCTCTGGCCTCGTTTAGCATGGAAGTGGTAGCCAAACGGTTGGAGCGCGACGGCCGTGACGAACTCTACCTCAACCTGCTGGGCAAAAGCCAAACCTTCCACAACCAGCAGCGTGTGGGCGATATTATGGCCCGCGCCGCCAACGACGTGCGCTTTGTCAACGAGATGATGATGCCCGGCTTCAGCCTGCTCTATGACTCCATGATGGCTATCTTCATGCCCATCCTCTTCATCGCCTTCATTGACCTGCGCCTGTTGCTGGCCCCGCTTACTTTTTGTTTCTTCTACTACTTCGCCGTGCGGCTGTATATGCGCCAGCTTGAACCCGTTTCTGAGCAGGTGCGCGCCCGTTTTGGCGGCATGAACGCCACCCTCAACGAGGCCGTTACCGGCATTGAAGTGGTCAAAGCAGCTTCGCAAGATAAACAAGAGTTGGGCAAATTCTTGCGTGACGCCCGCCAGTATCGGGATGCCTTTGTTAAAGAAGGGGAAGTGCAGGCACGTTACCTGCCCACCCTACTCATCGGCATTGCCATTGCCGGCGGCTTTTTGCAGGCTGTTTATCTGTACAACCTGGGTGAGATCAGCATTAGCGACCTCATCGCCTTTATGGGGCTGATGTGGGTGCTGCGCTGGCCGGCCTTTAGCTCCTTCTTCACCTTTTACCTGGTGCAAATGGGGCTGGCCGGGGCGGGGCGCATCCTGGAACTGCTGCAAACGGAGACGGAACTGGACGAAAACGCCGCCGGGCACGTGGCCCCCATGCGCGGCGAACTGGTTTTTGAGAACGTCAGCTTTCGCCATTTTGACAGCGGCCGTGATCTGCTGCACAACATCTCGTTCACCGCCCGGCCCGGCGAGACCATCGCCATTGTGGGGCAGACGGGGTCCGGCAAAACCACGCTGACGAAGCTGGTAAACCGGACGTATGATGTGAATGACGGGCAAATTACCATAGACGGCCGTGACATCCGCGATTGGAACATGCACAGTCTGCGTTCCCAAATCTCCATCATCGAGCAAGACATCTTCCTCTTCTCACGCAGCGTGGCCGAGAACATCGCCTTCGGCCTGGGGCAGCAGGTGAGCCGCGAAGACATCATCCGCGCCGCCAAGGAGGCGCAGGCGCACCAGTTCATCATGAACTTCAAGGATGGCTACGACACCATCGTCGGCGAACGAGGCGTCACCCTGTCCGGCGGGCAGCGGCAGCGCATCGCCATCGCCCGCGCCCTGCTCACCGATCCGCGCATCCTCATCCTGGATGACGCCACCAGCGCCGTAGACAGCGCCACCGAGGATGAAATCCAGAAGGCGATCAAGCGTATATTGGAAGGGCGCACCACCCTGCTCATCACCCACCGCCTGTCGCAGATTCGCCGCGCCGACCGGGTGCTGCTCATTCGCCAGGGCGAGATTGTGGCCCAGGGTACGCACCATGAATTGATGGCCACATCGGAACTGTATCAACGGATTTTTGCGCGATACGACATATAGAAGAAATTATGAATTAGGAATTATGAATTATGAAAAGGCTCTTTCCTTCATAATTCCTAATTCCTGATTCTCTTCTCTGGAGGAATTATGGGCTTCATCATGGATGGCATTGACGCTGAGGCGTATGACCGGCAGTATAGTGACCGGCAGTTGATGCGGCGGATTGGCCGTTATTTTCGGCCGCAGGTGGGGCGGGTGGCGCTAATCACCGGCATGATTGTGTTGAATGCGGTGATGGACATGGTGCTGCCGATCCTCATTTCCCAGGGGATTGATGAGATAACGGGCAATCAGGCCACAACCGCCATCAATACGCTTGTTTTTCTGATTTTGGCGGCAACAGTGTTGTCGTGGTGTTTTAATTTTGTGCGCCAGTGGTATACGGCGCGGTCGGTGGGGGATGTGGTACTGCAATTGCGGTCGGATGCGTTCACGGCCGTGATGTCCCGCGATATGTCTTTCTACGACGAATTCCCCTCCGGCAAGATCGTCAGCCGCGTCACGTCGGATACGCAAGATTTCTCCAACGTGGTCACGTTGACGCTGAACCTGATCAGCCAGGTACTGCTGGTGATCTTGATTGTCGGCTACCTCTTTTCCATCAACGCCCGGCTCACCTGGCTGGCGCTGGCCATGGCCCCCTTGATTGTGGGCGCGGCGCTGGCGTTTCGCCGGGTGGCGCGGCGCACCACGCAGCAGGCGCAGCGGCTGCTGGCCACGGTGAACGCCAACGTGCAAGAGACGATTAGCGGCATCTCCGTCGCTAAAAATTTCCGGCAGGAGCAGACGGTGTATGACGAGTTCAGCGATGTGAACGAGCAGGCGTACCAGGTACAGGTACGGCAAGGTTTTGTGTTCAGCGCCATCTTTCCTATTCTGGTGTTTATTGCCGGGTTGGGCACGGCCGTGATCATTTACTTTGGCGGCACGGAAGCGCTGAACGGGGACATTACGCCCGGCGACTGGTTCCTCTTTGTGCAGGCGATGAGCCTCTTCTGGTTCCCGCTCACCGGCATCGCCTCCTTTTGGAGCCAGTTCCAGTTGGGGCTGGCCTCCAGCGAGCGCGTTTTTGCCCTGATTGACGCCGAAGCGCGGGTGGTGCAGATTGACAACCAGCCCGCACCACCGCTAGACGGCCGTATCGAATTCCGCCACATGCACTTCCGCTACACCGAACAGGAACAGGTACTCGACGGCTTCAATCTAACCATCGAGGCGGGTGAAACCATTGCTTTGGTGGGGCATACCGGCGCGGGTAAATCCAGCCTGGGGCGGTTGATTGCCCGCTTTTATGAGTTCCAGGGAGGGCAGTTGTTGGTGGACGGCCGTGACGCGCGCTGTTTTGAGCTGGACAGTTACCGGCGGCAGTTGGGCATTGTGCCTCAATCTCCCTTCCTCTTCACCGGCACAGTGGCGGACAACATCCGTTATGCCCGGCCCGACGCCACCGACGCCGAAGTGCGCCAGGTGGCGGAGAGCATCGGGCACGGCGACTGGCTGGAAACATTGCCGCAGGGGTTGGGCACGGCCGTTGGCGAAGGCGGGCGCGGTCTCTCCATGGGGCAGCGGCAGTTGATCGCCCTGGCGCGGGTGCTGCTGCAAGACCCGGCCATCCTGGTGTTGGATGAGGCCACCGCCAGCGTAGACCCCCTGGCGGAGGCGCAGATTCAGGAGGGGTTGGAGATGGTGCTGGCGGGGCGCACGGCCGTGATCATCGCCCACCGCCTCTCCACCATCAAACACGCCGACCGGATCATCGTTTTGCAGCAGGGGGAGATCATTGAAGAAGGCAGCCACGCCAGCCTGATGGCCCGGCGCGGCCACTACGCCGAACTGTACGACGCCTACTTCCGCCACCAAAGCCCTGACTACGAAGTGGCCTGAGCATGAATGGCGGCTGGTGACGGGTACCAGTCACCAGCCGCCCTATTCTGTTTAACTCTTTTGTTGGTTTCTTGTTTGAGCCAGTAACGGATGCCTTTCCCGGCCAACGGTTCATCGCGGAAACGGGGGATGACGTGCAAATGGGCATGGAACACCTCCTGGCCTCCTACCGGCCCCACATTCCAGCCCAGGTTGTACCCGTCAGGGGCGTATTGGGCGTCCAGCAGATTTTTTACCCGCTGTAACAAGGCGTAGGTGTCTTGCCACTCAACGGCCGTCAGATCAAAAACCGTTTCCCGATGCTGCCGGGGAACAACCAACCCAGAACCGGTCAGAACAGGCTGCGGCTGCTGCACAAAAAAGCAATGGTCGCTCTCCAATATAATTTCGGTTTCATCCAACCCTGGTGGGCAAAAGAGGCACGGCCGTATCATTTTCTTCGCGTCCTCAGCGGATTTTGTTTCTTATTTCTTCAACCACTTCCTCGGCCGTCTTGCCGGTGGTCTCAATTTGTGGATAACGGCCGTACCCCACCGCCCGTTCGGCCAATAAGCGTTCAATCTGCGCCGCCGGATCGGGTACATTCAGCAACGGCCGTCGCCCACCGTCCTGTACCCGCGCCAAAATCTCGCCGGGAGCGGCCGTCAGGCAAAAGACACGGCCGTTCCGTTCCAGCGCCTCCGCGTTGATGGCGTCCAGCATCAACCGCCCGCCGGTAGCCATGACCAGGTTAGACTGCGCCGCCAATTCCAGAACCACGGCCGTTTCCAGTTGCCGAAAATACGCTTCGCCCTCTTGGGCAAAGATGTCGGGGATGGTACGGCCGTCGCGCAACACAATCAGTTCATCCGTGTCCACAAAACCAAACCCCAGCCGTTCCGCCAACAAACGGCCAACGGTCGTTTTACCTGTGCCCATAAAACCGGTCAATACGATATTTGATGCCATAAACAAGTGGAGATTAAGAGATTAAGAGATTGGGAGATTGTCTGGTTGACTGACAAAACTCAGATTCAGTCACCTTGACAACGGATTGGCGGGATTTGCGGATTCTCTTTCCTCGACTATTTCTATCCGCAAATCCTGCAAATCCGTGTTCTGCGGCCATTAAAAACAAGATCTGTCAGTCAATCAGGAGATTGTTCATCTTCAATCTCCGAATCTCCCAATCTCAGGTATAAAAAAACCGCCCCCCGTTTTGGGAGCGGCTCGGTACATGACCCCGGAAGGACTCGAACCTTCAACCTCGGCATTAAGAGTGCCCTGCTCTGCCAATTGAGCTACGGGGCCTTTTCGTCAGGCGGGGCAAATTATACAAAGTTTTAAGGCAAAAACCAAAGAAAGCGCAGTGCCAGGCCAGGGACAGTTCCTATTTGGTTAACCAGAACCATCATGCCCCTGGCCTGGCACTCCAAACGGTTGACAAAACCGGCCAAATGTTCTAATCTACCCCTGTCTATACGAAAACAGCAGAGTGATGCAAGATACAGCAGAGTGATGCAAGATACAGCAGAGTGATGCAAAATGCAGGAGAGTGATGCAAAATGCAGGAGAGTGATGCAAGATGAGCGATAATTTGCAACAAACCTTAATTCCTGAAAGTGAACTTCCCCCGGCTGTGGGGCCGGCGGCGCCGCCGGTTACGGCCGATGCCTCCATCCAGGCCGCCCTGGGCGCATTTGAACAGCACATGCGTGACGAGGGGTTTGCCCTGAACACCAGCAAAGCATTTGCCAGCGATGTACGGCTGTTGGGCAAATATCTGGGCATCGGCCAGCCCATCGGCCAGATTGGCACCAAAGATTTGAACGATTTCCTCAACTGGCTGCTGTATGATCGCGGTGTACCATGCAGCCCCAAATCGTATGCCCGGCGGGTGACTACCTTGAAGGTGTTTTTTGCCTGGCTAAAAGAATCGGGCGCGCTGTTGGAAAATCCGGCAACGGCCGTTATCCAACACAGTGTGCGCAGCCCCATCCCCACCCTACCCACCGAAACCGACATCGAAAATGCCCTGGCCGTTTCGCAGCGGCTGCGCCAGGGCGAAGGACTGCACCCTGGTGCAGGGGAACGCAAACCAGACGCCCGCCCCCATTTGCTGCTGACCCTGCTGCTCAAAACCGGCATCAAAAAGGGAGAAGCCATGACCATTGTGCCCAACCACATTGACCGCAGCAACCCCAATGAACCCATGCTGTTTGTACGTTACGCCAACCCCCGCCTGCGCTACAAAGAGCGCCGCCTACCGCTCGACCCGGAATGGCTGGATGTGCTGGATGAATACTTGCCCCAATACAATCCATCGGATACGCTCTTCACCTGCACCGCCCGCAATCTGGAATACGTGCTCAGTGATGTGGGCACAGAAGCAGGATTGGCACAAGGCATGTTATCGTTTGAAAATTTGCGCTGGTTCAGCGCCATGCAAGACCTCAAAGCGGGCGAAGAACCAGATGAAATCCGGCAAAAGTTAGGCCTTTCCAAAATCACCTGGCGCGAGACTAAAGCGAAGTTGGAACAGTTAGCCAAAGGCAACAATCCTTAATCTTTTATGGAGAGTTCACGGGCAGCCGCCCACCACAATGAATAAAAATTCATCATTCATCATTCATCATTCATAATTTTCAAAGGAGAAACTATGCCTAAAATTACCTTTCTCGGCGCGGGCAGTACGGTTTTTGCCAAAAACCTGCTCGGCGACATTCTCAGTTTTCCCGAACTGGCCGAATCCCATATTGTGCTGCACGATATTGATGAAGAACGGATGCGCACCAGTGAAATTGTGGCCCACAAAGTGGCGCAGGCGGTCAATGCCCGCCCCACTGTGACCACCTCACTGGATCGTCGCGCCGCGCTGGATGGGGCCGATTATGCCATCTGCATGATTCAGGTGGCGGGCTACAAACCGGGTACAGTTATTGATTTTGAAATCCCCAAGAAGTACGGCCTGCGCCAGACCATTGCCGATACGCTGGGCATTGGCGGCATCATGCGCGGGCTGCGCACCATCCCCGTGCTGCTGGAGATGTGCGCCGACATGGAAGAACTGTGCCCGGATGTGACCTTTCTCAACTACGTGAACCCCATGGCTATGAACTGCTGGGCCATCGGTGAGGCCAGCACTATTCAAACGGTGGGGCTGTGCCACAGCGTGCAGGGCACGGCGCACCAACTGGCGCGTGACCTGCAAATTCCGTATGAGGAGATCAACTATTTGTGCGCGGGCATTAACCACATGGCGTATTATCTGACGTTTGAGCGGGTGACAGAAACAGGCCGTACTGACCTCTATCCAACGCTGCACAAAATCTATGCTGACGGCCGTATGCCTGACTGGAACCGGGTGCGTTACGAAATGCTGCACCGCCTGGGCTACTTCGTCACCGAATCCAGCGAACATTTCAGCGAATATACCCCCTGGTTCATCAAACGCGACCGCCCTGACCTGATCGCAAAGTTCAACATCCCCCTGGACGAATACATCACCCGCTGTGAAAACCAGATTGCCGCCTGGGATCAGATGCGGGCCATCTTTGAAGCGGAGGATATTCCGCTGGCGGTGGAGCGCAGCGAAGAGTACGGCTCGCTCATCATTCACAGCATGGAAACGGGCCAGCCGCGTGTCATTTACGGCAATGTGCCCAACTATGGCCTGATTGACAATCTGCCCGCTGGCTGCTGCGTGGAAGTGCCCTGCCTGGTAGACCGCAACGGCATCCAGCCCACGCAGATTGGCAGCCTGCCGCCCCATCTGGCGGCGCTAATGCAAACCAACATCAACGTGCAGGCGCTGACCGTGGAAGCTGCCCTCACCGGCAAGCGCGAACATATCTACCACGCCGCCATGCTCGACCCGCACACCGCCGCCGAACTTTCCCTTGATCAAATCTGGTCACTGGTGGATGAGTTGATTGAAGTGCATGGTTCCTGGCTACCGGCTTATCAGTAAGCAGTAGGCAGTGAGCAGTAAGCAGTCACCGCTCACTGCTCACTGCTCACTGCTCACTTACTATGTTCAATCCAACCGAACACCCCCACCGACGCTTGAATCCCCTGACCGGCGAATGGGTACAGGTGTCGCCGCACCGCACCAAACGGCCGTGGCAGGGACAGGTGGAGAAGACGCCGCCGCAGACACGGCCGTCTT
>CAADGU010000279.1 GCA_900696625.1 uncultured Chloroflexota bacterium | reverse complement strand
TCAAGTCGGCGAAGGCCGACTTTGCTTTTTGTAGGTGCAGATTTATCTGCCGACAAAACCCGGCGATTAAAATCGCGGCAACACCTGGCGAAGTGGGCCTTCGCCGACTGCTTCAAGTCGGCGAAGGCCCACTTTGCTTTTTGTAGGTGCAGATTTATCTGCCGACAAAACCCGGCGATTAAAATCGCGGCAACACCTGGCGAAGTGGGCCTTCGCCGGCTGCCTCAAGTCGGCGAAGGCCGACTTTGCTTTTTGTAGGTGCAGATTTATCTGCCGACAAAACCCGGCGATTAAAATCGCGGCAACACCTGGCGAAGTGGGCCTTCGCCGACTGCCTCAAGTCGGCGAAGGCCCACTTCGCCTATTGTAGGTGTAGATTTATCTGCCCAATTCGCCCGCCGGTTCGGCCACAGATTCGCCTTTGGGCGAATGACAGTTCGCCTGGCCAGCCCCTATGCTGGAGGCAGATTTACAAACAACGGCCCGGTTAACCGACCGGCCAACAAACAAAAAGGAGACAAAAAAATGATTAAGTTTCGTGTATTGGGATGGATGATGGTGTTCGCTTTGCTGGTAACGACCGTCGCCTGCGGCGGCAGCAGCACAGCCGATCAGGAAACGGCTTCCGCCCTCACCCAGGCACAGGCCACCGAACTGGCGGAGAACGCCATGCAAGGTTTTGCCAGCGGCGATTACGCCGTCTGGAGCCGGGACTGGTCGCAGACGATGAAAAACGGCATCAACGAAGCCGCCTTTCTGGCCTACCGGCAAGAAGTGAGCAACGTGATGGGCGCGTACCAATCCATCGAGAGTGTGACCATGGCCCCGTCTACCACTCAAGGGTACGTCCGCTGGGTGGTCGTCGCCAACTTTGAAAATGGGCAGATGGAATTTGCCTTCAGCTTCCACCAGGATGGCAAACTGGTTGAAGGCATCTTTCCCCGGCAGCTTGGTTAATCAGGTTAATAGGGGCTGGTGGCTGGTACCAGCCACCAGCCTCTATTTCCACAGGAGACACAAGATCATGTCCAAACAACAGAATCAGAAGAAACAGATTGCTCTGGTTATTTATCCCGGTTTTTCCTTGTTAGAACTGGTCGCCGCCCACCACGTCTGGGTCAGCGCTACGATGATGTCCCCTTACGAAACGGTGGTCGTTGGCCCCACTACCGACTTTATTCCTTCCAGCACACCACTGCCGGTACGGCCGCAGAAAACCTTTGCCGACGTGCCCAATCCGTATGCGCTGTTGGTCATTGGCGGCGGCGAAACGGCCGTACCCGCCGCCCAAAATCCCGAACTGGTGAATTATGTACGCCAGGCTGCCGCCACTGCCGAGATCGTCGGCTCGTTCGGCGCCGGGGCGCTGGTGCTGGCGGCTGCCGGTCTGCTACAAGGCAAACGGGCCACCACCCATTGGGCATATGCAGCGGAACTGGCAGCGGCGGGCGCTGATTATGTACGGCAGCCCTGGGTAGAAGATGGCAAATTTATCACCGGGGCCGGGGCGGCAACGGCCGTAGATATGTCCCTGCTGTTGGTTTCCCGGCTGCGCAGCCTGAAGACGGCCAAACAGGTGCAGATCATGGCCGAATGGGACCCCCATCCACCGTTTGGTGGCATTGATTGGTCACGGGTGAATGGACATCTGCCCGCTGCCGCCCCTGCCAGGCCAGACGCCGTCAAAACGATTGCCCTGGTCATCTACGAAGGGTTGACCGTCTTTGACCTGGTTGGTCCCCTGGAAATGATGACGGCGCTGTCGCGCATCCGTCCGGAGTTTCGGCCGGTAGTGGTTGCCGAGCAGCGCATCCCTGTCACCAGCGACAGCCGCCTGACCTTCATGCCCAACCAGGCTTTTGCCGACGTGCCCCACCCGGACGTGCTGATTGTACCCGGCGGCGGCACCCCCACCCTGCGCGCTATGAGCCACCCGGCCATCCGCGACTACATCAAAACGGCCAATGAAACCACGCAGTTCACCACGTCGGTCTGCACCGGGGCGCTGTTGTTAGCCAGCGTGGGGCTGCTGCAAGGCCATGACGCTACCACGCATTGGGGATATGCCAGTTATCTACGGCCGTATGGGGCGCGGTATGTGCAGGAACGTTGGGTACAGTCCGGCAAGATCATCAATTCAGCCGGCGTCTCGGCGGGCATTGATATGGCCCTGCACCTGATTGCCCAACTGACCGATGAGGCCACCGCCCGCCAGGTGCAACTGGCGGTGCATTACGACCCGGCGCCGCCCTTTGGCCTGATTGCCTATGACCGGTTCCCCGCTGCCTTCAAAATCCTGCAAAAGGTGATGCGTTTGCAGGCCCCGTTTTATACCCGCAAACCGCGGCAGATGATGTTGCAGGGGGCGTGAGGCGTGACGAGTGAGGCGTGACGAGTGAGGCGTGACGAGTGAGGCGTGAGAAAATCACGCATCACTCGTCACGCATGGCTCGAATTCATGCTCGATGATAGAATCGCCACAGGTAATGGAGGCAAAAAGATGATC
Source organism: uncultured Chloroflexota bacterium (assembly GCA_900696625.1). GTDB lineage: Bacteria > Chloroflexota > Anaerolineae > Promineifilales > Promineifilaceae > CAADGU01. Next base: position 8,962 of record CAADGU010000279.1, on the reverse strand, counting down.
AACATTCGCCGGGAGCTACCAGAGGATAAGGAAGCAATTTGGCAGGTAAATGAGGCGGCGTTTGGCCGCCCGGCGGAAGCTGCCCTGGTGGACGCGCTGCGGCGGCGGGGTGTGGTGACGCTGTCGTTGGTGGCCGAACGGGCAGGGGAGGTGGTCGGGCACATTCTCTTTTCGCCGGTGACGATTACGAATGAAGCGGGTGGGGTGGTCACGCCTGCACTGAGCGCAACCGCAGTGGCCGTTGCTCTCGGCCCGATGGCCGTATCCCCCACCTGTCAACGGGAGGGCATCGGCTCCCAATTGGTGCAAACCGGCATTGCCATGCTGCGGCAGGCCGGGCATAAGATTTTGATCGTACTCGGCCATCCCGAATTCTACCCGCGTTTTGGTTTTGCGCCGGCCAGCCGGTTTGGTATTCGTTGGGAAATAGAAGTGCCCGATGAGGTGTTTATGGCGCTGGCCTTGCAGCCAGGTGCGCTGGCGGGCGTCACCGGCATCGTCCAATACCAGCCAGAGTTTTTGGGTGTTTGACAGGCGCAAATTCTGCGACCTTTATAGTGCCAATAGGGGACCAGACGTATAATTGTCTGGATGCTGGCAGAGATTTTAACGACCAAACTCAAACGGCCGTTGCTGCGGCCCAATCTGGTTTTGCGTCCGCGTCTGGCGCAGTTACTGGAACAAGCGGGTGAACGGCCGTTGACCCTTATCTGTGCCCCCGCTGGTTATGGTAAAACCACGGTGACCATTAGCTGGCTGACGGCTCAAGCCACCGGCCACGTTTGCTGGCTTTCGCTGGATGAGGGGGACAATGATCCGGTTCGTTTCTGGACATACGTGATGGCGGCGCTGCAAACGGCCGTACCCGGCGTTGGCGAACAATCGCTGGCTCTGCTGCATTCGCCCCAATCCCCACCATTTTCCCTGGTACTTACCTTTCTCATCAATGACCTGGCGGCGCTGCCAGCCCCCTTATTCCTGGTTCTGGATGATTATCACTTCATGACCAACCCATCCATTCACCAAAGCGTGACCTACCTGCTAGACCATCTGCCCGCGCCTGTTCACCTGGTCATTACCTGCCGCGCCGACCCCCCGCTGCCGCTTTCCCGGCTGCGGGTGCGCGGGCAGCTTGCCGAACTGCGCGAAAAAGATTTGCGCTTCACGCCGGAGGAGATTGCCCAATTTATGTCCCACATTTTTGGTTTGTCGCTGACGGCCGTGCAGGTAGAGGCGTTGGCGGCACGGACCGAAGGGTGGATTGCCGGTTTGCAACTGGCCGGTTTGGCCGTCGCCGGTAAGGTGAATGTGGCCGCGGCGCTCCAATCCTTTAGTGGCAGCCATCGCCATCTGGTGGATTACCTGACTGAAGAAGTGTTACTCCGCCAGCCGGCGGCCATACAGAAATTTTTGCAGTACACGGCCGTGTTGGATCGGTTTTGCGCCCCCTTGTGTGAAGCAATTTTAACGGGGGAGAATTGGCAACCAGGGCCTGATGAACAACTGCCAATCGCAAATCTACAATCTCTACTGGAATACCTGGAACGTACAAACCTCTTCCTCATTCCCCTGGACGACGAACGGCGCTGGTACCGCTACCACCATCTTTTTGCCGACTTGCTGCGTTTTCGCGCCGCTCAGACAGCAGGCCAAGATACACAGCGACAGATTCACCAGCGGGCTGCGGCCTGGTTTGCCGACCGGCAGTTGTGGCACGAGGCCATTCACCATGCGCTGGCTGCCGGGGAATGGCAGATGGCCGGGCAGCTTATCGGCCAACAGGCGAACACGGCCGTGGCCCACGGCGAACTGGCTTCTTTGCAAACCTGGCTGAGCAAACTGCCACCCGCCCAAATGAAAGCGGACTCGCGCTTGAGCCTGGCCCAGGCATGGGTTGACCTTTTTGGGGGACGGCTAGAAAGTGCCGACCTGTGGCTGCGGCCCGTGATTGAAACGTTGCCAACAGCGCCAGCAGAGGATACCGGTTTGTTGGGCGAGGCGCTGGCCATCCGGGCCACGCTGGCCTTTGCCCGGCAAGAGGCGGCTGCCACCATTGCCGATTCAGAGCAGGCGTTGGCCCGGTTGCCCGAAGCCCAACTGCCACTGCGCACCTTGCTTTCCTGGCATCTGGCGTATACCTACCGCTCAATTGGCGAGACCAGACGCTGTCTGGAACTGTATCATCAGGCCATTGCGATGAGCCGGCGCGGTGGGAACTTCCTGATCAACCTGAGCGCCCGGCGGGAATTGGCAGATTTGTTGATGGGGCAGGGAGATTTGGTCGCAGCTCAGACGATGCTTCAGCAACTGTTGGATGAGGCAGCCGCCAATGGTTGGGAACACCTGACGGCCGTCGCCGGCGCACACATCCAGTTGGGCGAGATTTTTTATGAGTGGAATAGGCTGGAGACGGCCGTGTCCCATCTGCAAACGGCCGTCTCCTTGCCGCAAGCCCCGGAGATGAGCCTGGATGCCTACGGTCAGGCGTTGTTAGCCTGGGTTTATGCGGCGCAGGCCAATTCCCAGGCCGCCGCCGTGGCCATCCAACAAGCGGAACAAGCCGTTCTGCAAGCCATTCATCCGCAGCGGCGCGCTTTGACGCTGGCCCTGATCAGCCGGTTTTGGCTGGCGCAGGCAGATGTTGCCCGCGCGGCTGCCTGGCTGCCAGACGGCCGTGACATCCCCCCCGACCCGCGCCACGAAGTGTATGCCCGGCAGCAGTTCGCCCACGCCTGTTACCTGCGGGCAGCCCATGACCCCACACAAGCCGCCGCATTAGCGTCCGAGCTGCTGCCGGCGGCGCAGGCCAGTGGCCGGGCGCGGGATGCGGTGGCGCTCTGGTTGTTGCAGGCGCAATTAAATAAAGGGGAAGCGGCGGAAACGGCCGTGCGCCAGGCGCTGGCCCTGGCCGAACCGGCCGGTTTGCTGCGTACATTGATAGACAGTGGCCCAACGGTGGGCGCACTGCTGGCCCGGCTGCCAGAGCAGGCAGACAACGTCTCCCCTTATCTGAACCGGTTGTTGGCCGCGTTTGCCATGCCATCCACTGCGACTACCCAATCTCCGGCCAACCGGCTGCTGCTAGAGCCACTGAGCGAACGAGAACTGGAGGTGCTGCGGCTGATGGCTGAGGGTTATTCCAACCGGGAGATTGCCGACAAACTCGTTTTCACCATCGCCACTGCCAAAAAACACGCCGAACACATCTATGGCAAACTGGGGGTCAGCAGTCGCACGCAAGCAATCGCTCGTGCCCGCGATTTGGATTTGATTTGATTTGTCTTAATGATTGTCGTGTGCTGTCGCAAACCGTTGCTAGAATCTCAGATCAAGTAGTTCAACGCAAGGATTGAGGCAAAGGCAGCGATACGTTATGACGGCACATTCTCTCATTATCGGCGCGGGTATGGGTGGGTTGACCACTGCGGCTCTGTTATTGCGGGCCGGGCATCAGGTGACAGTGCTGGAGGCACACGTTTATCCTGGTGGCTGTGCCGGCACTTTTTTTCACAAAGGCTTCCGGTTTGACGCCGGGGCCACGTTGGCCGGTGGGTTTGCGCCGGGCGGCCCCCATGCCCGGTTAGCGGACATGCTAGAACTGACCTGGCCTGTTTCCCCGGTTGATCCGGCGTGGGTGGTGCATTTGCCAGACGGCCGTACCGTCACCCAATGGGCTGATGCCACCCGCTGGCAGGCGGAACGGCGGGCTATCTTTCCCCAGGCGGAATCATTTTGGCGCACCCAGGAGACATTGGCGGCTGTTTCCTGGGATGTGTCGTCACGGCCGTTTCCCTGGCCGCCCCAATCACCGGCTGATTGGCTGACGCTGGCGCGGGCGCTGCGCCCACAGACCTTGCGGGCATTCCCTTATTTGTGGCGCACCATCGGCCAGATTGCGCCCACAGACGATCCTCTTTTCCGCGCTTTTTTGGATGCGCAACTGCTCATTTCGGCGCAAACGACCAGCCGGGATGCCCATGCCCTGTATGGCAGCGCCGCTCTGGATTTACCCCGGCGGGGCGTGAACCATGTGCAGGGTGGCATGGGCGCGCTGGCAGAAACGCTGGTGGCGTGGATTCGCCAGCAGGGGGGCCGTGTGCATTTTCGGCAGCAGGTGGAGCGGATTGTGGTGGAAAAGGGGCGGGCTACGGCCGTGATCACCCGCAAAGGCCATCACTTCACCGCCGACCATATCATCGCCAACGTCACCCCCTGGGCGCTGCACGGCTTGTTAGGCCAGGCCGCGCCCCACGCATTGCCGCAAGAAACGCAGCAGCGCCCGCCAACCTGGGGCGCTTTCACGCTCTATCTGGGGTTGGATGAGCGCCAACTGCCGCCGGACATGGCCACGCATCATCAGGTGATTGTGGACCATACACGGCCGTTGGGCGAAGGCAACAGCGTCTTCATGTCGTTATCAGAACCGGGCGATACCACCCGCGCCCCAGAGGGGATGCGGGCGGCCACGTTGTCTACGCATACGGCCGTGACGCCCTGGCAGCAGCTTCGCCAGGCCGATTCCCCGGTGGCATATTGTGAACGGCGCGAGGCGTATGTTAACCGGCTGCTGGCGGCGGCCGAACGCGCCATGCCCGGCATCCGCCGCGCCATCCGGCTCAGTTTGCCGGGCACACCGGTGACATTTGCGTTTTATACGCGACGGCCGTTGGGTATGGTGGGTGGCTTTCCCCAGACTTCACTCTTTCAGGCGCGTGGCCCGGCAACCGGCATCCCCAATGTCTGGCTGGTAGGTGACTCGATATTCCCCGGCCAATCCACAGCGGGGGTTACGTTGGGGGGAATGCGGGTGGCGACGGCCGTATTACAATCGGGATAATGAGATATTGGGACACCCCAATATCTCATTATCTTTCGGAGGCATCAGGCAATACCAGACTGCGTCCGGCCACGCCGGGAAATGGCGTCCACTAACACGGCAGACAGCAGCACCAACCCGGTGACCACAAACTTCACCCCAGCGCTAAGCCCCAACAAACCCATTCCATTATTCACACCGGCAATGACCAGCGCGCCGAGCAGGGCGCTGAGTACCCGGCCATGGCCGCCAAACAAACTGGTGCCGCCGATAACCGGCGCGGCAATGGAAATCAGCAGTAAGTCGCCGCCACCGGCGGCGGTGTCTACGGAACGCAGCCGTGAAGCCAGCACAATGCCGCCCATGCCGGCCATCACACTGGAGAGCATAAACACGGTAATGCGAATGCGGGTAACGTTGATACCGGCGCGGCGGGCCGCTTCCATGTTGCCGCCAATGGCATACACGTAACGGCCAAAACGGGTGCGTGAGGCCAGGAACGAGAAGAATGTGAGCAGGATGAGCATGACGACGCCAACCAGGGGGACGCCTCGGTCGAGATTACAGACGTAAATGATAGCTCCCGTTACTAACGTCACCAGCGCAATTTGCAGCACAATAATAACCACCGGCGTTGAGGAAACACCCCGATTGCGGCGTGACAACCAGCGCGAAATACGCCCCGCCGCAAAAATAATCACAATAACAGCCCCCACCAGCCAGCCCACATTCACCGGCAGCGTGGCGCCGAAGATTGCCAGTTCACGCGGCAGGAAATAGTTGGCGATATTGACGATTATCTGATCCTGAATAATGACCGTGCCGCCGGCGCCGATCAAAATCAAAACCACCCCATTCCACACCAACAGCCCGGCTAACGTGACCACAAAAGAAGGCAGTTGGAAACGCGTGATGATCAGCCCTTGTACCATGCCAATGAGCGCCACCAACAGCAGCGCCATGGCCATAGCCGCCCACCAACTCCAGGGTTCTTCAAACCCCATCCGCTCCATCAGCCGGCCAACACCGGAAATCCCCGTCGGGCCACGCAGCAGCAGCGCCACCATAACGGCAGCTACCGCGCTCACATAGCCAATAGACAGGTCAATTTCCCCCAACAGCAGCACAAACACCACGCCAATGGCGATGACCGTAATGCCTGCCATTTGCACGATCAGATTCACAAAATTGCGCGGCGTGAGGAAGTTCTCGTTCAATGACTGGAAGATAATGGTAATGACAAGCAGACCAAAGATAATGGGCAGAGAGCCGAGGTCGCCTGAGCGCAGCCGCTTCAAGTAACCGCTCACATAATTACCCAGCGATTGTGACTGGGCTTCCTTCAAAATGGAATTATCGGTTGACGGTGTTATTTGCGTTTCACTCATGCGGGCACCATTCCCGGTACATGTTCCAGTTTACCGGCCGTAATGGCATGAACAACTTCTTGTTGGGTGGTTTCTGACGTGTGGTACACATTCACACACTGCCCCAAACGCAGCACGGTAATGCGGTCAGCCACTTCAAAAATGTCATGCAGGTTGTGGGAAATAATAACAACAGCCAGCCCCTTATCCGCCAGGCGGCGTACCAGGTCTAGCACCTGCCGTGTTTGGGCTACGCCCAACGCGGCTGTGGGTTCATCCAAAATAACCAGGCGCGAATTCCACATCACGGCTTTGGCCACGGCGATGGCCTGCCGCTGCCCCCCGGACAGTTCGGCCACAGCCTGCCGCACTGACCGCACAGTGGTGACAGAAAGTGAATCTAACGTGCGGATAGCTGCTTCTTCCATGGACGCTTCGTCCAGGCGAAACGGCCGTTGCAGCACTTCCCGCCCCAAAAACATATTGGCGACCACATCCAGATTATCGGCCAGGGCCAAATCCTGGTACACGATCTCAATCCCCAGGTCGGCGGCGTCGCGTGGGTTGTGAATGTGAACGGGTTTTCCATCAAAATGAATTTCCCCTTCATCAAATTTATAAATCCCGGAGATCCCTTTGATGAGGGTGGATTTGCCGGCGCCATTATCACCCACCAGGGCCATAATTTCACCCTCGCGGGTTTCAAAGTCCACTTTGGTGAGCGCCTGCACCGCACCAAAGCTTTTAGATACGCCTTTTAGCTGCAAAATGGGTACGCCGTTATCGGTCATGAAGCCTCCTTATTCCTCCTGCGCATGGGGCTGCGCCTGGGGGTGCCTGCACCAGCAAAACATCCCCAGGCACATTATATGGTCAGTTGGCAGGTTTTCAAAACGTAACCGTTCAGACCTGACAGGTTTTTTACCAGTTCAACTTGAAACTTTGCAGGCCAAAAACCTGTCAGGTCTCTTGAGGGGCTGAACGCTTACTTCAAAACAGACCTGACAGGTTTACGAAACCTATCAGGTCTCTCTGTTTACGGCCGTTTAAGGGCAGTATTGCTCAAATTCACCCACGCAGATCTCTTCCCAGGTGCGGAAGCCATCAGCAATAACCGTTGCTTCGACGTTCTCTTTGGTCACGGCAATGGGCGTCAGCTTCATAAAGGGAATGTCGTTGGTACCATTATCAATGGTGTCCGTGGTGAGGGACGCGGCGTCACCACCACACAACAACGCGACAGCCGCAGTCGCCGCCGCCTCTGCTTCCAGCTTGATCGGTTTGTAGACCGTCATCGTTTGCCAGCCAGAGAGGATGTTCTGGATACCGGCGGCGGTGGCGTCTTGCCCGCTCAACGGCAGCGGGTCTAAGCCCTGGCTCTTAAGAGCCGAAATGACGCTGTTGGCTAACCCATCATTGGCCGCAAAAACAGCATCTACGTCCCCGCCAGCAGCCGTCAGGATTTGTTCGAAGATAATCAATGCCTGCTGGTTATCCCAGCCGGGCACAGCCTGGTCATCTACCAGTTCCCAGTCACCGGCGTCATAGTGCGGGCTGGCAACGCTGAAATACCCTTCGCGGAAGAGGGTGGCGTTGTTGTCAGTCGGGGAGCCGTTGAGCTGTACCACCCGTTTGGGGTCGGCAGGCAGGGCGTTGATGATTGGTTCCAGGGTTTCACCCATGAGCCGGCCGACGGAAACGTTGTCGAAGCTGATATACATGTCTGCGCCGGGACCTTCGATGGTCAGGCGGTCGTAGTCAATGACCATAACGCCGGCTTCGCGGGCCTGGGCGATGATGGCCGCGCCGGAACCGCTGTCCAGGTTGACCAGCAAAATCACTTTGGCGCCATTGGTGATGGCCTGCTCGGCCTGGGTTTGCTGGGTGCGGGCGTCACCTTCGGCATTGACGATGGTATATTCCACGCCGGCGGCGTCAAAGGCAGCTTCAAAGAAGCGGCGGTCGTCGGCTTCCCATCGGGCGGAAGAGGCGCTGTCCGGCAGCAGCACAGCAATGCTGCCCTCACAGATACCGGTGCTGCCGGTTGTGCCTGTGCCCCCGGAAGCATCGGGGCAGTATTGGGCAAACTCACCCACGCAGATTTCTTCCCAGGTGCGGAAACCATCGGCAATAACGGTCTGCTCGATGTTATCTTTGGTTACAGCCAACGGCGTCAGTTTGATGAAGGGGACATCGTTTGTGCCGTTGTTCAGGGTATCGCTGGTCAGGCTGGAAACATCCTGACCGCGCAGCAAGGCGATGGCTGCAGCAGCCGCAGCTTCCGCTTCCAGTTTGATCGGCTTGTAGACCGTCATCGTCTGCCAACCGGAGAGGATGTTCTGGATACCGGCGGCGGTGGCGTCTTGCCCGCTTACCGGCAGCGGATCCAACCCCTGGCTTTTGAGAGCGGAGATGACGCTGTTGGCCAACCCATCATTGGCTGCAAAAACAGCATCCACATCCCCGCCAGCGGCCGTCAGGATTTGTTCGAAGATGACCAACGCCTGTTGGTTGTCCCAGCCGGGCACGGCCTGATCATCCACCAGTTCCCAGTCACCGGCGTCGTAGTGCGGGCTGGCAACGCTGAAGTAGCCTTCGCGGAAGAGGGTGGCGTTGTTGTCGGTGGGGGAGCCATTGAGCTGTACCACCCGCTTGGGGTCGGCCGGCAGGGCGTTGATGATCGGTTCCAACGTTTCGCCCATGAGCCGGCCGACGGAGACGTTGTCAAAGCTGACGTACACATCCGCGCCGGGGCCTTCGATGGTCAGGCGGTCATAGT
>CAADGU010000278.1 GCA_900696625.1 uncultured Chloroflexota bacterium | reverse complement strand
GCCTGCTGCACCCAGATGCCGTCTACATACATATGCAGCACGGTGAACCCCATCGCCTCGGCCGCTTCTTTGGCCCGCAGCAGCGCCTCACGGCCGTAAGCGGTTACCGCCTCGTGCGATTCAATGCGGCCAAAACGGGCATTCTTGTAACCCAAATAGCCAAAACAGACGACGAGGAGCCATTTGAGGGCGTCGGCGCGCGCTTTCAGCGGCCGGTACCGGCAATCCTGCCGCGTTAGCTGCGCCAGTTGTTGTTTGAGGGCGATGCGTTTGGCCAGCAACGGCCGTAACGTCTGCGGCACCAACCCCTCTCGTGACTGGTCTACGGGAATGCCCAATTCTGGTACGATCTCGGCCCCGCTGGCGTTTACGCCTACCGTCTCCGGCGAGATATTGTAATGTACCATGATGCTGGGATACATGGAGACAAAATCCAGTTCAGCCACCTCCTGGTGCAGGCCGATGAGCGGCTGGTAGACCAGGCCGCCGCGGTCGGCCCGGATGAGCTGCCGCGCCGTTTTCCACTCCTCTGCCTGCTGCTTCTGGTAGGGCACCAGCACCCCCCGCCGCAGCGCCGTCACCATCTGCATGGCGGTGATGCCCGCCCCTGGCGATTTACGGGCTATCTCCTGCACCGGCAGCCCCGTCACCCGCGCCTGCTCCAACACTCCTTCCAGGCCATACTCCCCCATCATCATGGCATTTTGTTGGTCAATATGCCAACGGCCGTACAGATGCACCTGCCGCCCGCGATAGACTACTTGGCCGTAGGTAAAGTAGCTGTTTTCGCGCCGCTGTAACGGCCGTCGCTCTTCGTCCCGGTTGGGGTTAAAAGGCAGCCCTTCGGCGGCCGCCCTGTCCAATAAAGTGGGGAACAGCCAGGTATCCCCCCAGCGCGTCAAGATGATGTCCGGGTCATGCCGTTTGAGCGTGGCCGATAATTGCCGCAGCAGCAAACGCTCTGGTTGTAGGGGAATGTGGTTATCGGTACGGCCGCAGCGCAGCCTGATGCTGGTGGGTGTGGCCTGGAAGGGGGGCATGTCTGGCTCAATACGCATCAGGCGCAGCGGCGGGCTGGTTGGTTCAAGCTCCCAGGCCGATTCCCGGACAGCCAACCGCCGGATGTGGCCGGCCGCGTTGGCCGCGATTTCCGCATACACCAGGGGAAACAGCCCCCACGACGCGGCCAGGCGCAGACTGAGGGGGATATCGGCATCGTAATAGTCCAGATCGGGAAAAGCGTGGGCCAATGCCTGGAACACCACCGGTTGTTCTGCTGGCCGGGTGACGGTCACGGCCAGTACATCCAGCATCCCGGTAAATAAATCCTCTCGCTGCATCCGCGCCAGCCGTGCGGTCGGGCAGGAATCTCGCAGAAAACACCAGGCGTCCCGCAGCCGGGGAAATGACCCGGCGGCATAAAAGGTGAGGGGGAAATCCAGGGTGAACGGGCAGCGACGGCCGTCGGCGAGCAAAAACCAGAGGACGACGCCCCCCTCATCTTGCTCTCCGGCATACACATCCAGCAGCCACCCTTGCCGGGTATCTGGATTGCCAGACTGTTCAACCATACAACTGCCGTTTGAGCGTCTCAATTTCCCGCGCCTGTTCCAGCAACATGGCCAGCAGGATGGCTTCAAAGGGCAGGGCGTGATTGGCCTGGCTGATGGCGGCGGTATGTTTGCGCGCCCCGGCAAAGAGGGTATCAAAGAGAAGCTGGTCTTGTCGCCGCAGGGTACGCCGGAAGCGGGAAAAAGCCGCTTCCTCTTGCTGGATTACCTGGTTGATGGTCTGGACGGTACGGCCCATTGTCTGTTCCTTTGATTAAATAGGACGCGGATGAACGCGGACGACGCGGATAGGGGAGAAAATCTGCGTTATCTGCGCCATCCGCGTCCCATCAAAAAAGCGTCGGATTCCTGGCCGCCGGGGGCGTCTCGGCCAACAACAGCACATCGGCCGTTTCCCGCAGCAGCAGTACCAACCCGGACCGTTCCGGCTGAGGCGGCGATCGCAGGCTCACCACAATAGGCGCATGGCGGCACAGACGGTATAGGTGAGAGCGCACCAGCCGCCACAGGCGAAAGCTCTCCGGGACGGACACGCTTTCATCGGTGAAGGTCGCCAGTAAGTCCAACGCCAACAGGGGCACGGCCGTGGCCGGCGTTTGCGCCAGCAAGGCCACAACCTGATAGCAGGTAAAGGCGCGGGCCAGCGTGATGCGGTTGAGGGCCTCCTCAAGATGCGGCGTCTGGCGACGCAGGTGACGGGTCACCTGGTAGGCGGCAAACTGATTGCCACCGTCTACAATCCGCACCGGGCCGCGCAGTGCCAGCACGGCCGTCAGTTCCATCATCGTTTCCCGCGCCGCGCCGGGCGCGACCAACAATCCCAGTTTTCCGGCCGGTAGGTCGGGTAAGGTTGTCATGCGTCCGACCATAGCCAGACAAAGGGTAGGGGACAATACGCCGGGGGGATGAATATAGGGTGGAAATAAGGTCTAATCCCTGGGGATGAGGCCGGTGGTGGATACCCTCTTGGATACCCAAATAGGCGTATACAGCCTGTGATGCGTGACGAGTGACGAGTGAAGTCTCACGCATCACTCGTCACTCGTCACGCCGGCCTCCACGAAATCCTGAAGACCCACCGATAACCGATAACCGAATACCGATCATTGGTCAGCAGAAACCCAGGCAGAGAAATCCCAACCAGCCAGCATTTCGCGTAGTTCTGTTTTGCTGTTGGCCTCAAACTTGTGCAGAATGTGGCGCATGTGGGTGCGCACCGTGTTGGGAGAAATGACCATATGGGCAGCAATTTCCTGGTTGGTGTAACCCAGGCAGGCCAGCGCCGCTGTTTGCTGTTCGCGTGGCGTCAGCGCTTCCCATTGCTGCAAATGGGCCAGCGCCACCAACCGCTCTGACAGCGCCCGGTGCAGCAGGTCATCAATGACGGCATCCAGGGGCTGCCCTTCCTGGGCGGCTATTCGCTCCAAATGAGGTAACAACACCGGGGAAATCTCAATGGGGGCGGGGGAGAGGGGGGCAGCCAGCCCCAGGGAGTGTCGCAATCGTTCCAGGAAAGACATAACGAGGGTGTGTGGTGTAATATCAGAGAAAGGGATGATGTTCCGCACACCCTCTTGTTCAATGGAACATGTGTTCCGCGCCCGGCCAGGATTGTAACCACACTTGGCGCCAACAGGCTGTGAAGGGGACGTGAAAAGTTAGTACCATAGTACCAACGAGATGGTTGTATGTGGCTCTCTTTGGGAATAGCAACTCTATGAAACCACGAATAAAAGATACGGCCGTTGGATGAATTCATAGTCGCTCCGACGCAACGGCCGTTTGCGTTGCATCCTGCTGCGCCTAATTCAAATGGCGCAATGATTGAGTGCTTGCGATTAGGACTGGTTTGGATTAGCTCATAGAAGGGAGGATTGCGTTGTAAGTGGAACATAATTGGGTGATTAAAAGGTGCAAGCTACTCAGAGCATGTTTTGTGGTATGGTGTTGCCCTCCCCATAAGGCTTTGCCATTCTATAAGACTCATGTTCCGTACTGTGTGCTGGCAAACGGCCGTTATCAAATCCGTCATTGCTACATAATGAACCCGCACTGTACCATCAGAAGCGGCCGTAGCGACCCGATTGCCGTCTGGAGACCAGGCCACGTGGTGGATGGATGTAAAGCGAAACCCTTCACTATGCCCACTTAGAATAGCCAGAAGTTCTCCGCTGTTTCCATCCCATATTCTGGCACTGTTATCGCTGCTGACCGTAACAATGCGAGACCCGTCTGGGCTCCAGGTTGCCTGGGTGACACTCCCGGTATGGCCGGAGAGGACAAGTAATTCCTCCCCTGTTTGGGCACCCCAAACTCGTGCAGTCTCATCCCAACTATAGGTGAGAAGACGCGATCCGGATGGATGCCATGTGATTCCTGTTACATTATTGGTATGACCCGTAAGTACAGACATCTCCTCTCCTGATTTACTATCCCAAATTCGAGCCGTACCATCATCACTGGCAGTGGCAATCTGTGTGCCTGCCCAATTCCATTGTACTGCGTTCACTGCGTCCTCGTGCCCGGAGAGAATAACTATAGTATTGCCTGTTTGAGCATCCCAGATGCGGGCTGTACGATCAGTACTGGCCGAAGCAATCTGGCTACCACTGGTCTCCCAGATGACATCATTGACTCCGGCTTGATGCCCAGCCAGTATAACCAAAACTTCACCACTATTAGCATCCCAAATGCGAGCCGTGCCGTCTGCGCTAGCCGTAGCAACGCGTGTCTCATCGAAATTCCAGGCAGCATGATAAACAGGACCGGTATGGCCTTCTAGCAACACATTCACCACTCCTGTTGCTGCATTCCATATGCGGGCTGTACCGTCGTAACTAGCCGTAAGAATTTGTGAGTTGTCTTTATTCCAGGTCGTTTCTAAAACCCAACCCTCATGCCCTTTAAGCTGAGTAAGAATGGTGCCATCGGTAACACGCCAAACTGTGGCTGTATCATCTTCGCTAGCTGTCACTAAGCGCGTTCCTGACATATCCCAAGCCGCGTGCCGCACGGAATACAAATTGCCAAATAAGTGTCCGGCCAAAACAGGAGATTCAGACCCAGGTGATAATTCCCAAACCCGTGCCGTGCCATCTCTACTGGCTGTAGCCACCTGGGTGCCGGAGGGATGCCAGGCCGTCTGGCTTAAACCATCGGTGTGGGCTGCCAGGCGAATCAGTTCCACGCCGGTTTGCCCGTCCCAAATGCGGGCAGTTCCATCCCAACTGGCGGTAAGAATAGTCGAATTATCTGGGCTCCAGGCAGCCTGTATGACCCAAGAATCGGTATGACCGGCAAGTGTGGTCAGCCGGGCGCCAGTTTGAGCATCCCAAACTTCAGCGCGACCGTCAGAACTGGCAGTGACGATACGCCTTCCGTTCGAGTTCCAGTCAGCATACCAAATAGCTTCATGTGGGGCGCCAAAAAAGTCGGGGCCAGCTAATCGTACCAACACTTCCGCACTGCCGGTATCCCATATGAGGGCAGAGCCATCATTGCTGGCAGTAACGATTCGTGTCCCGGCCGGATCCCAGGCGACATGACGAATAGGGAGTGTGTGGTCAGCCAGAACAGCTAATAATTCACCAGTATCTGCATCCCAGAGGCGGGCGGTGCTGTCCCACCCGGCTGTCACGACTTGTGTGCCATCAAGTGACCAGGCAGCGTGGACAACTTGACCGGTGTGACCACGTAGAAGCGACTGAAGTTGCCCATTTTCGGCATTCCAGATACGGGCCGTAAAGTCATCGCTGACGGTGATAATATGTGTGCCATCAGGATTCCAGGCTGCAAATCCAATGGCCGCCTGGTGACCAGTCAGGATCAGCAATTCCCGGCCACTGGCTGTATCCCAAACGCGGGCAGTGCCGTCGTCACTGGCGGTGAGCAAGCGATTTCCGGATGTGTTCCAGGCCACATGCCATACCGGTGCTTGATGCCCAGTCAGGATTAGCAACTCTCCTCCGCTGGCTACATTCCAAATGCGGGCAGTGCCATCGTCGCCAGCAGTGGCAAATCGGTCACCGGTTGGATCCCATGCCAGATGCCACACGGCCGCATCATGCCCTGTGACCAAACTCAGGGTGCGACCACGATGGTAGAGAGCCTGGCGGATGGCCGTATCGGCCTCAAATGTAGGGGCCGACTGCCCAGCTTCAAGAGCTAGCAGCAGGGCTAATTCGTAATTTTGTCCTAACATCTGAGCCGAACGGGCAGCCAATTCCCGGGAGCGGGCGATGGCCGCTTCGTGTTCGGCGCGGGCCTGTTCCACTTCGGCTGTGGCCTGGGCGGCATTGGCGCGTTCGGCTTCGACCACGGCATTGGCTTCGGCCGTGGCTCGCTCAATTGCCTCAGCTTCAGCCGTTTCTCGGGCGGTAACTGCTTCCACTTCGTTGGTCGCCGCCAGATCTGCATTGGCAACGGCCGTACCTTCGTTGGCTACCGCTCTTATGCTTTCCACATTGGCGATAGTGGCATTCCGATTTGACGAAACGGCAAAAAACACCGCAATGGCTGTCAGAAAAATGGCAACCACAGCAGCGATTCTGAAAATATGGCCCCGTCGTCTTTCCGATTCAGCCAACTGGTGGGCCTGCTCAAGTTCTCGCTCCTGTTGGGCAGTTCGCTCCCTGACTTCGCGCTCGCGCAACTCCTTACTGATATTAATAAAGTTGCCCTCAGCCGGACTTAAGTCATCAGACCGTCGGACCAGCCAATCCTCCGCGACAGCTAACGGTGTGCCGCGTAGTAAAGTCCCTTCGTTACCATCCATTTCTTCCCACTGCCGCACCAGGACTTTTAAGTCTTCCTGCCAGCTACGAAAGTCGTAGGCTTCGTCAATCCACGTACGCAGTTGCTTCCATTCGTCGATCAGCGCTTCATGAACGATTTCCACTTCTGGCTCATCCAGGTACACAGCGGATGGCTCATGGCCGTTCTCAACTTGCTCAGGCTGGGGTGTATTCGCTCTGATAACAACGAGACGTGCCTCGGCCGCCAGTGTCTGGGCCAGAGACCATTTGGCATGACCCAATTCTGAGCGCGTGGCCGGATAGCGTGTTGCTTTGCCTTGCTTACCTGGCTTCACTAACTGCACAAAAAGACGTGGCGCCAGGACTTGTTCTTCTTCTTCCAGATCTTCAAAAACCGACTCCGCGTGCTGACTCAAGGCTCCGGGGACGCGGCCGATCGCTTGATAGGCAGTTTTTGTAAGACGCCCGAACTTGTTTTCTGGATGGGTCCACAACTGTTCTAGGGCAAATTCCAGTAAGGTTAACTTTTCCTGCACCTGGCTAATATCAAGCAGAATGCGATTGAGCAATCCTTCTTCGAAATCGATATACAAAGCATGGGCCGGTTTTAGGATGGCCGCTTCTAATTCCGCTTCTGTCATGCGGGGTAAGAAGCATAGATGATCTTGAAGCCTAGGCGATAGGGTAGGGGAAGCCATCGCTTCTTCCAGAAAATCAACCCGGATTGCCAATAGAAGAGATGTGGACAAGCCTGGTTCCTCTATTAGCGTGATCAAGTTTTCTAGAAAATATTCTCGCAGGTGTTCATCGAAACCAGGGGCAAGTAGTTCCTCAAACTGATCAATGATGATGAGCAGGTGAGCAGCCGTTCTTTGCCTAAAATGCTCCCTTATCACCTGGGGAAGCGTTAAATCACCCGCCTGCCACTGTTCAGCTATCTTGTCAGCCTGCTTGTGACGAAACTGCTCAGATTCCTGAGCAAAGTGTTCACTGGGCGGGTAAGCCATAATAATCAGAGACCTACACAATGCATGGAACGGCCGTGTGCCCGGTCGCGCCTTAACGATAGTGAAATCATTATCCTGTTTTAGAGTGGGAATTAGCCCTGCCTGAATTACAGAGGATTTACCGCTGCCGGACGGGCCAACCAGAACGGTTAAAGGATGCTGCTTAACGGCTTGTTGCAACTTGGCCGTAAAAGCTTCCCGGCCAAAGAAGTATGCGTCGTCCACTTCGGTAAACGATTTCAATCCACGATAGGGATTGGGAGGCATAGCCAAAGCGTATCGCTGTTTCTCTTCCCCGGTTAGATCCTGCCACTGCCATTGTTCAATGAGAATATCCCATACGACCCGGAACTGATTTGGCTTCCGGCGCAAACAGAGGTCATCCAGCAAGTAGGAGATAAATCGTTCGCGCCGCATCTTTTCAGGAGGTATTGCGTCTCCTTGTTCCCATGCCCTGACAGTGTCGGCCTCTTTAACGTCAAATAGCGCCGCCATATGAGCCTGAGTGATCTGATGCTGGTCACGTAGATCGATCAGGGTTCTTAATTTATTTGGATCTGCTTTTTTCATGCACTGTTGACCCAAATTCTGTCCACCCGGTATTTACCGGGTGGACAGAAACGCTCCCTTCACTATGCTGAAATTAGCAACTGCTGACCGGTTAGCCCATTAACAACAAACGGCTGGCTCTTGAGCATCTCGAGAGGGTATTAAACCCGGCGCCGCTTCATGAGCCTCCACGAACAAATGGAGGTATATGATGCTTAAGTCCTTGCGTGTAAAAATAGTCCGCTTGCTGCTGGCAACGGCCGTTGCCGCTGTCTTAATCGGTACACCAGTGACCCCGCCTGCTTATGCCGGCGATTGCGGCACCAGCGGGTCACACAACTGCGGTGGTTAAGAAATTATTGGTGGTCAACTGTAAGGCTCAGTTGGCCGCCAGCTTTTGGCTCACCTACCAGGCCATCTATGAGCGATTTCCCGGTTGTAAACTCTTCTTTTAACGACTGTGCCCAACTGTTGGCCGGAAAGTTGTCTATCAACTGAAGGGCGTTGTCGTAATAGGTAACGGCCGCTTCAACCTGCCCTTGCGCTGCCAATACCTCAGCCAGGGTGCCCACAGTATTGGCCAGCATTAGCTCATCGCCTAACTGCTGCCATAAAGCCTGGCTTTGCCGCAGATACTTTTCTGATTCGGCCAGTTGATTTTGTTTGAGTAGGGTATTGCCCAAATTTAGGGCCAACAGCGCTCGTAAACGCAGGTGTCCTGAACGCCGTACTGCCGGCGAGGCTGCCTGGCGCAGCGCTAATTCTGCTTTATCATACTGCTCCCACTTAAAGTATAAGGCTCCCAGATTGACCAGCACTTCCGCTTTATCCAACGCGCTCTCAGTAGGGGCTAAATGCTCAAGGGCCTCCTGATAATAATGCAGCGCAGCCGCCAGTTGGTCTTGTTGGTAACAGGTATTGGCCAGGTTGTTGAGGACGCGGGCCAGTTCGGTCGGTTCGTCAACTTGCCTCCACAAGGCAGTGGATTGCTGCAAACGCTTATGTGCTTCGGTCAGGTGGTCGCAGTGCAGCGAGATAAGACCGAGCGTATTGAGCATACTGGCCTGCCATCTTTGATTGCCCGGCACTGTCTGGAAGACATGCAGCGCCTTCTGGCCAAAGGCGTCGGCCTGTTCATAGTCGCGACACTGCCAATGATCGATGCTCAGATTGAACCATATCTCGGCCAGCGCCTGTTGATCGCTGATTTTTTGGGCCATACGTTCGGCCTTCTGGTGCAGCGCCATAGCCAGCTCCGTCTGCTGCATCAGGCGCGACAATTGGCCCTGCCGGTTCAGCAGCCGGGCAGTGAGCAATGGCTGCTGCTTCAGGTCAACGGCCGTCGCTTTTTCAAATACGGACAACCATCTTTGCCAATAACCGCAGCGTTCTACGAAACGATAGGCCAGCAGCAGTAATTCGACCGTCTTGACCTGGGTGGCCGGTAGCGCCAGGCCCAGTTCAACAGCCAGGATAATGTTGGCCTGCTCCGCGATGAATTGGTGCGTGCCGGCATCGGTGAGGCGCTCAATTTGTTCCCACCAGTAAGCGAGGTTGGCCGCAATGCCGTCCCGGAAATGAACGCCAGCCGGTATCATCTGCTTTTATCCTGAGGCCAATGAATAATTTCGCTATGCAGAAAGGTTCTGGTCAGGCTGTGAATGGTGTAACGCCGTTCGCTGGGCGTGCCCCGCACTTCTAACAACGAGCGCTGGCTTAACTCCTGAATGGCGTTGACCAACTGCCGTTCCGCCAGCCCGCTAACTGCCTGCATCTGGGCCTGGACAATGCCCGTGTCTGATGACAAGGGCATCACTTCCAGCAGCACCTTTGCCTCCTGGCTCAGGCTCTGCCACACTTTCCAATAGATATGACGATAGAGCTGTTCTACTTCTTGTAAATGTACCTGCGTCAACTCCTCAATGATTTGGGGCAGTGATAAATCATGGGTTAGGCCCACAATCAGTTTGATGGCCAGTGGGTTGCCACCAACGTGGTCATAGATAGGCACCAGCAGAGCATCGGCGGCCTGGGCCAGTTGGCGCTGTCCAATCGTGTGTGCCTGATTGCGAATGAGGCCGATGGCGTCGGCGGCCGGCAGTTCGCGCACCGGGAAGTTGAACGCGCCTACCTGGCTAAACGGTCGTGCCCGGCTGGTCAGCAGAAATTTGCTGGGATTGGCCAGGTGGTGCAGATGTGTCAACAAATGTGAATCTGTTGCCACTTCCAAATTGTCAATAACGATCAGGTGGGGAAAGGATTTGAGTAGTTGTTGCAGGGCCAGGTCGCGCTGTGGTGGCGGTGTTTGTGACCCTATATTGGATGAGATCAGCGGGGCTAATTGTACCATCAGGTCAGCGTAGGATAAAGGGTGCACAGGCGGGTTCTGGTCTTCAGCCGGTTGGGGGTCGAGCGACAACCAGATGATGCGATCATAATAAAAGTGACGAATAACCTGGCGCACACCGGCATTGGCCAGGGAGCTTTTACCTATGCCACCGATGCCCGTCAGCGTCACCACCCAGGGTGGTTCGGGCGAAAGTAATAGCGCTGCCAGTTTCTGCAAGGCGTCGTCTATGCCAAACAACCGGTCATAGCTGGGCGGAACGAGCAGAGCTTCGATTTCACGGGCGCGGGCATCGCGGGTGGCTAATTCTTTGTCCACGATAATTTGCGTCAGAGCGCTGATGGCCCGGCGCTGACGGCGCATAAATTGGTCGCGTCCCAGGTGGACGCGGTTGGCCACCGCCTGAACCGTTTCCCCATCCAGGTAGCGCCAGGTCAGGATGTGGGCGCTGGTCTGGTCGTGCAGAGCCAGCTCTTCCAGGCAGGTGTGCAATACGTCATTGGTGGCCAGACGCAGCGTGACAGGCAAATCTTCGGCCATGGCGGTGCGATGCTCTTGCACCAGGAGGAGCTGTTCCAAACGATTCAGGGGAGTACCGTCAATCTGATTCCAGGCATTGAGGGCGGCGTGAACGGCTGTATTCAAGTCCTCTACCGTTAACTGGACACTCATTACCCTATGATAACTGAAAACGGCCGTTTTTTCATCAAATTCCACCAGGTCACCAGGTCGCAGCAGATAGCGGCTTGCCACAGCAATGCGCACCAAAACGCACCCGGTCCGCACCAGATCGCACTACTAAGCATCTTCCCAATAGTAAAACATTGCCTAGACTAGAACTAGCAACACCAATCGTCTAATTATAGCGAGAAATAACGAGAGTAACCGAATAATACCTGGGTCGCTGGGCAACAAGGAGGTTGTGATGTCATCCACAAATGTCGAAGGTGAAGTTTATTATCCTGACCGTCCGGGCTGTGTGACGGCTTATGCCGTATTGTTGTGGCTAGGGGGCAGCTTTTTAGCGTTTTCGGCGTTGATTTCATTTTTCGATCCATTGGGAGATCCAATGGCAGGCGTTTTTGTCGGATTATTTGCACTTATCCCGATAATTACCGGCGTTGGTTTGTGGCGCATGCAAAAATGGGGCTGGTGGCTTGTTGTCGTCACCCAATCCCTGGGTGTCTTGGCTGCCCTATTCAGCCTGATTTCTGGTCTGTTGTTAAATGCGATTGTGGCCGGCGCTGTCAGTGGCGGGATTCTTTACTGGTTTGTCAATAGTCGGCAACTGTTTCTTGGCCCTTTTATGCATCTTCCAGGTGGAGGTGCAGAGGGCGAGCCTGTAGCTGGCAGTACGCCCGCATCGAAAAACAACAACACCACGGTTATTGTGGTTGGCATTGTATTGGCCGTGTTTCTCGTGCCAGTTTGCATCATTGCCGTTCTTACCTTACTCGGTCCGCAGATTGGTGATGTGTTTTCCCGGATTGTGGATGGGCTTTCCGCTACGCCTGTACCTTGAGTAACAGAAAAGACAGGTAATGGGGCCTATTTAAGCCACTACTGGCAAAGAACAACTCATGAGGGATTACAAACCAGCAAGAAAAAATCGGGCTATTATTCTAATTGCACCTGAATTTGATGAAGAAGCGGTTGTTCATTGTTTGTGCCAGATGCGGCAACGGGGAACGGCCGTTGACCTGGTTGGCAATCCGGCTAATTGGGTCAACGGCGCCTCCGGTCTGGCCGTGCATCCCGACTATCCCCTGGCCCAGTTACAGCAAGGGGCGATGGTAGACAGCTACAGCTTATTAATCATCCCCGGCAGTGCTTCTTGCGCCACCACCTTGTTATCGGATCCGCGTGTACACCGGGCGATTAAAAGCACTTTTGCCGGGGGCGGTCTTGTGGCCGCCATGTCCCCGGTTGTGCCCCAAATTTTAGCTAACATTGGCTTGTTGGAATCCGCCAATTCTTCTCACTTCCTGGTACAAGGGACACAAAGCACGGCCGATTTTGTCAAATTGTTAATCGGCGCGTATTAAAGGAGGTGAGCCAGAGCAACGCAAAGACCGGGAAACTTTCAGTAGCTTACCAATAATAAGCGAAAAAGCTAAAAGGGACCCCGCCTATTGCTGCTGTTTTGGTGGCTTGAGTAGAACGTTTCATTCTCCGGTAGTGAGCGTTTGTGAACGTTAAATTCTAGATAAGAAATAGGAGAACAGGCATGAAGTACATACAAATTATTCTGGCGCTAATAATAGTAATATCGAGTTCGTTTGCCTGCACTACCAGTGACCCAACAGAACCGGTGACTGTGCATGTATCGCCTGAGCGGGGAAGTGATTACGCTACCCTGGAAGAGGCAGTTGAAAGAGTACCTCCCAATTCGACCCTTATTTTGGATGCTATCGAGTACAGGCTCTCCGCGCCGTTGGTGATTTCCAAGTCGCTAACCATCCAGGGCGCTGGCGTTGACGCGACGATAATCACAAGCTCGGTTGGGGGATACATCATCGCATTTGAGGGCGATGGGCAGTGGGCGCTTTCCGATCTGGCTATTGAGCGAACAACCCAATTTGCCAGCGACATCATGTTTATGCATGGCGGTGAGATAGTACTGGAAAACTGTAAATTGGCGGGTGGAGCGGAAAGTGAGGATGAATCAATTCGAGGTATGGGACTTGTACTTACAAACAACGCGCAGGCAGGGATAGCGAACTGTAGCTTTGTGAGAAACGATGGTGCCGGGATTTTTGTTGGATATACAGCTTCAGCCACGATGGAACAGGTGACATGTTCTGAAAACGGGATAGGGATTCTTTTCGGGGATAATGCAACCGGTTTGCTGCAAGATAGTACATGTGCCGACAATAAAGGTGCGGGTGTCCATCTCCTTGGAAATGCCCGACTTGACCTAACGGATAATAGACTTTTGAATAATGGTGGTCCTGGTGTGTTTGCTCGGCTGGATTCTAGCGGCGGCAAAATCCAGAGCAATTCGTTTTCCAAGAATGCGTTAGGTTTGGGCGGTATGGACATTCAAATATATGGTCCGCCTATGCCGGAGGTGTCTGGCAACTCTTGCAGCAATGAATCCAATAGGGATCACGTATGGGGTGGCGATCTAGATGGAATCGTTTTTATGATGTTTGGTCACGAAGCTCCCCAGATATCCGTTCCAGCAAATAACTGTGCCATAGCTGTTTGTACAGGAATGTCACTCTGGAGCATGAGTTGCAAATGACTTGAATAGAAAAATCATAGCCCTGACTCCTAGAAGTTGGACACGATAGCGTTGATATTGTCGTGGAGGATGTTTCATGTATATACGACTTAACAACACACGTGATAAACATAGCAGGCCAGGATTTGTGCCTGCAAAGGAATTCCTGATGCTCATAAGACACTTGCTCATTCTTCTCTCCATGTTCATTTTTTTGGTAGCCTGTAGTACAGAAACAATCATACCGCCCACCCCCACTGCCTCAGCAACACCTATTCCGACAGCCACAGCAACAGCGATACCGCCGGCGACAGCGACCCAGATGCCCACTGTCACCCCGTCCCAAACTCCTACTGCTGAGCCAACAGAGACACCAACGCCGACGGCTACACCATCCATAACGCCAACGCCGACACCCGATCCGATAGTTGAGTATCTAGCCCTGGTTTGGGCGTTTTTGGAGGGATCAAATACCATCAAGAACATTATCTTTGAGGAATCAGAGGTCTCCGACGAGACATTGGCAACATATGAAGCCTTGCTAGAGACGATCACGGAGATCGGTGAGTCGATACTTGGTGATGAAGATATGCTCCCAGCACTTCGCCCCTTGATCGTGGAAACAGTAGAAGTTTGCTCCCGAGCTAACGAAGCCTGGATGGCTGTCGCCAGAACGGCCAACGAAAGCGGTAAGACCGTCACCAGCTCTGTCATTGGCACAGATGAGTTCTTTGAGAATTCAAATGCAGTGGACGCTTGTGCGAATGTACTGACCCCCCAGCTCATTGAAGCAATCCGTAAGGAGTGAGTAAGAAACAAGGTTCCCCAATTTGACACAGCAAAGTAGATCACGATGAACCGTGAAACGGCCGTTTAGCCGTTCCAAATAGACATACAAGGAGGTCGAATTGTGAAAAGGGCAAAGTGGTTGCTGGTATCCGTTAGTTTGGGGCTGTTTGTTTGGTGGTACATCCTTCACCAGGGTTTTGTCGCTTTAAGCCGGAGCATCCCCACCAGGGCCGAGGCTCACGCCGGGCAGCAAACCTTGTGGATTGTTCGCGTAGATGATTTCACGCCGCAGCCCTTCATGGATGAAGATCCCTGGTTCTACAACCGCATGGGCGGCGACCGGGGCCAACTGGACGGCTGGTGGGATCCCGGCTGCCCCTGTTCGTATCCTGGCGGCGGCTACGTTGATTGGGGTCAAGGAACGGCTACGGCCATCATCACCCAAACCGAAGGTAGCGAAGCCTGGGTAGGGGTTTGGACCTCGCTCAATCACGTCATCACCGAAAATATTCCGCTTGACTTCTCGGCCGTTTTCCCCGAACAAATTCTACCGGCCTATCAAGGGAGCGTGACCGGACTGCGCCTGATTGTGCAAGATGGCTCTGGCCAACTGGAAGTAGAGCTGCAAGCACCAGACTTGTCGGTTATCTGGTCGCAAACGGTCAGCCTATCCGGCGGGCCGCAAACTATCTTTTTTGACGATTTACCGGCAGCGGAGACCCGCAACTTGAACTGGCTGGTAAAAGGGCAGGCGGGCGACTTTGTGGTGGTTGAGCGGGTTGAGTTGGAAGTGATGGTTCCTGAACTAACCACGGCCGAACAAGCCTTCCTATGGAGTTACGGCATGTCGTTGGCCAATTGGGACGCCGCATCGGGATTGACCCGGGATCGCGCCAGTTTCCCGGCCGGCGATTTTGATAATGTTTCGGCCAGCGGGCTGCAGGCAGCAACGGCCGTTCAGGCCTGGAAGCTGGGGATGATTTCAGAAGCCTCGGCCGTGCAAATCGTTAGCCAAACTACGACGTCTCTCTTATCCCTTACCGATTGCCACGGGCTTTGGCCCCATTTCGTCACTGAGGGGCAGATTACGGCCAAGACAGAATTTTCGAGTGTCGATACGATAATTGCTATGATAGCTCTGCTTGAGGCCAATGAGGCCCTCGGCATGAAAGACGGTGTGGGGGCTGTAGCCCAGGCATGGCAACAAATAGAATGGAGCCTGTTGGTCACAGCGGACAACCACATCAGTCACGGCTTTGATACAGATTGCACGTCTCCGCTGCCCCATGCCTGGTACGATTTTGGTACCGAAACCTGGCTGGCGAACTTTGGTTATGTGGCCGCGACCGGTGAGGTGGCCGATATGGATACCACGCCCCCTACCCATAACGGCAGCGGCTTTATTGACGAACTGGCCTGGCTATTTATGCTGGCGCCGAATCAAGATCGCTGGGGCATCCGGTGGAACGACTATCGTGAAGGGGCAGCAGATGATCAAATTGAGTACTACCGACAACCACCCCATCCCTGTTATGCGCCAGACTTGTTTGGCTTGAGCGCAGCTGAGGTCCCCGACCCTTCTAGCGTCATTACGCCAACCATTTACCAGCCTTTTGGCGTTGGTGGCGAAATCTCGGCCAATGATGGGACCGACCTCCTCGGCCATGCCGTTCTCGCCCCTCATTATCCAGCAATGGTCTCTGTTTTGCGCCCGCAAGAAGCCATTCAGCTCTGGACCTGGCTCGAAGAACAAAGCCTATTTACGCCTCTAAACAACGTTGAAAGCCTGATGTTTGTTGATGAACCGGCTTGCAATACGATTGTTTGGAATAGTCTAAAAGGCTCGTGGAACCTGGGACTCCAGACGCTGGGATGGGGCAATTATCTCTTGCAGGACGACAATCCCTTATACCAGGCCGTCTGGTCTAATGATCTGTTACGGCACGTTTATGGCCTGATGGTCTGTCCCACCGGATGTCAATTGTACCTGCCATTGGTTATTGGCTCTGGTACGGCACCAGCCTGGACCTATGAGCGAGAGGCGGAATTCCCTGACGATTTCACTGTAGGTACAACCATAGCCCGTTCCAATGCCTGTGGGCAGCAGGTGCATGGCCAATTTGGCACGACAGGTGTATCATCTTATCCGGCACAAGCTGGTTATACCCAATACATAGACATCACAACCCCACAACTGACAAACCTGTATCTCTGGCTAAGGTATTCCAAGGATAGTCCCGCTTCTACACAAATTGACGTGTATTTGGATGACGAAGTAGCGTCACGAGCATCCTTCTTTCCTCAAAATCAAGCAAGTTGGAATGCGTTTGCCTGGACGGCCGCTATTGACTTGGGTCCCATAAGCGCCGGTCTTCATACAATTAAATTCTATACAGACGGGCAACAATATGGAGTGGCCGATCTCGACAAATTTATCCTTTCAGATTCAACCGCCTTGATACCAGAATGCTGATTTTATATGAGGAGGATGAACAATGACATTTAACCGCTTAACCCAATTTACTCTACCCATCTTAGCTCTCTTTTTCTCAACCCTGTTGGGATTACCCTACCTATTTTCTCTCGCTACCGCTGTCACGGCCACGGTTACTTACGACTGCGCTGTGCAGAGCGACATTTCGCAGGCGGAGTGTGAGGCACTGGTAGCGATTTATGATGCCAATCCAGGTGGGAACTTTGGCTCTGGCTGGTTGGAAGATGGCGTCTATCCTTGCTCTTGGAATCGTGTGACCTGTGGTGAGGGTGATGTTACTGGGTTGGGCTTGAATTTCGCTCAGTTATCGGCCGTGCCGGGAGAGATCGGCTATCTGACTAACCTGGTGATTTTGCACTTGGGTAACAATCAGTTAACGGCCGTACCGGCGCAGATTGGTAACCTGATTAACCTGGAGGTGTTGACCTTGAGCTATAACCAGTTAACGGCTGTGCCGGCCGAGATAGGCAGCCTGGCCAGCCTGAGGACGTTGTACCTGGATAATAATTCGTTGAGCAGCCTGCCACCGGAAATCGGCGACCTGGCTACCCTAATATGGTTGGATCTAACGAGAAACCAGTTGACCGATTTGCCGGTAGAGATCGGCAACCTGTCTGCCCTAACGGGTCTGAACCTACGTAATAACCAGTTGAGCAGTCTGCCAGCAGGGATCAGCAGCCTGACTACTTTGACTTCGTTGGACATCTCCTACAATGAATTAAGCAGCCTGCCACCAGAAATTGGCAACCTGACCGGTTTGACAGGCCTGGTCCTTTATTACAACCGGTTAAGCAGCCTGCCGCCAGAAATCGGCAGCTTGACCAACCTGCGGAGTTTATTCCTGGCCGGTAATCAGTTGAGCAGCCTGCCGCCACAGATCGGCAACCTGAGCAGTCTGCGTGATTTGGATCTGGCAGGCAACCAGTTGAGTAGTATACCGCCGGCGATTGGCAATTTGGACTTTAGCCTGAGGTGGTTATTCCTGGAAAATAACCGGTTGACCAGCCTGCCGCCAGAGATCGGCAACCTGTACCATCTATCAACCTTAAACCTGGCAGGCAACCAGTTGAGTAACTTGCCAACGGCAATGGCTACCCTGAACGTGAACGCGTTGAACCTGGCCGAAAACCAATTAACTAGCCTGCCGCCGCAAATAGTCACCCTGACGTCATTAGACTTAGCAGGTAATCAAATAAACAGTTTAGAAGGGATTAGTAATTTGCCTGGTTTAGTGTGGTTATACCTGTCGGGCAACCAATTAAGCGAACTGCCAGCGGAGATTGACAACCTGACTAATCTGCGTATGCTGGATTTGCATAATAACCCGTTAACAGGACCTCTGCCAGAAGCGCTGCTCTTGCTCAATCTCGCCTGGTTTTATTTCTACAATACAGACTGGTGCATACCTGATGAAGTAGAATATCACAACTGGCTCGCCAGCATATCCACCGTTGCTGGGACCGGTCGTCTCTGTGGCCAACCCGGGGGTGGCATAAGTGGGCAAGTTACGCTCAACAACACGGCCCCAGCCAGCCAAGTCGCCGTTGTTCTCTATCGAGCAATTGGTCTTAGACGGGATGAATTGGTGACCACTACCCACACCGACACCGGAGGCAACTACCACTTCGACGAACTGGGTCAGGGCATCAATTACTTCGTTTACTACCGGCCCTCGGACGATATCGCAATCCCTCAATATTACGATGGCCAGGCAACCCTGTTCAGTGCCACGCCTCTTATGATTACTCTGGGGATAACCACAACCAACGTCAACGCCGTTCTAACTTCCCCACAACCACCGTTGGCCACCATCACGACTACCAGCGGTTCCGTCACCACCAATCCAGTTGATGGTACTATCGTTGTCGCCCAGCGTAATGGCAACCCCTCCGACATCACCGTTACCCGCTCTGTTCTTTGTGGCGATAACAGTGTGCCTGACACTGTCACCTTAACCCTGGCCGGTCACGAGTACCCCATGCTCGCCACCGGCGCTCCCAATGAATACCGCGTCACCATTCCGGCCGGCGAAGTCACCGGTGGCACACTGATCGTCATAGCCGCCTGCAATGGGAGCAATGAAACGACTATCATTGGCTCTGTCACTCTCTACGATCCCAGCGGGTATATCAGCGACGACCAGTCTGGCGAGCCAGTTGTAGGGGCAATGGTCACGCTTTATCAGGTCCCTCATTGGCGAGCGCGTAAAAGTCCTACGGACACGGCCGTTAACACCTGCCAGTCAAACCTCTCCAAAGCCCCCAACGAGCCGTGGAACCAGCCAGCCCCCACCGGGCTGGGCCTGCGTGTCAACCTGGATACAACCATCGTTGACCCACCAACCAGCCGGCAAACGACCGACAACGAAGGGTATTATGGTTGGGAAGTGCCAGCGGGTTGTTGGTACGTTACCGTTCAAGCTGATGGCTACGAACCTTTAACCAGTCCCATTGTGGGAGTGCCCACCGCCGTAACCGATCTCAACCTGACCCTAACACCATCAATATCGGTTATGAACAACCACATTTATCTGCCTACCGTTATACGATAGGCGTAATTGATGAACCTTTGTCTTCCGCATATTGCAAGTGACTGCAGCAGATTGGGATTAACATCTGCAAAGGAGCAAATTTATGGATTACCGAGACATACGACGTGTGCTGTACATTCTGGCAGCATTGATAGGGGGGATGAGTATTCTGTTCGCGGTCATTGGCGCTAGTAAGGCACAGCAAAGTGAGACGCTTACACGCATCACCGTTGCCAACGATGCCAGCCGCGACAGTCAACGGCCAAGTATCAGCGCCGATGGACGGCGAATTGCTTTCGATAGTAACGCGGATTTTTTTGACCAGGGCGTTATCACCTCCCAATCTGAGATCTGATTGTATGACGCGCAGACTTCAGCGTTGACGCGCATTACGACTGCTTCTGACAGTGATCGCCGGAGCCGCTTTCCAGAAATCAGTGCAGATGGGAATCGAATTGTTTTTTCTAGCGACTCCGACTTCTTCAATGAAGGCATTCCTGCGGAGCAGCACGAACTGTGGTTGTATGACATCCCTTCGGCACAATTGGAGCGCATTACGACCGCATCGGCCTCCGACCGTGATACTACTTTGGGCGTACTTAACGCAAACGGAACCAAGATCGCTTTTCAAAGTGATTCCGACTTCAATGATGAGGGAATTCCCGACGAGCAGTTTGAAATCTGGTTTTTCGATACAGAGACTGCTGATTTGAGCAGAGTCACGGAGGCATCATCACCAGACCGAGATAGCCTGGGACCTATCTTGAGCGCGGATGGAAGCTTGCTGCTGTTCACCAGTGACTCCGATTTTCTGGATCAGGGCATACAACAGAACGAAGCACGTATGTGGCTCTACGATACCGTTACCCTCTCCCTCGCATTGACTTAAAAATAATCTGACTTTGAGCGATTCCATTGCCTCGAATTAAACTCTCTGTTTGCACCATTTTATGACGGTAACGGAGGAAGGATGAGGCATCGAATGAGCTTGAAATCAAAACGTGAATTACTGTCGGTCACAGCCCCTCGCTATCAAGCAGCAGGGAAGAAACAGAAACAACAAATCCTTGATGAATTCGTGGCGGCGACAGGCTACCACCGTCGCTATGCAATCCCCCTGCTAAAACATCATCAGGCAACCCCCAACCAGGATGAGTCACCTGGTTTATCTGATTCAGAGCAATCCCCACGGGGACGGAAACCAATCTACACCGATGAAGTTAAACAGGCACTGATCATTTCCTGGGAAGCGGCTTGCCGTATCTGCTCCAAGCGTCTGGTTCCGTTTCTGCCGGTGCTGGTCTCGGTGTTGGAAAATCACGGTTACCTGAACTTGTCTCCTGAGATTCGGGAAAAACTGCTGACAGTTAGCCCGGCGACTGTCGATCGATTGCTGTTCGATATTCGACATGGACGTGGTGGTCGGGGGATAGGTACCACACAACCTGGTGGATTGCTGAAGCATCAAATTCCCGTACGGACGTTTGCTGACTGGAATGATTTGCGTCCTGGGTTCATTGAGGCTGACCTGGTGGCCCATTGTGGGACAATTACTGGTGGGCCACACCTGCACACATTGGTTTTCACCGACGTGGCTACTGGCTGGATGGAATTTAAACCCTTACTGTTTCGCGATCAGGATACAACCGTCAAGGCAATTGACCAATTGCGACAACAGCTGCCATTCGCGTTGTTGGGTTTGGACACGGATAACGGTAAAGAATTTCTGAATTACACCTTACTCGACTATTGTCTGGGCAAAGAGATCACGTTCACCCGCTCCCGGTCATACAAGAAGAACGACCAATGCTATATCGAACAGAAAAATGGTTCCATCGTGCGGAAATTCATTGGGTATGATCGCTTTGAAGGGCGGGAACCCCACCGCATTCTGGAAGCCCTGTATGCTGTTCTGCGCCTCTACGTCAACTTCTTCCAGCCTTCGGTGAAATTGGTGGAAAAGAAACGGGAAGGCAGCCATGTCAGTTACAAATACGACAAGGCGCAAACCCCCTATCAGAGAGTAGTCGCGGCAGACACTGTTCTGGACGAGGTTAAGGATAATTTGAGAGTCCAGTTTGCCGATCTCGACCCGGTTGCCCTCTTGGGTCATATTGACCGGCTGCAGGATGAATTGTGGCTTTATGCTTATCGGGAACGGGTTACAACCGTGGCTGGAACAGAAACAGACCTGGTGTTGACACTGGACACAGCTAACGGTAAACGGCAAGGTATTTTCCAGCGTCCGTCGTCATCATTGCCGCAACATCAAGTGGTCTGTGATCCGCAAGCCGCTACGCCAGCCACTAATCAGGTCTCATCTGACCGGCCGCAGCGCCTTTACCGGCAACAGAAGAACAAGTACAAGGGCCAACGTTGGTGGCGAACACACCCGGATGCTTTTGCCGAAATATGGCCCACAGTTGTTCAGCAATTAGAGCAAACACCGGATTTACAGGCGAAAGAACTCTTTCGGATTATCCAGCGCCAATATCCCGGCCAATTCAAGGACAGCCAACTGCGTTCTTTTCAACGCCGTATTCGAGCCTGGCGGCGGCAGGAAGCCCTGCCAACAGGAGTCGCAAAGGATGGAAGATAGTAGCCGAGCAGCCTGGGACAATGGCTCATAACGTGGGGTAACTTTTGTGGAGGAAGAATAATGGCAGCAAAGACCCCGAAAGTACAGGGCGAACAACTTTATCTGGCTGGAGATACGAAACCTGTTTGTCAGCTGGATACACTGGAATGGTTTGTCTGGCTGGAGACAATTACTTCTTTCAGGTATTACACGTCACAACAGATAATTATCGCTCGTGGTCATACCCATTCAATGCGGCCCATTTCTGTCCGCAAAGAAAAACGGCGACAGGGCCATCTTTGGTATGCTTACATCCGCACGCATGGTCAGCTTTACAGACGATATGTGGGTAAAACGGCCGTGTTGACCCAAAGCAAGCTGGACGAAGTAGCTGCCTGGCTGAATGAGATCTGGTAGGGGGCGTGGGTGGTCAATCGATCCCGGCCAGCCGGTTGGTCGCCCGCTTCCCCCACAATCAGCAGAATTATTGTTGTTAGCAATGGATTGTTAAAGTAAGATTTTTATTTGAGGCAAGACGCCCTGACCATGATTATTGTCCCAGCCGATCTTGATATCCGTAATCAACATGTGGCTACAGGCATGGATGCCGATGCTACCTTGATTGCCTTCATGGACACCAAGGATATCTGGTTGGTTGATCGAACTACCCACGATTTTACGCGTGTGACAACTCATACGCTAGGATTTACTGCTGGCTACTCAGCAAAATTAAGCGCTAACGGAACCGCACTGGTCTTTACGACACTGGAAGACCTTTTTGCACAAAGCACGCCAGACCCGGGGTGGGACATCTGGCTATATGACGTTGCCACGGCCGAATACACCAGAGTGACAACCAGAACGTCGGGGCGTATGAATTATATGCCGGAAATCAATGCTGACGGGACAGTTGTTGCATTCGCTAGTGATGACGACTTGTTGGGACAGGGTATCCCACAGGCTCAGTTCGAAATATGGCGAATGGGCACACCTGCCCTGCCCGTGCTAGATAAGCATCTGTATCTGCCGGTAGTTCACAAACCTTAAGCGTTCGTTCGAAAACAAGTTTTACGAAAATCTACGGAGGAAAATATCATGAGAACATATTTGAGCTTAGCGACACGCCGCACTATGGTCTATCTGATGGTAATCATAGCTGTCCTGGGGTCCCTATTGGCGCTGTTCCTGTTGCAACCGGCGAGAGTCGTGAGCGCGGATACGCCGGTGTGCGGCACCATTGCCACCAATACCAACTGGACCGCCGCCAACAGCCCCTACATCGTTACCTGTGATGTAGTAGTTGCCAACGGGGTGACATTGACAATCGCGCCCAACGTCAGCGTCAAATTTGATCCGGGTACGTCATTACTGGTCAACGGCACGCTCATTGCCGATGCCTGCATCTTCACCACGAACAAGCTGACACCCGCCCGGGGTGACTGGGGCCATATCCTGTTCACTGTTTCGAGTGAAGATGCCAGCTTTGATGCCAGCGGCAATTATGTTAGCGGCAGCAAGATAGCCAATTGCCTGGTTGAGTGGGGCGGCGGCGGCGCCGGCGTTAATGGCGCTATCGAAGTGGACGGCGCTGCGCCCTTTATATACCTGAATACGATCCGGCAGAATGGTGACAGCGGCATTCATGCCACCGGCCGGTCCACTGCCGCGCCTGTTGTTCTCCAAGAAAATAATGTCAACAACAATTCTGGCAGCACGGCTGGAGGGGGCGTTTACGTGGCTACAGGGTATGTTATCAGCAACACCATTGCCAATAACAGCATGTCCGCAAATGACGGCGGCGGAATATTTGCGTCTGACAGCACGCTGGTAGGAAATGTGATTGTAGATAATGAGGTGACAGATTATCTTGGCGGCGGTAGAGGCGGTGGCGTTTTCGCAACAGGCAGCACCCTGATCAACAACACAGTCAGCAGTAACAGCACGTTGCAAAGAAATGGGGGAGACGGTGGTGGTATCTACGCATCTGGCTGCACATTAATCGGAAATACCGTCACTGGAAACACAGCCTATCGCGGTGTTGGTTCGGTCTCCGGTGGCGGGATTTATGCCGATGGGGGGATCGTCGAGGGTAATATAATTTATGGTAACACGGTTAGCAACGGTACTTTTAGCAACCCATTTGCACGGGGAGGTGGGCTTTATGCTTCGTTAGCTACAATTACGGGCAATGATGTTGCCAACAACACGGCCAATGCGAGCGGGGAAGCGTATGGTGGCGGTATTTACGCAGCCGGCAGCACAATCAGCGAAAACGCGGTTGTCGGCAATGCCGCCAATGCCTCCGGTACACGAACCGGTTTCGGTGGTGGTATCTATGCCCAGGGTGGCTCTCTGCAAGGTAACACAATCCAGAATAACAGCGCCACCGGCAGTGAAGGCTGGGGAGGCGGCGTCTTCAATGAAGGGGGTACAGTGCAGGGGAATGAGATTGTGACTAACAATGCCAATCGCGGCGGCGCGGTTTACAGTGAACAGGGTTCGGTGACGGCCAACGTTGTTCTTACCAACACCACCCAGATGACAGGGACTGTGTATATGGTGGGGGGAACGGCTGCCAGTAATACCATTCGCGGCAATACAGCCAGTTATGGCGGTGGTTTGTTTGGTCAAGGGGCTACCCTGGTCGGCAACACGCTGCAAAATAACCAGGCTACCATTGCCGGGGGTGGTATCTACGCGGTATCGGGCGCCATCAATGGCAACACCGTAAATCAAAACATCACCCAAAACAATGGCGGCGGCATCTACGCCACTGCGGGCGCTTTCTCAGGCAACGTGGTTTCCGGAAACACCGCGCCACTCTGGGGACATGGGTCGGGTGTTTACCTGGCTGGTCCGGTTCAATTCACGTACAACTCTGTTGTCACAAATATGGCTACCGGTGGCTCTGTAGGTGGGCTGGCGGTGGCCGGGCAGCCCGCGGAACTGCGCTACAATAACCTGCATGACAACCAGCCCTTCGATGCCGAGGTAGTCTCTTCCGAGGACGTTGACGCCATCCTCAACTATTGGGGACCTGCAACTTGCACTGCCATTCCCGGACAGATCTATGATGGCACCGATTTGCCCGGCCGTGGACGGCTACTTTACGCTCCCAGCCTCTATTCGCCAATCGCCCTGGCTCAGATGTTCGTGCCCGGCAATCTGTCCCTGACGCAAATCAACACTGATACCGTGACACTTGCCTGGCAACCGATTCCTGATATTCCCAACATAGGCTGTCGTCAGCCAGGTAGCAGCGCCCCAGATCTGGGTTATCGCCTTTACTACGGCAGCGGCGATCAATGTATCTTTGACGGCCAGAATTTGCCGGCCGGCGCATCACCAATTGACATCGGACAGGATACGAGCGTCACACTAACCGGGTTGACCAACGCCGGCTCACTTCACTTTGCCGTAACGGCCTATGATTACCTGGGCCGGGAAAGCTCCTTTTCCAACCAGGTTTCCGTCTCTACTGGGCCTGGCAGCGAGATGCAGATCTTCTTGCCTGTGATTACAGCACCGTAGCGTTAAAGTGATTTCACAGTGGATTTGCAAAACAGGGCGATCAAGAGATTACAGGTGTTCTAAGTAAGCGCGCAAAAATAAGTTAGCACTTTTACAGTTGAATATCATCCAGAGCAAGGATGCGGCTTGATAACGTAATTCCAGGTTGGACAAATCGGTCGCGGGCACAATTGGAGTGTGGCTCGCTCTTCAGCGGTGACCTTTTTCTGCTTCTCAAAGATGCGGTCAACGAGAAAAGCTTTCACTTG
>CAADGU010000277.1 GCA_900696625.1 uncultured Chloroflexota bacterium | reverse complement strand
TGCCGGGGTGCGCCTGCCGGGCTGGACGGGCGGGCGGGGCTTTTATGTGGGGGATGGGGATGATTTTGTAGTGGTGAAGTTGGTGCGGGGGTTGAATCAGAAGGTGGAACGGTGGCGGCCGTTGCGCCTCAGCGGCATCTGGCGGGAAGATGAGTGGGGCGATGGCTGGTTTGAGGCGGAGCAGATAGTCCCGGTAGTGCCAGGCACAGGGTAAAACCGTGTTGGTTGACCAGATAGCTGCTGCCCTGTGCCTGGCACTGCACTGCTGCGGAATGGTTTTTACCTGTTGTTTTTTAGGGGGGAGGGGTACGCCCGTGATTGTCATCAACAGCAAATTTGACGCGCTTGTTAGCCATCTATGAAACGCTTAGCTTCGGGCACAGTCAGTTCCGTGACATCTCGCCTAAGCAACCCCCACCGAGTTTCCTCAAGCCAAACTGGCTGCGCGAATGCTACCACTGGTCTGTTGACCCCATCAGGGGTGGTTTCCTCAGCGATGATGTATGGGAGCCTATCGAAGTTAAACTTGGAAGTGGATTCTTGCCCGTCAAAGAAGTATCGATCTCCTCGAATGCGGATACAGCCATCACCCGTTGCTTCCCAGTGAAACGTATCTACCTCGCACGTGACGTGGTGGGCAAATTCAATCCATCCCGTCCCATCTTCCTTGAATACCAGAAAAGTATCTTCTTGTGCGCCTGGACCAAATAGGCAATCGATAGACCAAAGCCCGATAAGCTGATGCATATGATTGGCTAACTATTATGGCGATTCATTACACAACAAATCGTCATTACACCTCTATTGATGTTTCTTGAATAGTAACAGTTTATTACATCCAGACTGTTGCCGCCAGTGTGGTGGAAGGGGGTACGGCCGTCAAACAAAACAGCTCCTTCGACTGGTGGTGGAGAGAAGGGGGGAGGGGGAGTACGGCCGTGACTGACAACAACAAAAAATCTAGCGGATCAAACCTAACGCCCGAATTCGGAGACATTCGCTCTGCGTGGCCGAAACAACCATATGAACAGGTGTCCATTGCATCGATCAGTTAGGATGTAGCGCGAATATACCACCGCGAACTTCAGGCTCACGCGGTTGTGCTCCAGTGGAAGTGGACAAACTCATCCTCGTACTCAGCAATCAATGAAACGATGAAGTCTGAATTCATTGAGAACATCAGTTGTGCGCAGATGAAACCAGATGGCGGGTGCAACGGCTGTTCGAATGGGGCAATTAGACGGCTAGCCTGTTCGGCAACTATGCGGTTGAAATCATCCTCCGAAATTAACTCAAACTCGGCGTTTCGAACGTATTTTGAGAAATGCACCTCTCTGCCGCGCCAATCGTCAAGCCATTCCTCAGAGAGCCAGAACCTTAAGCCATTGTCTTCAATCTGCCTGCGAGCGCGAGTGACACGAATACATTCTTCTGAAGAGGCATTGCGGAATGCGCTTAAGGGATATGTGATATAGTACAGCCTCGGATAGTGGGTCACAGTTTTCCAGTGAGTAAGCTGCTCAACGGGAATTTTTTCAAGGTCGCTTCTG
This sequence comes from uncultured Chloroflexota bacterium, assembly GCA_900696625.1. Lineage (GTDB taxonomy): Bacteria > Chloroflexota > Anaerolineae > Promineifilales > Promineifilaceae > CAADGU01. The sequence continues at coordinate 5,035 of CAADGU010000277.1, read as the reverse complement.
GTAAACATAGAAAAGCCTAATGGAGCGCGTCAGCCGGGTTGCGGAGCGGAGCAACGTCGTCTGGAGGTGTGTGTTGGGTGGTTGGATCAAGAAAAGGCATTTCATCACTGACCTTATTGAGATATTAGAATAACCCGCGCTACTTTTGAAGCCACCTCTGCAAGTTTACCAGTGTCAGACTCAGGCGGTATTCTTTCAATCCAAAGGGTTGCTAAATTCTTGTCTATCTCAATACCGCCGTTATACGGTTGGACTTTACCTGTTGAGCTAAAGCCAAGCCAGTAAAACAAATCACGCACACCCTCTACTGCCTTTTGATTCCCTTTTTGTTGCTCAAGCACTTCAAGTAAATCTAACCCTATTTGCTCGATGGGCTTGGCTTGTCGTAGTGCAAACGCGCCACATTGTATGGATGATGGGTCGTCAATACCTAAAGCCCCAATAAGGACATCTTGATAAAGTTGTGGTACTGGACGTAATGCAAACAGAATACAGCCATAAATGCGGTGTTTATAGGTGTTTCGGTACTCAGTACCACGCAAATGGTCGTGGTCAGGCACTGGTTCTGTCAACAATGACTGCACAACCTGCCCATAGTCATTGGAAGATAAACGGGCTAATTCTTCGGTAACAGATTGTGGAATTTCTTTGCCGTTCCAGTAGTCTGTTTCACAAATAGCCTGTACTAACTCAGCGATAGTCATATGATTGGTGGTGACTGACTTTTAAGCCGCCCAACTTCGCGTCGGCTGTAAGCTCTGTTAGCGGGCGTTTGGATACAAGATGTCTGCGTTTGGCGGCTCACCTTGTTTATGAATGAACTTTGCATATCATGGCAAATCAGATTGTTTTGGAGCTAAGATTTGAATGTTGGGTCGCTCGGTGACTATGTCGCAACGATACGTCAATATCCGCACTCGAAACGTCGGACGTTCTAAAATTAGCAAAACGTGTTCATTGACGACTTCATCTATGAGATCACTAACGTTGAGCCAGCCTTGACTAACTAATTCTTTGCATTCTTCAAACGTGCCGAGCCGAAAATCGATTCCTTGCCATTGTGTCGGTCCTTCAAAGTACCACACTGGTTCAAGCCACAAATAAAAAGGCTCATAACTGGCCTTTCTACTATCTGCGACTTCAATGCACATTACATGGTGGCTGCGAAAGTAGACCAATATGCCACAGTCAAAGACTTGCGGCTCATCAATGTCAATGCCATGTTCATTTTGAAATCGTTGATGATTTGAATGCCACAAATTGTGCGACAATTTGCTCTCCTAAGTTACTTTCTGTGGGATCAAACGAATTAACCCACGCAGAGCTTGATTCACGCTTTCAGAGTCGGGAAAATACTCCCGCACATCCGGCGCTAATAACACGGCCCTATCTTCCAGCGTGAAATGTTGGGTGGTGACACGGCCGTCTTCTTCCGTGATTTTGACCGTGTGTCCCTGTTGATAGGCTTGATAATTCTTCCCGCGTGTACCCTTTTTACCACCAAAATCATATTCAGGTAACATATCAGTATCAATTTCATATGTTGTCACGATTCGTAAATGCTACCACGATCAAACGCTTCATCAGGTAACGTTAGACCAGTTTTATTCAATCCAGAAACCCACTCCAGGAAATCTTCAGCGCGCTCTTTTGGCGTTGCATTTTGCCAAAAAGGGGTTGTATTTATCACACTCCTGGTTTGAACTTTGAGCGATAAGATGTAATCAGCAATTCTAAAAAGCTGATTTTCATTTAATGAATCAATTTGTTTTTTGACTGTTTCCCGTAACACCATAATTAAACCTCAAGAAAGTAATCACCAGACGGCGACAAACAATCCATATAAACTTTCTGGCCAACTTGAGATATTATGCCACAAGACTTTCCTTTGGTTCAAGCAGCATGGACACGGCCGTAATGTGCTTCCACAGCCAGCAGTTCGTTTTCACCGGGGGGGATGTTATACATGCGGAGGACGAGCGCGTCGGCCGTGTCGGCGGCCATGTCGGTGACCAATTCGATGCGCCAGCCCCAGTCTGGCCCTGGTGGGGCGGCGTAGCTGCTGAGGGCGGAGACACGGCCGTCCCTGTCCGCCTCACCCTGGAAAACCATAAACTGCCCGCCGGTATGCCAGGAGTCCAGCCATACCATGTCAACGCCGCCCGGTGCGGCAGCGTTGCGCAAGATCAACAGCCCATCCTGCGGCTGACCATCGTCCGCCCAGGTGTAGCGAAAGGTGACAAACCCATCACGCGCGGCTAAGGCAATGGTGACGGCCGTTGCCGACTCCCGCACCGGTTCCCCCGGCATCAACCACACCCGATTTGTCCCCACCCACTCACCCACCAAACGGCTCAGTTGTGTCCTGATATTCATGCAAAATTCCTCGTATGTTTGTTATCTGCCAGTGTAGTGAAAGGGGGTACGGCCGTCAAATATGACTCTTTGGGAACTCAGGGGGTTGACAGGCCCCTTCGACAAGCTCAGGGCAGGCTGTGATGCGTGACCAGAGAGACCACACGCATCACTCGTCACATGTCACGCCGAACCCCATGAAATCCTGTAGAGCCTAATTTCAATCATTCCTGAGGCTCTTTTTTGCGCGTGAAGCGTAAGCGCCAAAACGGCCGTTGCAACTGTTTCCAGGCGCGGGTGGCTTCTTCGTGGCCGCCTGTGTCCTGGCCGCCGTAGCGGCGCTGGTTGTAGAGCAGGGTAATGTGGGCAATGGGGGCGCGCATGGCGGCGGTGGTGGCGGCCAGCCGTTTGCCCTGGCCGAATTGGGCCAGCCGCGCCAGGAGTGCCTGGCTGAATTCGGTAGGCGTCTGGCTGGCGGTGGGGGACAGGCCAATTTTTTGGGCGTTGTCTTGCAAACGGCCGTAGCTCCACACCACTCCATCAGCCCGCCTGGCCTGCTCCCGTCGTTGCCGTCGCCACAACCACCACAAAGCAACCACCAGCACTCCGATGATGATCAGGCGCGGCCAGGGAAACGGCCGCACCGGTGACGCCGGCGGAATCGGTGGCGGCGTGTACTCGTTTAGCGGCGGCGGACCAACTTCCAGGTTAAAGTTGGCCGGATTGAGCCAGACGGCCGTGTCGCGCGGGCTAACAAAACCGCCCGTCGGTTCAAACTCCACCCAGCCATAATCGGCAAAATAAACTTCCGCCCAGGAGTGGCCGTTGACCTGCCGTACCGTTTGCATACCTGTTTCATCCGGTGGCTGTGTCAGGTAGCCTACCACCAGCCGGGCAGGCAGCCCCAGCGTCCGCGCCATCACCACCATGCTGGAGGCGTAATAATCGCAATAACCCGTTTGTAAATCGAACAAAAAGTAGGCCACCGGGTCCACGCCAGCGGGGGGCAGGGGTGTGTCCAGCGAATAGGGGTATTGGCGCAAAAATTGTTCCAGCGCCCGCGCCTGGTCATAGGGCGTGGTGTAGCCGGCGACGACCTCTTGGGCCAGCTCGCCAATTTGGCGGGGCAAATCATCCGGTAAGGCCGTATAGCGGCTGAGCAGCACCGGCGAAACATCTTCCAGCTGAGCCTGGCGCAGTTGTTCTGGCGTGGCCGTTGCCAGGCGCGAATTGGCGGTATAGTGGCGGCTGGTGGCCGTTTGCGCCCGGACGCGCGCCAGGTCGTTGATGCCCCGCCAGGAGACCGTCGTGGCCTGGTCAAACAGGTAAGGCAGCCCAATGGTATAGCGGATGAACAGGTTGTCTTGCTGCCAGTACACGGATTGGGTCAGGGGCGTCTGGCTTTCATGGGGCGGCGAGGGGATGAGGCGAAAGGCCGGTATTGGTTCCAGACGCTCTTCGGAAACGGCCCATCCCTTGCCGGTATACACATCGTAACTGAGGGCGCGCCAATGTACGCCGGTTAGCAGTTCTGCCGGGGCGGCGAATGACTGCCCCTGGATGTCTACGGTGACAACGGCCGTCATCACCACCGTTTCGGCCAGTTCCGGGGGCAGGCCCAACAGATATTGGCGGGGCAAAATGCCACTGCCGCCCACACCGCCATGATCCGGTGTACTCAACTGCTGGCGAGGCACTTCGATGCCGGTAAATGCCTGCTCAAAGGAAGATTCAGCGGCAGTGACGGGCGCTAACGCGGCAAACCATGCCTGGATGCGGCTGATGCTAAAGCTGGGCAGCAGCATCGCCAGCGCCAGCAAAAAAAGGGCGATTGCGGCGGCGTAGCCGATGGATTCAAACTGGATGTCTTCTGGATAATCTACCTGGTTGTGGGTCCATTCGCTTTTCAGGTGGGTGAAGTTGACAACGGCCGTCAACAACACCGCCACTCCCACAAACAATACCAGCCACCAGATGTCGGCCACGCCAAAGTAGCCGTTGAAGGCCATCACCAGCCCCATGAGCAGCAAGCCGGGCAACGGCCGTTGCCAGCGCCAGGTGGTCCAGGCGGCAAACGCCACCAGCAGGAACGCCGCCAGCCCCATGACGGCCGTAAAAGCGATGGTTTCCTGGCTGCTGCCACCACCGGTGATGGCCAACAGCCAGCTTCCGGCCCGGTCGTAAAAGAGCGCACCCTGGTTCAGCCAGAATTGGCGGGTAGCTCCCCAACCTTCAGCCAGTATCACCAGTGGCGGCCACAGACGTGCCAGGGTGACAAAGGTGATGAGCAAACCATAAAGGAGTAGCAGCAGCCAGGCCCACAAGGTGTGTAACGGCCGTTGTGCCAGCAGCGTCCCCAACAACAGCCCCGCCAACGCTGCCGGAATGATCACGCTATCTTCCGGCGTCCAGCGCACTTCGCGCACAGCCGTGACCAGCAGCACCACCGCCGTCGCCAGCAATGCCAGAACCAGCCAGTTTTCAGACGGCCGTAAACGTTTGTCTGCCCATTCCACGATCATGGTGTAATTGGGTAATTGCGTAATTGGGTAATTACGTAATTACCTGTTACATATCATAGCTGCATTATATCAGCCTTACCCGGACGGTGTGAGAGGATGCTAAGATTGCCGGTGGCAAAATTGGTCAGAGAGGTGAATTGGTTATAATCGGCCTGGAT